>JAQXIW010000060.1 GCA_029007985.1 Oscillospiraceae bacterium | reverse complement strand
CGATACGGTCATCGTAAATAGCCATATAACCGTGCGCGCTGTTTTCTTTCGGTATGGAAACAGAGCCCGGGTTCAGATAAATACACATATCTGTTTTTTCAAATGCAGGCACATGCGTGTGTCCGTGCAAAAGAATATCGTTTGTGTTGAGCGCCGGCAAATTTTTCATATTTATTACATGACCGTGCGTCATGTATATCATTCTATCGCCCCAAAAGGCAACGGCGTAATCCGCCATAATTGGAAAATTCAACACCATTTGGTCGACTTCTGTATCGCAGTTTCCCCTGACGCACAAAATGCTTTTTCCTATTCCGTTGAGCATTTCTATTACTTTTTTTGGCGCGTATTCTTCCGGCAAATCGTTTCTTGGGCCGTGGTACAAAATATCGCCGAGCAGCACCAATTTGTCCGGTTTCTCTTCATTATATCTATTCAACAGCTTCTCACACCATTTTGCCGAGCCGTGAATATCCGAAGCAATCATAAGTTTCATATTCCGTCCTCCTGTCTGACAATAAGATTATAAATCTTATCTGTGAAAAATTCAATTTATTTTATTGACACATAGTTTCGTTTAGATTAAAGTATATATAAAAACCATTAAAGGAAATTACCATGAATAAACAGTTAAAAAGCGTTATAGAGACATCCTATGTTCTCTGTGACGCCCTTGAAAAAAGCAGTGCCTGGGACAAATCCGTAAACGGCAGAGCAAGGGAAATTTTCCGCTCCGACCTGTTTCATTTTTTGCTCAATCTCAGTTTTGTAGACGGTAAAATCACATCGGCGGAACGGGATTTCATAAAGTACTATCTTGGTTTTGACTATTCCATGAGCGCAATGCGTCAATACGCAATAGCAAATAAAATTTATTCCGTAAACTACACAAACCAAGTGCCGTATGTGTTCATGGCGTTTGTAAAATCCGACCAATCGAAAAATCCGCCTACGGACAGGGCAAGACTTATTCTCAGCCTGTATAAGCATCTGGGAACGGAATTTTTGAAAGTCGACGGCGACACGCAGTATGAAAACTACAATCTTAACCTGTATATTTCAAATATGGAAAAGTATATGGGAGACACTATAGTTGACGCCGTCAATTTGACTTTGGATGAAATCAGCAACGATTTGAGCGGTCTAAACCTGACGAATCTATACAACAGCGCCCCGGGCGGCACGGTAAAGCCGACCGTTACGGACTCGCCGTTTTCCACCGGGCCGGAATATACCCGGGAGCCTGCAAAAGAAGAAGCTCCGAAAGAGCCGGAAAAAACTTTGGACGAATTGATGAACGAGCTGAACGAGCTCGTCGGTTTGGAAAAAGTCAAAAACGATGTACACGATTTGATAAATCTTGTAAAAATCAGAAAAATCAGAGAAGAGCGCGGTATGAAAAACGCCAAGATGTCTCTGCATATGGTATTTTCGGGCAACCCGGGCACAGGTAAAACCACTATTGCCAGACTTTTGGCGGAAATATACAAAGCAATGGGCTTGCTTTCAAAAGGTCATCTCACCGAAGTCGACCGTTCCGGTCTTGTGGGCGGATATGTGGGACAGACCGCCATTAAAGTCAAAGAGGTCTGCGACAAAGCAAAGGGCGGCGTTCTTTTTATAGACGAGGCATACTCTCTCACCGTTAACAGAGGCTCTACCGACTACGGCTTTGAGGCTGTCGACACTCTTTTGAAATATATGGAGGACAACCGCGACGACTTTATCTGTATCGTAGCCGGTTACACCGAGCCTATGGAAGAGTTTATGAATTCCAACCCGGGCTTAAAATCAAGATTTAACAAGTTTATTTTCTTTGAAGATTACACGCCGGAGGAGCTTATCGGCATTTTGAAGATGCAGGCTAAAAAATCCGGCCTTACCATCGACGACGAAGGCATAGAATACGCAACGCAATTTTTCACCGAAAGATGCGAAAACAAGTCGCGGAATTACGCAAACGCCAGAGATGTGCGCAACTTCTTTGAAAAGTCTCTCGTAAATCAGGCAAACAGGCTGGCTGTAATCGACAATTTGATAGACGATGATTTGATAACTCTCAAAAAGAGCGATTTTGAAAAGATAAAACTGTAAGAAAAAGGTGGCATTTGCCACCTTTTGATTTTTATATTCTCTCTTTTAATTTTTTCTTGTCGATTATTTCAATTTCTTTTCTCGAAACCGTCACTATGCCCTCGCTCTCAAAATATTTGAGCATTCTTGATACCACTTCTCTGGCGCTGCCGAGAAACCTGGCAATTTCCAAATGAGAATATCTGATGATAGGGCCGTTTTTAACATATTCATCGTAGAGAAAAATTGCAAGTCTCCTGTCAAACGAGAAAAACAAAATCTGCTGCATTGTCCACATAACATCGGAAAATCGCCGAGCTTTAATTTTGTTTGAAAAATTCTCTATGTAGATATTCCCTTTTTGCAGTTTTGAAAAAGTCGAGGTAGGCAGCAAAACTGCGCTGACATCGGTGGTGGCGTCCACATAAACATCAAATGTCACATCGTCCATAACACAAGAAGCGGACATAATACAGATGTCGCCGGCGGACAGCCTGTACAAAGTGACCTCTTTTCCCTCTTCGGACATTATATATACTCTCAAATCCCCATTCACCAAAAACAGTACACCTGCGCACCTGTTGTTCGACGAGTGAACGCTTTGACCGGTATGGTAACTGACGCAATGAGATGTTTCAAGTGTAAAGTTCTTTTCATTTTCGTTCAGATGCCCCCAGAAATCCGGGTAGTTTTCAAAAAACCGTTTTAATTCTTCTCTGTCCATACGAATTGTCTCCTTTTGAATAATACGGAAAATCGAAAGTCGTTAGTGCTTTGCATAACCGACTGCGCCTAAATTAAGTTATCTTTCAATTATTTACAAACTTTTGAAATAATCAGTTAAAATCGTTGGTAACGGTGAGCATATTCATTTTTCTTATCTGTGAGAGCTCTTTTTTCGTGAATTTCAGCCTTTCTTTCAGGGTGTCTGTCTCCTGAATGGGATTTATACTGACTATACATTTATACGCCACAGGCACCAAGTCGGTCGAAGAGATGCCGCACAAAAGGCCGGATGTCCCGTCTCGGTATTCAAGCGGATTAAATATGTACAAAAGGTCTTCTTCAAGGGCGTTGTACTGATTCTGAAATGAAAACCTTATAAGCATATCGGAATAAGTAACCGTACCCGTGTAGAAAATCTCGGTGGTGTACCCGCTTTCCGTCTTGATATTTATTATGAAATTAGCCGGGCAAACTGCGCCTCCGTTTTCGTTTTGAATATTTATAACACCCTCTTTAATGTTGGTAAATCTGCCGTCACAATAATAAAAGTACAGTTTACTTGCCTTGAAAAACGAGCTTGTGCCGCCCAGAGCGCTGCCTATCTCGACTTTCGGCTTTATTTGATAATCTATAAGTCTTTCCGGCAATATTTCCAAAACTTCGGCAATCTCAAAAAGAGTCGGAATGTCCACCGTGATTTCACCTTTTTCATATTTAGACACACAAGCCTTACTCTTGTTGATTGCGTCGGCGAGCTGTTGTATGCTCATTTTTTTACCTTTTCTTATCGTGCGAATTCTCTCGCCCACATATTTGTTTATTTCCGATATGTCCACAGCCATAAAAAGTTTCCTTATAATTGATTTTTCGATGATTTACGGTAAAATGTTTGTTTTGTAAAATTAAAATAACATTTTCTTGCACATTTGTCAATTATAAATACACAAAATTGATAAATAATCTATTTGTAATTGATTATTTATAATTTGATTACAGTCGGAAATTCTGTTAAAATCACATCATACTCGCGAGAGAAAACGCATTATATGAAATTAGGAGATTCAAAAATGTCAGTAAAGTATTTTACTAACGGCAATATCATGGATGTTGTCAACGAAAAAATTTACAAGGGCTCTATAGTTGTTGAGGACGGTATCATAAAAGAAGTTGGTGAAAACATCGCTTGCCCGGAGGGCGCAGAAGTTATCGACTTCGGCGGAAACTATGTATCGCCGGGTCTTTTTAACTGCCATGTTCATACGGTATTGGATGTACCGAAGGCTGCCGACGGCAGACACAAAATAGCAACCGCGACAATTACGGGTATTCAGAACTGTCAGAAGTATCTTCGTTCCGGTGTAACATATGTCAGAGATGTCGGCGCAGCAGATTTTGTTGATATAGATTTGAGAAACGCTATCAACGCAGGTCTTGTAGACGGTCCTGAAATGGTTGTTTCAGGAAAATGTATTTGTATGACAGGCGGTCACGGCTGGACAGGCGGCCGCGAGGCAGACGGTCCGGACGATGCAAGAAAAGCCGCCCGTGAAATGCTCAGAGCAGGCGCGGACTGGATTAAGGTTATGGCGACAGGCGGCGTTATGACAAACGGTGTTGAACCGGGCTCACCTCAGCTCACAGAGGAAGAACTCAGAGCGGCTATCGAAGAAGCTCACAAGGTAAACGCAAAAACATGTACTCACGCACAGGGTATGGTCGGCATCAAAAACGCTCTCCGCGCCGGTATCGACTCAATCGAGCACGGTTTCTATATGGACGATTGGTGCTTTGATTGGATGAAGGAACATAACACATTCTATGTTCCTACTCTGGCGGCAATGTACTGGATTTATGTAAACCCTGACAAAGTACCTGATTTCGTTATCAGAAAAGTTAGAGGCGCATTCGAAGCTCACAAAGCCACATTCAAAGCCGCATATGAAGCAGGTGTTAAGATTGCTCTCGGTACAGACGCCGGCACACCGTTCAATGAGCATGATATGACAGCTTACGAAATGGTTTTGATGGTTGAATCCGGTATGACAAACTGGGACGCTGTTAAGACAGGTACCGTAAACGCTGCCGAGCTCTGTGATGTGTCGGCAACAAACGGCACTATCGAAGTCGGCAAAAAGGCTAACTTCACAGTTTACGGCGGCAACCCTATCGAAGACATTAACGCCGTTATGGACTGTCGGATGACGGTTGTCAAAGGCAAAGTAATGTTTGCAAAATAAAATAAAGTTGTATTCCTTATTGGTTTACTATAATGCGTGGAAAAGGTCTGCTCTCGGGCGGCCTTTTTCATTTGTGGAAATATGAAATTTGTGTTAAATATTATATAATTCGATTGACAAATTATATAACTTGATTTACAATTTATTGCGAAAAGAGGTGATAAAATGTCAAAGCAGGTATACAGCATCGTACTTGACGACGAGATTATCAAAGAGATTGACCGATGCGCCATGCAAAACAACACCAGCCGTTCAAATATGATAAACCGTATTCTTGCGGAATATGTGAATTTGCCGACGGCAGAGACAATAATTAACGAGATTTTCTCGTCAATAAATTCTTTTATGCAGACAAATGATTCGCTTGCGGTACAGCTGCTGGGCAACGGCTCGCTTATAAATGTTAAATCGGCGTTGAAATACAGATATAATCCATCTGTAAAATATACCGTAGAAATATATGAAAACAGCGATTATTTGGGCAATATAAGAATAACCATGCGCAGCCAGAACGAGACTTTAATATCCATTCTCAATCACTTCTTTGCCGTGTGGGGCTATATTGAAAATAAATATGCCGGCGTCGACGAAAAAGAATACGAGTTTTCAAACGGTAAATACATCCGTCTGTTGCGTTTTCCGACCGTGCGGGGCAATGAAAACATCGGCAATATCATTGCGTCCTATGTTGAAATACTCGACGGCTGTATGAAGGTGTTTTTCGGCGATTATTCCCGGTCTCCTGCCCTGGCGGAACAAAATACTGAAAAAGCCTACTTAAAATACATGACAAAAAGCATAGCAAAACTATAAGGAGATGATTTAATGAATACAAACAAATTAACTCAAAAGTCTATGGAAGCATTGCAGAATGCTCAAAGCATAGCTATTGAGTATTCAAATCAGACTCTTCAGCCTGAACATTTACTTTATTCTCTGCTGACAATGCAGGACAGCCTAAACGCCCGGTTGTTTACAAAAATGGGTGTCGACACCGACTCATTCGCTCAAAACTTACAGCGGAAAATAGCCCGGCTACCGAAGGTATCCGGCTCGCGCGAAGCGGATAAAATATACATTTCCGCCCGGACGGATAAAGCGTTAAACAACGCCGAGCAAACAGCCGCACAAATGGGCGACGAATACATATCGGTTGAGCATTTGACTCTCGGTATCATAAACACGGCGGAGGGCGCAGTATCCGATTTATTCAGGCTCTTTAACATCAACAGCGAAAGATTCCTCAAAGCTCTGCGGGAAATCCGCGGCAGCCGGAGAGTAACCACGGACAACCCGGAAAGCACCTATGACGCTCTGTCCAAATACGGTCAGGATTTGGTCGCTCTGGCAAGGGCTCAAAAGCTCGACCCGGTTATAGGCAGAGACAGCGAAATCAGAAATGTCATAAGAATACTGTCAAGAAAGACAAAAAACAACCCGGTGCTCATCGGTGAGCCTGGCGTCGGTAAAACAGCCATTGCCGAAGGTCTCGCAATCCGTATCGTTGCAGGCGACGTGCCGGAAAATTTAAGAGACAGAAAAATTTTCTCTCTCGACATGGGCTCGCTCGTCGCCGGCGCAAAATACAGGGGCGAATTTGAAGAGAGGTTAAAGAGCGTTCTCGCCGAAGTAAAAAAGAGCAACGGCCAGATTATTCTGTTCATAGATGAGCTGCACACGATAGTCGGCGCAGGCAAAACCGACGGCGCCATGGACGCCGGCAACCTTTTGAAGCCTATGCTCGCCAG
>JAQXIW010000059.1 GCA_029007985.1 Oscillospiraceae bacterium | reverse complement strand
TCGAACCGTTCGAGCACCGCTAGCCTCGCAAGAACAAGCTCGGCTTTTTGCCTTACGGCAAAACCGCTCCATGCCGTGATTACCACGGCGCCACCCTCGCAAGAACAGGCTCGGCTTTTTGCCTTACGGCAAAACCGCTCTACGCCGTGCAAAGCACGGCACTGTGGGAGCCATGTACAAATAATCCGAGACTGTTATCAATTGGTAGCAACCTCGGATTTTTGTTTTATTTTGAGTAGGATAGATAAGCTGTTATAGTGGCAGCCAAAATCAGAGTGATACCGAAAGGTAGTCCTTTAATTATGCCAAAGATTAACTGATATCTTCAGACATGATTCCAAGCAAAAATAAGTATAAATTCAGTATTTTTTGTATTTAAAAAATGCTAAAGATGAAATAGAGCAGGTTCGAGGATATGAATATTTTTTATATGACATAAAAAATCAGAAACATTATCAATTGTTCCGATATTCAATAAAGAAGGCGGCTATAGCGGTAATAATATTAGAATTACGGCAAACGGTTTTGAATGCATTCGAGATACCCGTTAACTATTCGTCTCAAAAGAGATAGTTGCTGCCCTGGAATTTGATCTAAGTGATATTATCCTGATATTTATTATGATAATTATTACATTTACTATGGTACGAGAAGAAAAGGATAACTAATTGCTTTCGTTAATCAGAAGTACAGAACGAGGTAAACTGTACACAGCAATAGACAAAACGATAGTCTTGATAATATCATTTTTATTCGCTGTGATTATTTTGCATAGCGCAAATCAAACATTAGCATATTTGTTCTTTAATGAGATTATCTAATATAAATGTAGAAAAAAGCTTTTCATTTTCGACTATGCAGAGCCTAAAAAACACATTTGCCGTTTGTGTAGTAAAGCAACTCAATATCGTGTTTCTAAAACTATATTTTTATCAAATAATGAGTTATAATTAATTATATCTAAAACAAATCAAAACCATGCATCGGTGAAATATGATTAAACAAAATATACACACCCACAGCACCTACTGTGACGGGAAAAACACATTAGAGGAAATGATTGAAGCTGCTATCCGGAAAAAATTTACCGCATTGGGTTTTTCCGGCCACGCTTATTCTCCCTATGATGTATGGGGAATGTCCCGAGAAAATCAGTCTGAATACCGCGGTGAGCTGATGCGACTCAAAGAAAAATATAAAGACCGCATTGAAATATTTATCGGCATTGAGCAGGATATCACTTATATCACCGAAAATCCGACTGATTTTGACTTTATTATAGGCTCTAAACATTACACGGAGCATTGCGGCGAGTACCGCGAAATAGACGAATCCCGGGCTGTTATGCAATCAATAATCGACGATTGGTACGGCGGACATTTTGTTGATTTTGCAAAGGATTATTATAACGATATAAAACAAATTGCTTTTAGGGATGAAATCTCGGTTGTGGGGCATATTGATTTGCTCACCAAATACAACGAAAACGAGTCTTTCATTTCTTTTGACGACAAAGAATATTTGCAATACGCTTTTGACGCAATAGATTGTTTAATCAGAACGGGTAAAATATTTGAAGTAAACACCGGCGCAATTTCCAGAGGGTACCGCTCAACCCCTTATCCGCACAAAACTTTGCTAAAATATATCAGAGAAAGGGGCGGTAAAATATTGCTGAACAGCGATTGTCACGAGAAAAACCGGCTTGACTGCGGTTATGATAACGCGATGAATCTCATAAAGGAGGCTGGATTTTCAAAGATGATGCTGTTGACTTCTGACGGCTTCAAAGAAGTGAGCATAGGTCAATTTGCGCCTTAAACAGCAATATTGTTTACTGAATTGTATTTTTTGATAAATTTCATAAAAATATTTGTGCAATGTGACTTGGTCACTTCCGGATAAACAATAAAATGATATACTGCTGTCATAAAGAGAAGAGATAAAAAATGTGCACAAATGATTTTCTGCTCTTTCCAAAAACGGTTTAATTTCAGGAGGAACAAAAAATGACAGTAAAAGTTTATGGCTCAAACCTTTGCCCGGATACACTTCACGCATTGGAGACATTGTCTCAAAACGGCATCTCACCGGCATTTATCAATGTCACAGGCTCAATCAACCTTTTGGCTGATTGGGTACTCACTCGCGACACAAATCCTCTTTTTGAGAAATCAAGAGGAACAAGAAGCGTCGGTTTCCCGACATTTGAATTTGAAGACGGTACAATGACAAGAAACATAGAGGATGTAATTTCCAGATTCGCCGCTGAAAAGTGATTAAAAATATCCTTTAATAAAGCTAAACACTTTGTTAAAACAGTTATAGAAACAGCCCTCCGTTTGTGGAACAGAAGCCGCAAACGGAGGGCGTTTTTTACTGTCGGAACAATTTGTGACAATGCATTATTTAATTAAACATATTCGCTTTCGGGATGTTTTGGTCTGTGAGTATTGTCTCACAATTATACAAAAAGAGTATTTCGTCAAAGTCTTTTTCCGCAATGTACGAGTCCAGACCCATTGTGAGATATCTCAAATCAATGATGTCGATTTCTTCGTAATCCCCGACTGTAAACGGTACAAAGCAGTTTGCATAGCTGTCTTTTATTATAAGTATTTTACCGTTGCCGTTACCTTTAACGGCAGCCAAACCGTTGTTGCCGCGCAAAAACATGGCGTATTTATCTCTTGTTTCGAGTTTTGATTTGTCGTATATCGGCAAAGTTTCTTCGCCGACGGTTATATCGGCGTCACATTCAATATAAGAAAGCGTATCCGGCACAACATCGTAATTTTTTGATTTTGAATAGTGAGTGCCCAAAAAGTCGCTCACATCCACAAAATCAAAGCCATCCAAAGTCATATACTTGTTGCCGGTATCATACATGTATTGCTCATAGGCATAATACGCGCCGAGAGTGGTCCAATGGTGATCGGTTTTATAATAAATGTATTCATCGGAATGAGATTTCAATACATCTAAAACATCTATAAATTTGCCGTTTGTAATGTTATCTCTGGCGTAATTCAGCATGTACTCCGTGTCAATTACCGGGCTGTCTTTATACACCTTGTCTGTCATAACACCCGGCGCGGTAGGGGCGAGCAGCAGAGATACGATTCTGTCGCTGTGTCTGTCCATAAATTTATTTATTGCGGATATATTCTTTTCAAATTGAGAATAATCCTTTGATTCGCTTTTTGTAAACAGATATCCGTCTTTGCCGTAAACAACGCCGTTGTTTTCCTTTTTGCCCAGCGCCTTTTCCGACACGCTTTTAAGAGAAATCCAAGCGTCTCTTGCGATAAAATGATCTTCTGTGAATTTTTCTATTCCCGACATATATTTGCCGTTTAACAGACCTTTTACGCTGAAAGTTGGGAATTCGGCAAGGTCTCTGTTTTCAAGCTCGGAATATGTTTTTACCGGGCTGAACAGGTCAAAAACGCTCAGAGCAAAGAGAACGGTGAAAAACACAATAACAAGCGGATATTTTTTCATATCTTTCATTTTGTTCCCTCCTTAGAATCTGAAATAGATGAACGGGTTGTATGTAGAGTCAACCATGTAGGCTGTGCAAATTACGAAAAGAGCGATTACAACAGGGATAATGACAGCGTCGTTATCTTTAATTTTTTCGTAAATTTTTGTCGTCAATGAAGTTGAACAAAGGATTGCTATAACGAGCGATATACCGTAGTTTTTAATGTAATAGGCTACGCTCACACCGCCTGTGAAGCTAAACAGCTTTGTAAAGAATAATCCGAGCCGTGACAAATCCGTGACAGCAAATATCGCCCAGCCGATGACCACCGCAAAGAGAGTGTAAAATCTCGCAAATACAGGGTGTTTTTCAAGGAATTTTAACAGGAAGGTCTTTTCCAAAACGAGCAGAGCAAAATAGTACAATCCCCAGAACATAAAGTTCCATTCGGCGCCGTGCCAAAAACCCGTCAGAAACCATACGACAAACATATTGAATATCTGTCTTGCCATGCCTTTTCTGTTGCCGCCGAGAGGTATGTAAACATATTCTCTGAACCAACCGCCCAAGGTCATGTGCCATCTGCGCCAAAATTCAGTAATGCTTTTTGAAATATACGGCAAATTGAAGTTGTCCGGGAAATCAAAGCCCATCATTTTGCCCATACCTATCGCCATAAGGGAATAGCCGGAAAAGTCAAAGTAAATGTGCAGAGCGTACGCAACGATGCCAAGCCAAGCCAAAGGTGTGGAGACATTCGCAAATCCGATTGCCTGTACATCATCCCACAGCATACCGACATTGTTTGAAATCAAAACTTTTTTTGCAAGGCCGAAGACAAACAGTTTTATGCCTTCGTTTATGCCCTGCAAATTGTATCTGCCCTTATATGTGTTGAGTTTATCGCTGATATCCGTATATTTTACGATAGGGCCGGCAATGAGCTGCGGGAACATGGTGACGAACGCCGCAAAATTGATTATATTCTTTTCTGCTGCTGTTTTATTGCGCCATACATCTATCGTATAGGACAGAGTTTGAAATGTGTAGAAGCTAATTCCCAGAGGCAGTGAAAGGCCTATTGTGCCTATTTTTAAGCCCGTAAAGGAATTTATGTTTCTGATAAAGAAATCGGCGTATTTGAAGAAAAACAGCATGCCCAGAGAGAACACAGCCGCAACAGCCAATGAAACATTCGCAACGGCTTTGCTTTCTCTCTTTTTTTCTATAATAAGCGAGCATATATAGTTAATTAGAATTGTCGCCAGCATGATAGGGAAATATCTGAATTCGCCCCAAGAATAAAATATCAGGCTGAAAACCGTTATTACAAGATTTTTATATTTGTAAGGCATAATGTAGTACAGCGCAAAAAACAGCACTACAAATCTGAAAACAAAAAATATACTGCTGAATACCAAACCGTATACCCCCTAATAAGACGGAAAATAATTGCCCATATATTATATCTTTATAATACAATATACACAAGAAATTTATATGAATAAAAGTTAAAATTTTATAAATAAAGCGGGCGTTTTGCCCGCTTTGTTATTGATTATTTTGAAAACCGATTTTCAATCGCCTTTTGAATGTTTGAATACGCCGCGGACATATCGTCCGTAACTCCGCTTGTGGCCCATACTACATAGTTGCCTTTTGAGTACACAATTGAAGAATCAAGTCTTTCGACGGTTTCTTTGCTGTAAAGGTCGCTCTCGGCTGATATCGCGTCTTTTTTTGCCTCAATCGCAGATTTGACATCGTCTACGGTACCGTCGGCGGCTTCGACAACAAGAACTATATTGAATGAGTCCGCGTCGCCGCTGCGGCAGTATTTGCCGGCGAATGCCGTGACATTATCGGTAGGAATGCCGAGCCATGTAAGGTAATCTTCGCCGATGTCCATGCTGTCGTCAATAACGACAACGCCTTCTACAGCCTGTGCTATTTCGTTGACATCGTAAACCGAGACAGGCGACGAATCGGAAGACGTCTCTTTATCCTTTGACGAACAAGCCGTCATGGCAAACAACGATATACATACTGCAAGACCTATTGCAAATAATTTTTTCATAATAATCTCCTTCGCAAATAATGTGATATTTATTATACCATAGATACAATAAATATCACATAGATAAATTGTTAATTTTCAATTATAACAGTTTCTGTGTCGCCGTCTATGGCATTGCCCATTGCGGCAATTACTAAGGTTTTGAATCTGTCCGTTGATTCGGTCGCGCCGGCGACCACGTCAACACCGTCAATTTTGCCGGTTTCGATAAACTGATTTATTAAATCCTTGTTGTATTTTGCAGGGTAGGTGCCCCGGTATTGCTTCATCTGATTTTCATAGCTCAAATCTTCACTTTTGAGCTTTGTTTTATCGGCATTTTCACCGTCGAAAACCACTTCGGAAATTTCGCCCTCTGAAACAGTTATTTCTACATAGTCCTTCCAGCCGTATTCGTCGCACTCGGAATATTCGGCTCTGTAAACGCCGTCTACCAAAGTTTTAGAATTGAGGGTAGCCTGTATATCGCCGCTGCAACCGCTCATTAACAAAACGGCAACAGCCGCAGAAAACATAAAAGTCAAAAGTTTTTTCATATATATCCTTTACAAATTATTAAAATTGTGTTAATTTTGTGTTTACGCTTATATAATATAGCACAGGTAAATAAAAAAAGTCAATTTTTTAAGGGGTTTTTGTAATATAATTGTTACTCAATCATCAATATTATTCATTTTGAGGCGCAAATTAACACAAAACCTTGACATATTGACGATATTATATTTAAAATATAGTGATTGATACGATTTTGAGGTAATTGTTTTGAATAAGACTAAAAAACTGACAACTCTTGCAATGCTTTTTGCATTGGCAATGGTACTTTCATTTGTGGAAGGCTTAATAATGCCGATTTTCGCTTTGCCGCCCGGGGTAAAGCTTGGATTGTCAAACATAGTTGTTATGTACTGTATGGTGTACATGGGCTTTGCTTCTGCCGCCGAGCTGACGGTTATGAAAGGTCTTTTTGCTTTTCTGACGCGCGGCGCAACCGCAGGATTTCTTGCCACAATGGGCGGTATGTTTTCGATAACGATAATGTTCGTACTTAAATTTTTGCTCAAAGACAAAGTCAACTATTATACGCTGTCCGTTTTCGGCGCTTTGTTTCACAACATAGGCCAGCTTTTCGGTACGACATTTATTTTCGGCTCTCGGTTTGTGTTTTACTACTTGCCGATTTTGTCAATATCCGGTCTCGTCATGGGGCTGATAACCGGCGCCACACTGACGGTTGTAATACCTGCGTTAAAAAGATTCGGCTAAATGTAAAAGATTTGTTAAAACTATTGAAATTGAGAATAATTTGATATATAATTGTTAGCAGTCAAAGATTACGACTGCTAATTTTTATTTAATACTCATGGGAGGTAATAATATGACAATTAAACCTTTATTTGACAAAGTCGTTCTTAAAGAAGCAGAAAAAGAGGTGACTACAAAAAGCGGGCTCATTCTTTCTTCACGGGCCGCCGAAAAACCGGATTTACACACCGTTATCGCGGTAGGCGAAGGCGCATACGTTGACGGCAAGCTTGTGCCTATGTCGGTTAAAGCCGGAGATAAGGTACTGGTTTCAAAATACGCCGGCACACAGGTAAAAATCGACGGCGTGGAATATACAATTGTCGGTCAGAACGATATTTTGGCTGTAATAGAATGAAAGGGGTAATTTAATATGGCAAAGAAAATTATATACGGTCAGCAGGCAAGAGAGAGCCTGCAAAAAGGCATTGACACTCTTGCGGATACGGTAAAAATCACATTGGGCCCAAAGGGCAGAAATGTAGTATTGGATAAAAAATTCGGCACACCGCTGGTGACAAACGACGGCGTTACGATAGCAAAAGAGATTGAATTAAAAGACGCCTTTGAAAATATGGGCGCACAAATGCTCAAAGAAGTAGCCACAAAGACAAACGACGCGGCAGGCGACGGCACAACTACAGCCACGGTTCTCGCACAGAGCCTTGTAAAAGAGGGTATGAAAAACGTTGCCGCCGGCGCAAACCCGATGGATATTAAGCGCGGTATGGCAAAAGCCTGCGATGCGGCGGTAAAAGCCATTATTTCAAACAGCCGGTCTGTAAGCGGCAGCGAAGACATCGAAAGAGTAGCTACGGTTTCTGCTCAGGACGAATATGTGGGCAAACTCATCGCCGAGACAATGGAAAAAGTCGGCAAAGAGGGTGTAATCACAATTGAGGAATCAAAGACTGCCGAGACATATTCGGAAGTTGTCGAAGGTATGCAGTTTGAAAGTGGCTACATCACACCTTATATGGTAACGGATACAGAGAAGATGGAGGCTGTGATTGACGACGCACTCATTCTCATCACAGACAAAAAGATTTCTTCAATTCAGGAAATCCTGCCTCTGCTTGAGGAAATTGTAAAAGCCGGCAGAAAGCTCGTTATCATTGCCGACGACATCGAGGGTGAAGCGCTCTCAACACTGATTGTGAACAAGATTCGCGGCACATTCACCTGTGTGGCTGTCAAAGCCCCGGGCTTCGGCGACAGAAGAAAAGAAATGCTCCAGGATATTGCGATTCTCACAGACGGCACATTCGTCAGCGAAGAACTCGGCTATGAGCTCAAAGACACAACAATGTCTATGCTCGGCCACGCCCGCCAGGTAAAAATCACAAAAGAGACAACGACAATCGTCGACGGCTCCGGTGACAAGGACGAAATCAAAGACAGAATCGCACAGATTAAAGCTCAGATGGAAAGCACAACATCAGAGTTCGATAAAGAAAAGCTTCAGGAAAGACTTGCAAAGCTTGCCGGCGGCGTAGCCGTACTCAAGGTCGGCGCAGCTACCGAAGTTGAGATGAAGGATAAAAAACTCAGAATCGAAGACGCGCTTTCCGCCACAAAAGCCGCTGTTGAGGAAGGCATCGTAGCCGGCGGCGGCACGGCTTTGCTCAACGCAATTCCTGCGGTTAAGGAATGTGTAGAGGGACTTTCCGGCGATGAAAAGACAGGCGCAAGAATTCTTCTGCGTGCTCTCGAAGAGCCTGTCAGACAGATTGCATTCAACGCAGGTCTTGAGGGCAGCGTAATTATCGACAGAATTATGTCTGCAAATACCGTAAACTTCGGCTTTGATGCACAGAACGAAGAGTACACGGATATGATGAAAGCCGGTATTGTAGACCCGACAAAAGTTACGCGTTCCGCCCTTCAGAACGCACGGAGCGTTGCGGCTATGGTACTCACAACAGAATCTCTCGTGGCAGACGAAGAAGAACCTGTACAGCGGGCAGCCGCAAATCCGGGTATGGATTATTAAGATTATAATAAGGTCCCGACTTAAAGTCGGGGCTTTATTTTTGCCTTTGTTTACAAAATCAAATTTTATAACTATAATATATACATAAAGATTTATCATTTGCATTTTATGAGGGCAGTATGCGGGGGCTTGAAAGAGTAGAGGGTACAATTTTATATATTTCGTATCAAAATACCGATACGGGCTTTACCGTCCTCAGCATGAGCTGTGAGGGGGAGCCTCTAATTGTTGTCGGCGAAATGGTCGGCGTTGCGCCGGGCGAAGAAATAGTGTGCTACGGCAATTATACAAATCATCCGTCCTACGGCGTTCAGTTCAAAGCGGATACTTACGAAGTGACTTTGCCGAGCGAGGCAAACGCGATAAGAGTCTTTCTTGCCAGCGGAGCCGTCAAGGGCATAGGTCTTGCAAATGCCCGCGCCATTGTTGACAAATTCGGAGACGAAACTTTACAGGTCATAGAGACCGACCCTCAAAAGCTTTCGACGGTCAAAGGTATTTCATATAAAAAAGCGGTTTCCATTCAGGAAGAATTCAAAAAGCTGTACGGAATACAGGACTGTATATATCAGCTGTCAAAATACGGAATAAACGCGCGGCAAGCAATTTCGCTTTACAGTGTTTACGGGCCGTCCTGCGCCGAAATTATATACAAAGACCCGTATGTGCTGTGCAATCCGCCGACCTCTTACCCGTTTGAACAGGCCGACGCCATCGCGAACCGACTGCTTATTGAGTACGACAGCGATCGGAGAGTCAGAGGCGGCGTGTTCTATGTGATGAATCACAATATGCAAAAGGGGCACTGTTGTCTGCCTCTCGACAGAGTGATACCTACCGTTGCCCAATATTTGAGCGTTGAGCCGGAGAGAGTGGCAAATGTCATAGAGGAAAACTGTGATATGGGCAAGCTCTTTGTTGAAGAAATCGACGGCAGAGATTATCTGTATACGGCTCAAATGTATGTCGCCGAAATGACTTCGGCGCAAAAGCTGTCTAATCTCATATCCGAAGAAGCGGAAAAAATACCTGATATAGACAGAAAAATCAAAGAGATTCAGCTAATGTACGGCATTGAATATGCCGAAAATCAAGTATTGGCTCTGAAAAAGGTATCTAATAACAAGGTTTCGATAATCACCGGCGGGCCGGGCACGGGTAAAACAACCTTGGTGAAAGGCATTATTTCTCTGTTTGAAATGCAGGGCGATGTCGTTATGCTTTGCGCCCCGACAGGCAGAGCCGCAAAAAGATTGAGCGAGCTGTCCGGCAAAAACGCTAAAACGATTCACCGTCTGCTTGAGGTTGTCCCGGGCACAAGAAATGATATAAAATTCCAAAGGGGGCCTGAAAACCCGATTCCATGCGATGTGCTCATCATAGACGAGTTTTCAATGGTGGATATCGTGCTTTTCAGCCGGCTTATTACATCCGTAAAGGATTCCGCAAGAATAGTTTTTGTCGGTGACAGCAATCAGCTGCCTGCGGTGGGGCCCGGCAATATTTTGAAAGATTTAATTGATTCAGGCCGCATACCTTGTGTAGAACTGAACGAAATTTTCAGACAGGCACGGCAGAGCGATATCGTAATGAACGCCCATGCGATAAACAGGGGTGAAATTCCGAAGTCTTCGGGCAGAACGGGGGATTATTTCTTTATTGAGTGCGGCGACGACGCCCCGGATGTCATAGCCGGTCTCATAAAACAAAGATTGCCGAAGGCCTACGGGTTTAATGCGGCTGAGGATATACAGATTCTCTGCCCGTCGAGAAAGCGAATAGGCGGCACGCAGAATCTCAATTCTGTTTTACAGGCGGTTCTCAATCCGCCGTCGGAGGACAAGCCGGAATTTGTCCTAAACGGGATTATTTACCGACTCGGCGACAAGGTAATGCAGATAAAAAACAACTATGACCTTGAATATGTAAAAGACAGCGGCGAGGTTGAAGCCGGCGTTTTTAACGGTGACATCGGTTCAATAATAGATGTGAGCCCGAGATACCGTGAACGGAAAGTTCGCATTGACGACAAGGTGTACATTTACGAGACAGAGTTTCTGCCTCAGTTGGAGCATGCCTGGGCTGTCACCGTACACAAAAGCCAGGGCAGTGAATTCAAGGCGGTTATTCTGTGTATCAGCGATACTCCGAAGGAGCTTATGTACAGAAATCTTCTCTACACTGCTTTTACAAGAGCGAAAGAATTGCTTGTGGTGGTGGGCAAAAAGGAAATTCTTGTCGAGATGGTAAAAAACGACAAAAAGCAATTGAGATTTTCGGGGATAAAGCATTTTCTTGAGGAGTACACTCAATGACTGATATTATGAAAAAACTATTGTTCCCTCAAAAATGCAAATGCTGTTTTCAGCTGTGTGAAAAAGACAATCTTTGTAAGAAATGTCGGGAAAAGCTGTCGCTTTTGAAAATTCAAAACCCGGACAGAACATCCGAAAAAAAGATAGATTTTGTTGACAGTCTTTATTCATCCTACTATTATAGAGATGAAGCGAGAGATGGTGTCCTAAACGCAAAATACAAAGATATGTCTTCCTTTATAAATTCTCTGCAAAAGGATATATCGGGAGATATAAATTCCATCTTTGAAATCAATAAAATTGATTTAATTTTGTCTGTGCCGTACCACAAATCAAAACTGTACGGTACGGAACACGATTTACCTTTTGAAATGGCAAAAGTAATATCAAAAATGACGGGCGTGCCCCACATTCAATGCGTCGAGAAAACGGTTAAGACTAAAAGCCAGCACAAATTGGACAAAAGCGCAAGAAAAGCCAATCTGATAAACGCATTTACCGTGACGGAAAATGTGGAGGGCAAAAATATTTTAATCGTCGACGACGTTGTGACAAGCGGGGCGACTCTGTCTGTTATTGCCGCAGAACTCAAAATAGCTCAATGCAACAAAATCATTGCATACACTTATACATTTAACGAAGAAAGGGAAAAAACAAATGGCATCAGGAAATGAAATAGGTATAGACCTCGGCACCACCAAGGTTATGATATATAAAGAGGGCGAGGGCATTGTGCTCAATGAGCCGAGCGTTGTGTCCTACGATATAAACACAGGTGACCCGATTGCTTTCGGCGACGACGCATTTCGGATGGTCGGCAAAACAAACAAAAGAATTGCGGCGGAATTTCCGCTGAAAGACGGCGTTATTTCCAACTATACTCTCACAAAAGAAATGGTTCAGCACTTTTTGAAAAAAGCGTACAATACAAAAGTCGTAAAGCCGAAGGTTTGCATTTGTATTCCGTCGCAGGTAACCGGCATAGAGGAAAAAGCCGTTATAGACGCGGCCAATTCCTGCGGTGCAAGAAAAATTTACCTCATTGAAGAGCCGATTGCGGCGGCTATAGGCTCGGGCATTGATGTAATAAGAGCAAATGGCAATATTATTGTGGATATCGGCGGCGGCACGACGGACATAGCCGTTATTTCACTGGGGGGCATCGTATGTTCAAAATCCATAAAAGTTGCTGGAAATACCTTTGACGCCGAAATAACAAAAGCGTTGAGAACAAAATATAATTTTGTTGTGGGCGCAAGGACGGTTATGAATCTCAAACACGAGGTAGCCGACTGTATGCCGACCGAGCGGACAAGCGTCACCTTCAAAGTAAAGGGCATGAATATGGCAAAGGGTTTGCCGGGTACTTTGGATATAAATTCTTTTGATATTTATCCTGTAATCGAGCCTCTTATCGAACAGATAAGAGACGCTGTAAAACGGGTACTCGAAATAACTCCGCCGGAATTGTCGGGCGATATTTATGAAAACGGCGTTCTGCTGACCGGCGCCGGCTCAAAATTAAAAAATCTCGACAAATATCTTGAGCAGTATCTCAACACAAGAGTATACTTGGCTGAGGACAGCCGGTCTTGCGTCGCAAAGGGCACGGGTATGGCTCTAAAACTCGAGGATGTACTCGAAACAGGCTTCAGAGATGTAACTCCCGGCTTTACAAAATAATATACAGTAAAACGGCAGACGAAAAAGCGTCCGCCGTTATTGTATGTATAGGCTTAATCAAAATTGAAAATATTATCTGTTGTTTATTATTTGTTATTATGGTAAAATAGTATAGTTATATGGAGAATAATTAAATGGATTTTACGAAAGCAACCGAACTCAGAAAAGAATATATAAAACAGCAGTTTTCACATTTGAATGAAATGCAGCAATCGGCTGTGTTTACCATAAAAGGCCCTTTGCTCATTTTAGCCGGGGCGGGCAGCGGTAAAACCAGCGTATTGATAAACAGGATTTCCAATATGGTGCGTTTCGGCGACAGCATAAACAGCGGCTACTTCCCGTCGGACGTTCCTCGGGAAGTCATAGGGCTGTTGGAATGTGCCGTGTCGAACGGTGAAAAACTGGATTTTGAAATTGAAAAACTTATTTCCACAGGGCCCATAAGACCGTACAATATATTGGCGATAACATTTACAAACAAAGCCGCCGGAGAATTGAGAGAGAGGCTTCGGGCCTCTCTGGGCGATACGGCAAATGATATATTAGCCAGCACTTTTCACTCTCTTTGCGTCCGTATTCTGCGCAGAGACGGCGAACAAATAGGCTATACGAGGTCGTTTACCATCTACGATTCCGACGACCAAAAAAGAGTGATGAAAGAGGTTATGAAATCTCTGAACATCGACGAGAAATTTGTCACTATTAAAACGGCGATGAACAGAATTTCGGGCTATAAAGACGAATTGGTCAGCCCGTCGGAGGCTGAAAAACACGCCACTAACACACACGAAAAACTCATAGTAAGATGTTATGAGGCATATCAAAAGAGACTTAAAGATGCAAATGCTCTCGATTTTGACGACCTTATCTATCAAACGGTAAAGTTGTTTGAGCGGCATGCAGAGGTTTTGTCGTACTATCAAAACAGGTACAGATACATAATGGTGGACGAGTATCAGGATACCTCGGTGGCGCAGTTTAAGCTGATAGAGCTTTTGAGCAAAGGTCACAACAATCTGTGTGTTGTGGGCGACGACGACCAGAGCATTTACAAATTCAGAGGAGCCACAATAGAGAATATCCTCAGTTTTGAAGACAATTTCCCGAGCAGTAAAGTGATAAGACTCGAACAGAACTACCGTTCCACATCGAATATACTCAACGCTGCCAACAGCGTAATAAAAAACAATCGGGGCAGAAAAGGCAAAACTCTGTGGACGGACAAAAAAGGCGGCGACAGAGTTAAAATCTACACCTTGGACAAAGAATTTGACGAGGCAAGAAATGTGGTTTCAATCATTTCCGAAAATGTGAGAAACGGTGCAAAGCTGTCGGATCACGCGGTGCTGTACAGAATGAATATGCAGTCCTCCGCCATTGAAAACGCCTTGGCGAGAAACGGTATGTCATACAGGGTTATCGGCGGCCACAGATTCTATGACAGAGCCGAGGTAAAGGATTTGATGGCGTATATAGATATAGTAATCAATCCTACCGATAATTTGAGGCTGAAAAGGATTATAAATATCCCGTCGAGAAAAATCGGCGCAACGACGATAAACTATATCGAAGAGACAGCAAATGAACAGGGTTTGTCGATGCTTCAGGTTATTTACAACTGTGAGGAATATCCCAAACTGTCACGCAGCGCCCCGGCGCTCAACAATTTCATCAGGATTTACAAAAGCCTTTTACAGCTTTATAAGACAGAGCCGATGGAAAACTTTGTCCCTAACTTGATAAAGATAACAGGGTATGAAGATATGCTGTTGTCGGAGGGTGAAGAGGGTAAAACGCGACTTGAAAACGTCGGTCAGTTAATTTCAAACATTCAGGCATACAAGGACGCAAACGAAAATGCGACATTGGAAATGTTCATTGAGGAAGTCAGCCTGATAAGCGACATTGACAATTATGACAGCGACGCCGATGCGGTCACCTTGATGACGATTCATTCCGCAAAAGGACTGGAATTTCCTTATGTATTCCTCATAGGTCTTGAAGAAGGTATTTTCCCGGGCGAAATGTCAAAATACGACAAAGACGGTATTGAAGAAGAGCGCAGACTTTGTTATGTCGGCATCACCAGGGCGAAAAAAGCGCTTTATGTCTCACATGTAAAAGAGAGAATGATTTTCGGCCAAACCAGGAGACCTATACCGTCGAGATTTTTAGATGAAATAGACACGGATTCCTGTGAATTGATTGATTTGACCGAAAAAATAAAGCCTGTCGAGTCGTTGGGCAGAATAACAGTCAACAGGGGATTCGGCGGCAGAAATTCTTATAACTCCGGCTCTATCTCGGCAATGCAATCATCGAAAAAACCGACGCAGACAACACCGGTAGATGATTACAACCCGGGGGACAGAATACTTCACAAAGCATTCGGCGAGGGCGATGTTATAAAAGCAACGCCTATGGGAAACGACATTTTGCTCGAGATTAAGTTCGATAAAGTCGGCACCAAAAAAGTAATGGCAAGATTTTCCAATATAAAAAAGATTTGAAAAGGAGATAAAAATGATAACGGTAAAACTTATAGCACACACTCCGGAGCCTGAAAAAGTAGTTGCCGCCGCGGCAAAGCTTTGCTATTCAAACGCGCATATTGACACTCTTTTAGACGGGTTGACGCCGGAAAAGAGCAGAGAGTTTGTCGAGATGCTGGCATCCATGGGGCACGAAAGCCCGACGGAGCATGTCAGTTTCACATTCGGCATTGAGGGCGTATCCCGTTCGCTTTTGGCACAGATAACAAGACACAGAATAGCCTCGTATTCGGTGCAGAGCCAGAGATATGTCAACTTGAAAGAGCCTGAATATGTCATACCTCACGAGATAGAAAAAGACCCGGCGGCTTTGGAGCAGTTCAACAAATCGATGCGGCTTGCCACCGAAAACTATCAGAAGGTCACTCGGCTTTTGAAGGAAACTCACAAGGCTGAAATGATGGCTCGGGGTATGGAGGAAAAAGCGGCAAACAGGGCAGCGGAGAAAAAAGCTCTCGAAGACGCGCGCTTTATTTTGCCGAACGCCTGCACCACAAAAATGGTAGTCACAATGAATGCAAGAAGCCTGAACAACTTTTTCAGACACCGCTGTTGCAACAGAGCTCAGTGGGAAATTCAGGAACTTGCTGACCAAATGCTCAAACTCGTGTGCGAGGTCGCGCCGTCGCTCTTTGTAAAGTCGGGCCCGCCTTGCGTAAAGGGCGCATGCCCGGAGGGCAAGATGTCCTGCGGCAAAATGGCAGAGGTTAGAGATAAATACGCAAAACTCAAAGGACAGAAGATTGACGGATAATGGGTAAATTGATAGTAATCGAGGGGCTGGACGGCTCCGGTAAGGCGACGCAGTCCAAAATGTTGTGCGAAAAGCTGGCAAGCAAAGGCTATAAGGTTAGGAAAATAAGCTTTCCCGTTTATGACAGCGATTCTTCCGCTTTGGTCAAGATGTATTTAGGCGGCAAATTCGGCTCAAAGCCGGACGATGTAAACGCCTATGCCGCGTCGAGCTTTTACGCCGTAGACAGATATGCCAGCTTCAAGTCGGACTGGGGCAAGGAATACTCGGAGGACTGCATAATCGTCGCCGACAGATACACCACGTCCAACGGCGTTCACCAGTGTTCAAAATTGCCTTCTGATGAGTGGAATTCGTTTATGAATTGGCTATATGATTTTGAATACAACAAAATGGGCATTCCGTCACCGGACTGCGTAATATATCTTGATATGTCGCCGAATGTCTCGCAAAAGCTTATGAGCGAAAGATATAATGGAGACGAATCAAAAAAAGATATTCACGAAAAAGACGTGGAATATCTCAACAGGTCCAGAAAAGCCGCGGAATTTTGTGCAAAGCACGACAACTGGAATGTGATACGCTGTGACGACGGCGAAAATCCTTACAGCTTAGAAAAAATATCCGAAACGGTTTTCAAAGCCTGTGAAAACATACTGTAAATAATATTATTTAGAAAGGGGTGATTTTTTGAATATCCGAAATGCAGACATAAACGCAGAAAACTCATTATACGAATTTTGCAAAAAATTCGGCGAGAATAACGAAGCCTGTGATTTTTTATTAAAACATACTGAGGGCGACAATATTTTTATCGCATCAGACACGGAAATCAAAGCGGTATTTTTCGTGTGCGATAAATTGGTATACAAAAATAAGGAGGGGATATTCATATATCCGGTTTTTGACGGTAAATCGCCTCTTTTAGATAATGAAATCCGAGAAATCTTTGATTACATGGAAAATCGGTATAAAAAAGACTTTTATATAGTTAAAGCAAATGGTTTTTCGGACAGTTCCTACTCTGAAAGCATGGAATACAGCCCTGTAAAGCATAGAAACTTTACATATGAAATCAAGAAAAATATATGGCAAAATGCGGATTTTGACATAGTGAGCGCCTCCAGATTCCCGACCGTGAGAGATAAATTCCGGGGCGAAGACATAGTCCACTATACAAAACCGGAATATGAAAAATATGCGCTTTATATGTATTCCACGGGCGGCTCAACCGCTGAAAACGAACACGCCTACTGTGTGTATTTCATCCAAGGCGACGCAATAGTCGTGAAAGAGATTTTCAGCGAAAATACAACCTACGCCGTAAAGCTTTTGCAGGCTGTCAGAGAGAGATGCGGCTGTGAAAAGGCGAAAATCACCCTGTCGGAAAACTCCAATCTCTTTTTGGGCGAGGGCGTTTTAGAAGCGGCATACTATGTAAAAGGATTGGAAAGTCCTTATGTTAATTTAATGTTTGATTAAAAGGAAAAAGTATGAAAAAAGTATTGCTAATATTGGCATTGGTTGCGTGCGTCGGCATCGGCGGTCTTTTCCTTTCATATTCATCGGATGTGAAAGGCTCTGACAAACCGGGCACGGAGGTAACCCTCACCGTGCCGGAGGGCTCCGGCGCAAACAAGATCGGCACAATCTTGAAAGAAAACGGCGTGATAAAAAACAGCACTTATTGGAAAATTTATCTTAAGACACATCCTGCAAATTTTCAGTACGGCGAGTATGTTCTCAACACCTCCATGTCGTACGATGAAATAATAGCCGAGCTGTCAAAAGTACGGACAAAGAGAGAAACAGTTCAGGTCACTTTCCCGGAGGGCTTCACTCTTATTCAGTTTGCACAGAGAATGGAGAACAACGGCCTTTGCACCGCCGCAGAATTCATTGATGTGGCAAATAATTCGGATTTCAGCCAGTTCACTTTCTGGAATAAAATACCGGAAAATCCGAATAGATTTATGAAAGTCGAGGGCTATCTCTACCCGGATACATACGAATTTTATAAAGACGACACGGTTTACAACTATGTCTCGACCATTTTTTCAAACTTTGAGGAAAAAATGACAGATGATATGTATAAAATGATTGATTCAACCGGTATGACTCTTGACGAAGTCGTAACATTGGCGTCATTTGTACAGGAAGAAGCCGGTCACCCGGAAGATCAGCCTTATGTGGCTGCATGCCTCAGAAACAGACTTAAACCGGGCTCACCTTATCCTGCGTTGGAATGCAATGTGTGCTCTTACATCAACGAGCCGGGCAACTATGTCTATGACTACATTGTCACATATTACGGCGGCACAGAGAATGTGCCTGACGGTATGATGCACGCCTACGACACATATAAAAACAGGGGATTGCCGCCGGGGCCTATTTCTAACCCGGGCATTGACGCAATCAAAAATACAATTTCCCCGAGCGAAGAGATGGACGGATACTACTTCTTTGTCACCGACCCGACGGGAAAATACTACTATGCAAAAACTTATGACGAACACCTTGCAAACTGCAAGATCGCATACAGCGTAAAGGGATAATAAGCTATGAACAAACCTGAACTTTTGTCACCTGCCGGTGATATGGAAAAATTAAAGTATGCTTTTGCATACGGCGCCGACGCGGTATATCTCGGGGCCGAAGAATACGGAATGAGAGCCGCTCCGAAAAATTTTACCATTGAACAGCTTAAAGAGGCTGTGGATTTTGCAAACAGTCTCGGCAAAAAGGTTTATCTTACGCTGAACACCGTTCCGACAAATGACGAAGTAGACAAAATGCCGGAATTTATTAAAAAAATCGGAGAAATAGGTGTGCATGCGGTAATTGTTGCCGATATGGGCGTAATGCAAATGGTAAAGGAAAACGCCCCGAATGTCGATATCCATATGTCCACTCAAACCGGCATAATGAATTATCGGTCTGCAAACGCTCTTTACGCTCTCGGCGCAAGGAGAGTTGTGCTGGCCAGGGAATGTTCTTTTGAAGACATAATCAAAATCAGAAAAAACACTCCGAAGGATTTGGAGATTGAGTGTTTTGTGCACGGCGCTATGTGTATGTCTTTTTCCGGCAGATGTCTGCTCTCACACTATCTGACAGGCAGAGACGCCAATAGGGGCGAATGTGCCCAGCCGTGCAGGTGGGAATATCAGCTGGTGGAAAAAAGCCGTCCGGGCATGGCCTACGATATAAACGAGAGCCCGACCGGAGGCACATACATAATGAACGCAAACGATTTGTGTATGGCACAGTACATTGATATGCTGGTTGATGCGGGTATAACTTCTCTGAAAATCGAGGGCAGGGCAAAGAGCTTTTACTATGTTGCTTCTGTCACATCCGCATACAGAAAGGCCATAGATTCATATTTTGCAAATCCTGTCGATTGGATATGCCCGAATGAAGTAACCGAGGAGCTTTGCAAAACTTCACACAGAAGATACTCCACAGGCTTTTATTTCGGCCCGGAACACGCCATTCAGTCAACCGATACATCTCAATATGTCAGAGAGTATGAACTTTTGGGTGTTGTTGATGAGTGTAAAGATAATATACTTTACTGTGAGCAAAGAGGTAAATTCAACCTCGGCGACGAGATTGAAATTCTGTCTCCTAAGGGTGAAAATATTGTATTCAAACCGGAATGGATAAAAAATGCGGACGGAGAATTTGTGCAGTCTACTCCTCATTCAAAGATGAGATACACAATTCCGTGCGAACATAACATTGAGCCAATGTCCGTAATCAGAAAGAAATTATAATAAAACCGTGCGGTTTACAGCCGCACGGTAATTTATTTATATATGAAATTTCATTTTACATAAAGTAAAGATTTTCTTTATCCGGCTTGCCGAATCTTGCTATACAGCCGGCAACCATCTTGTCATAACCCTCGCCGACAAAGGAAATGGCGTGCTTCGGGCAATATACCACGCATCTGTGACATCTTAAACAGGCAGAGGCGTCTTTTACTCTGAGTTTCGGGTTTTCAACGCTGATCACACCGTTAGGGCATCTTTTTGCACAGGATTTACAGTTGATACATTCGTCGCTTGTGACAGGCATCAAAGTATTCGGCGCGCTGTTTCTCTCTTTATACGGGCGGTTACCCGGTATTTTGCCTACTTCAATAGGCTTAAAATCGTTTTCGATTACTTTGAGAGCAAACCGTTCCATGCCGGCCAGGTCGTCTTTGTCCGGTCTGTTTCCTGCAATTTCATCGGAAAAAGAATGTCTGCCGACAACCGCGGCCGCGGAGGTCACAACAAGTCCGCAAGCGTTCATAATGTCTTCCATTTCAACAAGAGCGTCGTCAAAATCTCTGTTGCCGTATGTGGCAATAATCATACACGGTGTGCCGTCGCCTTTGAGAGCTTTTACATATTCGTCGCATACTGCCGGTATTCTGCCGCCGTATACAGGCAATGAGAGAATGACAAATTCATCCTTTTCAAATGTCGGGGCGGACTTTGGGTCTCTGTCCTTCGGCAGCGTGAAATCATATGCTTTTACTTCACAGTTAAACGCTCTCGCCGCCGCCTTTGCGTACTTTTTGCTGACATCGGTGGCGGAAAAATAAACAAGATTAACTCTTTTCATATCGGTGTCCTTTCAGTACAATATTTATTGAAAATATTATATCATTTATAATCTTTTTTTCAAGGATTACAAATCGGCGACTGTTAAATTTTTACAATGAACGGGCTTTTTATCGACTTTTTTTGTTCAAAAGATAAAAATAAAAAAATTATGTTTTTTTAACTTGATAATATTCAAAATGTAGTTTATTATAATATTGTATGTGATAATCAATTTAGGAGGATTATAAAATGGCAAAGATTTTAGTAGAAACATCCGCAAGACACATTCACCTTTCACAGGAACATGTTGATATACTTTTCGGCGCAGGTCACGAGCTCACAAAGAAGAAGGACCTTTCACAGCCGGGTCAGTTTGCATGCGTTGAGAAAGTAACAGTCGTTGGCCCAAAGAAAGAAATGGCTATGTCTGTTCTCGGTCCATGCAGAAAGGCTACACAGATTGAGCTTGCTCTCACAGACGCTCGCTCGATAGGTCTTACAGCCCCAATTAGAGAATCAGGCGATCTCGCAGGTTCTGCAGGCTGCAAGCTTGTCGGTCCATGCGGTGAAATCGAAATTTCCGAGGGCGTAATCATCGCAAAGAGACACATTCACATGACTCCGGACGACGCAACAAGCTTCGGCGTCTCCAATGGCGAAATCGTAAAGGTTAAAGTTACATCCGACGAAAGAAGTCTTATCTTCGACGATGTTGTTATTAGAGTATCTGCTTCATACGCAACAGCTATGCACATCGACACAGACGAATCAAACGCTTGCGGCGGCGCAACAAGCGGCGAAATCGTTAAATAATTTTGATTTTCAGAGTCACTCTTTGTAGTGACTCTTTTATTTGTTTCAATAAGTATTGAAATTTATTACACTATATGGTAAAATAATCTGCAATTGACAGTGCTATTAAGTGTTGTCAGATATGCGAAGAAAGCCTGCACGAAGGCAGGCTGTGAACCGTGTCAGGTGGGGAACCAAGCAGCACTAAGCAGATTCTCCTTGCGATGCACAAGCTTTCTTCGTATATGTGATAATACAACGCCAAAAGCGTTATAGCCTGTCTTTTTTCAAATAAGGGGGTGTTCTTTTGCATATTGCTCTGTACAGAAAATACAGACCGAAAACTTTTTCCGAAGTAATCGGTCAGAAATATGTTGTAAGCGCTCTTAAAAACCAAATCGCCGGCGGCAGAATTGGACACGCCTTTCTGTTTACGGGCGTTAGGGGTACGGGCAAGACCACCTGTGCCAAAATTTTCGCCAAGGCTGTAAACTGTTTGAATCCAAAAGACGGCGAGCCTTGTCTCGAATGTGCTATTTGTAAAGGTATAGACAACGAATCGGTTTATGATGTTGTCGAAATGGACGCCGCCTCAAACAACTCGGTTGACGATATTCGCAATATTCTTGATGAGGTAAGTTATTTACCGGTTATGGCAAAATATCGCGTTTATATCATTGACGAAGTCCACATGCTTACGCCGTCAGCGTTTAACGCTTTGCTTAAAACGCTCGAAGAGCCGCCTCGGCATGTGATATTTATATTGTGCACAACCGATATTCAGAAAGTACCGGCAACAATATTATCGAGATGTCAAAGATACGATTTTGCAAAGCTGTCTTTTGACGAAATATCAGACGCGCTGCTGAATATAGCCAAGTCGGAAAATATCAAATTGACTGCACCGGCGGCAAAGATGATAGCCTCCCTGGCCGACGGCGCAATGAGAGACGCCAACTCGATTTTAGACACCTGTTTGTCTGTCAGCGACGAAGTTACGGAAGAAGTGGTTTCAAATATCACCGGCATCAGCCGAGACGACGAAATAATTGACTTTGCCCAAAAGTTGATTGACAAAAAAACGGACGAAGCTTTACTCGCTCTGCGTGTTCTGCGGCAAAAAAGCGTGGACATCAGACGACTTTGCGAAGAACTGATAGACTACTTTTCCAATCTTCTGCTCTGCGGAATGAAAGGCGTAACATCTCGGATACTGAATCTTCCGTCGGAAAAATTCGAAAAAATGAAAAAACAGTCTCTCGAATGTTCTTACGGCACAATCGAGAATATATTGAAACATTTGACGGACGCCCTTGACAGTATTACAAAGGGTCAGTCGCCGAAAACAGCTCTCGATATTGCGGTTTACAAAATCGGATGCGCCGACACGAGTCTGCAAAACTCAAAACCGGAGACTGCGGCGCCTCAGAGAAAAGTCGTCTCAACCTTTGAGAGAGAAAACGCTTTGCGGCAAAAGCCAACGGAAGCCCGGCGGCAAAAACCTGTCGCTCCGTCGCCGGAAACACCGGTAAAACAGAGCGAGCCTCCGCAAAAGAGTTTGTCCAAGGAAGAAATATTAAAACTCATGAACACACCGCAGGATGACGGTCGGGCTTCGCCCGATACAAGACCCGTTGTCTTTTCCAACTGGGACAGCGTGGTTGATATTATCGGCCGCAGTGATGTTCCTTTACAGGCGTTTTTGAAAGGCTCTGCCGCTTACCTGTATCAAAATGTGGTATATATTAAGGGCAGCGAAGCTTTGAATGACTATATCAGAAGTCACAGAGAGGTTTATCCGGTAATTAAAAATGCCATTGCGGCTGTGAGCGGAAAAACCTACAACATAGGCGGTTATAAAAATATCGCAAGTTTTTTTGAAAAAGAAAGGCACAACAGTATAGATGATGTACTCGCTCTGAGAGAAAAGGGCGTTACGGTAAATATAAAAGATTAAATTTAAGGAGATATATTTATGAAAGCAAGAATTCCACGGGGTATGGGCGGCGGCCCGTCAAATATGAACCGGATTATCAAACAGGCACAGAAAATGCAGGACGATATGAAAGAACTTCAGGAGAGACTTGACGCCACCGAATACACCGGTGAAGCCGGCTCAGGACTGGTTAAAGCCGTTGTTTCCGGCAAGCACGATGTCGTCAGCATCAGCATTAAACCGGAAGCCGTCGACCCGGACGATATTGAAATGCTGGAAGACCTTATTGCAGCCGCAGTTAACGACGCAATTTCAAAAGCAAGAATTGACAGCGAAACCGAGATGAACAAAATAACCGGCGGTATGAATATACCGGGTATTCTGTAATATATGGCACGGCATATTGCAGAGCCTTTGGAAAGGCTGATAAATAATTTTTCCAGACTGTCGGGCGTCGGCAGAAAAGGTGCGACCAGAATGGCGTATCAGATATTGTCTATGGATGAAAAAGAAGCAAAAGAATTTGCCGATGCGATTATGGACGTCCACACAAAAATCAAAAGATGCCCGATTTGCCAAAATTATACCGACAAGGAAATATGCGGTATCTGTTCAAGTACAAACAGAGACAAAAGCATCATTTGTATTGTCGAAAACCCGAGAGATGTTTCCACCTTTGAAAAGACAGGGGAATACAAAGGCACATATCACGTTTTGCACGGTTTGATTTCTCCGATGGACGGCATAACCGCAGAACAGCTGACGGTAAAAGAGTTGCTCGGCCGCCTGTCCGACGATACGGTCAAGGAAGTCATAATGGCAACAAGCCCAACAATCGAGGGCGAGGCAACTGCGCTCTACCTGTCGAGACTCATAAAACCGATGGGAATAAAAGTGACAAGACTTGCCTACGGTTTGCCGGTGGGCGCTTCTTTGGAATATGCGGACGAAGTCACCCTTTACCGCGCTCTCGAAGGCAGAAGAGAAATATAATACAAAGGCATCTTTACGATGTCTTTTTGTTTTGTACAGCGCCTAATATGGACTAAAAACGGCAAATTTCAATAAAAATGTATTTCAGTGACAAACATTTGTTTTAATTTTTGTTGTTTTTTTACATTGTAAATATTCACTTCATATCTTATTATATAAACATATAAAGGTTTGTTGAAAGGATTAAAAAATGGCAAAAAAATTTCTGTTGGTCGACAGCGACGTTTTACCTGAAGTATTCTTAAAGGTTGTAAAGGCTAAAGAGCTGCTTGCCGCCGGCAATGTAAAAAATCTGTCGGCTGCCGCAAAAGAAGTACAAATTTCAAGGAGCGCGCTTTACAAATACAAGGATAAGATATTTGATGTTTCCGAGGCAAAGACCGTTGTCGCTCTGCACGTCGTTTTAATTGACGAGTTGGGTGCTTTGCAGAGCTTGCTGAAACTCATTGCCAAATACAATATCAGTATTGTCACCATTACACAGTCGGCGCCGGTTGACGGTACTGCGGCAGTGTCACTTACAATGAAAGTCAGAGATATGATAGGCGATGTAGACAGTCTTGTTGAAGAAATGAACAGACAGCGGTATGTGGTAACCGCCAAACGAATTATGCAGGATTTGTAATATGGCGTATATCGTTAAATACATTGACAATGCCTTGGCCGAAAATACAGAAATAGATACGCTTTATAGAAAAGATATAAAAAACGGATATAAAGTGTTGCTTGTTTGCTCGGCAGAATATAAAAATATCGCACTAAAATATAACGCGAAAGAGATTGCCCGTTCAGACGATATAAAAAAGTCTAACGGCAATCTGTTTGTGCTTTTTTGCGCTCAGGATACTATTGAAATCAGTTTGGACTGTGCATTTGTTTTAAGATGTGAGTGTCAAATATATATAAAGTATGACGGAATATTTTCAGCCGACCCCGCTTTTACAGATTTTTCACACAGAATTGATAAAATGGACTACGATGAACTTTTGGAAATGACTGTGTGCGGTTACAAGGCGATAAATACCGATATAGTTGAGAAGGCGAGAAAAAACGGAATAGTGCTTCATTTTTTGTCATATAAAGACGAATACGGAAAAGGCACGGTCGTAAAAGAGGTGCTTGGCATATCGGGTATGACCGTAAAGGGAATAATTAAAGACCCTAATATGTCCATTATCTCGCTTATCGGAGTGCCGGATATAACCGGTATCTGTTACAGTATTTTTAATTTGATAAGCGAAAACGATATTGTGGTCGATACGATTTCTCTGCCTACCGCCGTTCAGGGAAAAGGGGAAATCAGCTTCACCGTGAGCCGTTCCGACAGGATAAAATGCGAAAAAATGCTGGCGGAAAATAAGGACAAAATCGGTTTTTCACGGCTGTTTGTTGACGACGATATAGCAAAGGTGTCCGTCATTGGCGCGGCATTAAAAACGACAAAAGGCGTCGCCGCTAAAGTTTTCAAAGTGCTGTACGAAAACGAAATAGACGTAAAACTCATAAATACCAGCGAAATAAAGCTGACGGTTTTCGTGAACAGAAAAATGTCCGATATCGCCGTTAATAAAATACATGAAATGTTTATAAATTGATAGGAGAATAAATGAATAGGGAACTGATTTCAAAAAATGTTCATCTTACGGTTTTGCCCAACGACAAATTCAAAAGAAACAGAATAACCGTAGCTTTTGTAATGCCTAATGAGAGAGATAAGGCGACAATGTATGCTCTGTTGCCGGGAATGCTTGAAAGAGCTTATGAAGATTATCCGGAGATGCGGCTGTTTTCAAAGAAACTTTCAAAAATGTATTCCGCCACTCTGTCGGTAAATTCGTCTGTCGTCGGATGCAACAGAATTGTCAGATTTACGATACAAGGCATAAAAAACGAATACTGTCTGGATAAAAACGAGGACTTGCTTAAAGAAATGTGCAAGGTTCTTTTAGGCGTTATTTTCAGACCTTGTCTTGTTGACGGCGCATTTGCGGAAGAATGGCTTGAAATAGAAAAATATAAGCTCAGAGAAGAAATAGAGGGAGAAATCAACGACAAGCGCTCATACTGTATAAAAAACGCAAGAAGAAAGTTTTACGGCGATTCATTAAACGGAGTCGAGAGGCTGGGCTATATTTCGGAAATCGACGGTATAACTCCGAAGGCACTTTATGATTGCTATAAAAATATGATTGACAATGCGGTGACAGAGATATTTATCACGGCTAACAATCCGGATACTTCCGTTGAAATGATAAAAAATCATTTTAGCAAAGACAGAGAATGCTTTGCATCAATTATTCCGGTGTCAAATATGCCGTGTAAAGAAAGCGCTGAATGCTTCACAGAGCACATTGACACGGTACAGGGCAAAGTATGTTTGCTCTACACCACAAAGAGAGTGCTGACAGAGCGGGAAAGATACAAAATGCTTGTGGCAAGCGCGCTTTTCGGCGGTGTGCCTTCCTCGAGACTGTTCAAAAATGTCAGAGAAAAACAGAGCCTTTGCTATTACTGCCGGGCGGGTTTTAACGGATTCTCACAGAGCATGAGCGTTGATTCCGGCGTGGAGCATTGCAATGCACAAAGGACTGTCGAAGCCGTTCAAAGAGAGTTGGAAAATCTCATCAACGGCCCGATAAGCGACGAGGAAATCAACGAAATCAAATTGGCAATAAAAAACAGCCTTAATTCAAATTACGACACTCTCTACGGCCTGGAGGCGTGGTATCTCAACGAATCGCTGAGAGATACATTTGTCAGCCCGGAATACGCAATAGAACAGGTTGAAAAAGTGACCGTTGAAGACATAAAAGATGTTCTTTCTCTGCTGAATTTGAATGTAATATACACTATCACAAAATAAAGGTTAAATATGACGGAAATAAAAAACAATACATTAAACGAAAGCTACAGCTTGATAACCGCGGATTGCGGCCTTAAAATCGGCGTGTACAATATGCCGGGCTACAATGCGGTACACGCTGTGTTTGCAACTAATTTCGGCTCTGTCGACAGGGAATTTTCAATGGACGGAAAGCGGTACAAGCTCCCTGCCGGCGTGGCGCATTTCCTCGAGCACAAGATGTTTGAAAACGAAGAATGTGACGCCTTTGAAAGATATGCCAAAACAGGGGCAAGCGCAAATGCATTTACAAGCTTTGATAAAACCTGTTACATTTTCACCGCGACGGAAAATATCGACGAGTCGCTGGATATTTTGCTTGATTTTGTGACAAAGCCTTATTTCACAGAGCAGACCGTTCAAAAAGAGATGGGTATTATCGGTCAAGAAATAAAAATGTACGACGACAGCGCAAACTGGAGGCTTCTTTTCGGTATTCTTGACGGGCTTTATGTAAATCACCCTATAAAAGAGGATATCGCCGGTACGGTAGACAGCATTGCCCGGATAAACGCACCTATGCTCTATGATGTTTGCAAGGCGTTCTATTCACCGGCGGAAATGATGCTTTGCGTCGCCGGCAACATAACGGCGGACAGAGTTGCCGCAGCCGTAAAAAGAGCCGGATTTGATTCCGATGTATCAGATGTGAAAAGAATATATCAAAATGAGCCGGATGAAATAAATAAATCCTACGGCGAAATATACATGCCGGTTTCCACGCCTATTGTAGCATTGGGCTATAAGGAAAAAATGTCTGACCCGGTTACCGTAAAAGAAGAACTCTGCGGCGAAATAATTATGAATGTTTTGACCGGCGCCACCAGTAAGCTGTTCAATAAGCTCTATGATATGAACATTGTAAACGGTACCTTTGAAGGCGAGATTTTTTCAGGCAGAGATTATTATTCTTCCATAATTTCCGGTGAGACGAACCGGCCGGATACACTCATAGACGAAATTGAAAAAGCCATTAAAGAACTCAAAGAGACAGGCATAGGAGAAGAGGATTTTACAATCACCAAAAATTCTATTTACGGCTCTATGATAATGTCTTTTGAAAATGTGGAAGAAGTGGCGACAGAGATGGTCAACGCACATTTCAAAGGCGGCAATCTCTATACGGCTATGGATACCTTGGCAGCGCTGACCTTAGACGATGTTAACAGTCAGCTGAAAAACATGATGAGAGACGACAAAAAGTCTGTTTTCAAGGTTTTGCCATTGGAGGATGTGAATGATTAACCATATACAGTTTCCCGCGCTTGGACTTGAATTTACCGTAAACAGAGTGGCTTTTTCAGTATTCGGATTGGATGTGTATTGGTACGGAATATTGGTCACCGCAGGTATGATAGCCGGCGTTGCCGCCGGTTTGTACCGCGCTAAAAGAATCGGTATTGACATTGACAAGTTCACCGATGTTATAATGATTTGCGCCTTTGTGGGCATTGTGTGCGCCAGAATTTACTATGTGGCTTTTGCTCCTTTTAAGTACGATTCGCTTTGGGATATGATAAATCTCAGGGACGGCGGCCTTGCAATTTACGGCGGAATTATCGGAGGATTCATATCCGGGTATTTTGCGTGTAAACGGAAAAAACTCAACTTTGCCGATTGTTTTGACTGTGCCGCGGTGGGCTTTCCTATCGCACAGGCAATAGGCAGATGGGGCAATTTTGTCAACCGGGAGTGCTTCGGCACAAATACCGACGGATTACTCGGTATGATTTCCGAAAATACAATATCTTATCTCAAAAGCGTACAAAGCACTCTTCGGGCACAGGGCGTAATCGTGAATCCGGAAATGCCTGTTCACCCGACTTTTCTCTATGAATCCGTATGGTGCTTTATTGGTTTTTTAATTCTTTTCTTCTATTTTGAAAAAAGAAAATTCAAAGGCGAAATCACTTGTATGTATGCCGTTTGGTACGGTATCGGCAGATTTTTTATAGAGGGTATAAGAACAGACAGTCTTGAAATACTGCCGGGTATTCGCACATCTCAAATAGTAGCGGCTCTTATGGTCGTATTCGGAGTCATTGCAATTATATATTTCAGAAAAAACAAGACAGAAAAAAAGGATAAAACAAATGTCGGGAAAAAACATAAGCGGTAAGGAACTTTCCGCACTTGAAAAATCAAAGATTGCCGAAAAAGTCAAACGGCTCAACAGCGAGGGGATTTACCCGAAACTGTCGGTCATCATCGTCGGCGAAAACCCGGCGTCACAGTCGTATGTCAGGGGAAAACACAAGGACTGTGCCGAATGCGGCATAATTTCCGAAAATATAGCCTTGCCGGAATCCGTATCTCAGGATGAATTGCTTAGCGAAATAGACAGATTAAACGGCGATGAAACGGTAGACGGCATTTTGGTACAGCTGCCTTTGCCTCGGCACATTGACGAGTATTCCGTAATTAACAGAATTTCCCCCGAAAAAGATGTTGACGGGTTCACAGCCGTAAATGTGGGCAGTCTCTATCTCGGTAAAGATTGCTTTACACCTTGCACACCGCAGGGTTGTATAGATTTGCTCGATTTCGCCGGAGTGGAAATACGGGGTAAAAAAGCAGTAGTAATAGGCAGGAGCAACATTGTCGGCAAACCGGTAGCACAGCTGCTTTTACAGAGAAACGCCACGGTTACCGTTTGTCACTCAAAGACAAAGAACTTAGCCGAGATAACAAAAAAAGCAGATATTATCATTGTCGCGATAGGAAAACTTGGGTTTCTCACAGGCGATATGATTTCGGACGGCGCCGTTATAGTAGATGTAGGCATAAACAGAGGACGGGACGGCAAATTGCATGGCGATGCTGACTATGAAACCTGCATTGAAAAAGTGTCGAAAATTACTCCTGTTCCGGGCGGCGTGGGTCTTATGACAAGAGTTAATCTGTTAAAAAACACCGTAAAAAGTGCAGAAAACAGGGCAAAAAATGCATAATAATTGTTGACATTTTGCCGTATTTGTGATAATATATTTCAGCCGCATGTAAATGGTTATAAGATATGTGACATCCACATACACCTGGTTCAGCGAGACTTATTAAATGAGGGTATAAAATGAAAGCAGTATTTGTTACCGGTGGCAAACAGTACGCTGTTTGCGAAGGCGATGTAGTATACATCGAAAAACTTGATGTAACTGCTGATGAAACAGTTACATTTGACGAAGTTCTTTTCGTCGGTGAAGGTTCAGATGCAAAGTTCGGTACACCTGTAGTTGAAGGCGCAAAAGTCGAGGCTAAGGTTATCAAGAACGGCAAAGGCAAAAAGCTCAATATCATCAGATACAAGCCAAAGAAAGGCTATGCAAGAAGAATGGGCCACAGACAGCCTTACACAAAAGTTGAAATCACAAAGATTATCGGTTAATTTTCTAAGGGAGGAATTGAATAATGGCACATAAGAAGGGCGTTGGTTCTACTAAGAACGGCCGTGATTCAGAGTCAAAGAGACTCGGTGCAAAGAGAGCAGACGGTCAGTTCGTCAAAGCTGGTAACATTCTTGTTCGCCAGAGAGGCACTCACATTCACCCAGGTGAGAATGTAGGCCGTGGCAGTGACGACACACTTTTCGCTCTTGTTGACGGTACAGTCAAATTTGAAAGACTCGGCCGCGACAAAAAGCAGGTTAGCGTTTACGCAAAGTAATCTATAACACAAATTACCCGAGCTTTTTGTAAAAGTTCGGGTATTCTTTTTTACATTGGTACGAGGGAGGCAGTTAATATGGCAATGCAATTTATTGATGTAGCCAAAATACATGTTAAGGCAGGCAACGGCGGAAACGGCGCGGTTGCTTTCCACAGAGAAAAATTTGTTGCGGCCGGCGGCCCTGACGGCGGTGACGGCGGCAGAGGCGGTGACATTATTTTTCGCGGGTCAAAAAACCTTTCCACGCTTATGGATTTCAGATACAAAAGAAAATATGCCGCCCAAAACGGCGAGGACGGACGCGGCAGTAACCAGTTTGGCAAAAGCGGCGAAAATCTGATAATAAATATGCCGATAGGTACTGTCGTAAAAGACGCTGATACAGGTTTGATTATAGCGGATATATCCGAAGAAAAAGACTATTTGATTGCAAAGGGCGGTAAAGGCGGTTTAGGAAATCAGCATTTTGCCACACCGACAAGACAAATTCCGAACTTTGCCAAGCTGGGTTTTCACGGTGAAGAAAGAGATGTAATATTAGAGCTTAAACTTATTGCGGATGTGGGGTTGATAGGCTTCCCGAATGTGGGTAAATCCACATTGATATCCACAATTTCTTCGGCAAAACCGAAAATCGCAAATTACCATTTTACTACTCTTTCTCCGGTGCTCGGCGTTGTGCGAGTTGACGAGGAACAGTCTTTTGTTTGTGCCGATATTCCGGGTATTATTGAGGGCGCGTCGGAAGGCGTAGGTTTGGGACACGACTTTTTAAGACATGTCGAGAGATGCCGTTTGATTTTGCATGTGGTCGATGTTTCCGGCAGCGAATACAGAGACCCGATTGAAGACTACAAGCTGATTAACAATGAGTTAAAGCAGTTCAGCGAAGAATTGGCTAAAAGACCGCAGATTGCTGTCGCAAACAAAGCCGACATTGCATCACAAGAGGATATTGATAGATTCAAAAAGTTCTGTGACGAACAGGGCGTAAAACTCTTTGTTATTTCCGCCGCTACAAAAAGCGGATTAAAAGAGCTCGTATATAACGTATACGAAGAGCTGTCAAAACTGCCTCCGGTCACGATTTACGAGCCAGAATTTGTAGCCGAAAAAGTTGAAAACCAAGGCAATAAATTTACAATCACAAGGGCAGATGACGGCGCCTACGTAATTGAGGCCCAGTGGCTTTTGGATATTCTGTACACATCGGATATTGACGACTACGAGAGCTTACAGTATTTCCAGAGAAGACTCAACGACAGCGGAATTATACAAAAGCTTCGCGATATGGGTATTCAAGAGGGCGAGACTGTCCGAATTGACGACTTTGAATTTGACTTTGTAAACTAAGGACAAAATATGGTGGATTTAAGAGAACAGTCGCCGCTTACTCTCGCTTTTGTGGGGGACGCCGTCTACACATTGCGTATCAGAGAGCATCTTGCGACCGAAAAAAGATATAACATCAACAGATTAAATCAGCTTACGGTGAAATATGTCAGCGCAAAAGGTCAATTTGAAGCGATGAAGATTATTGAGCCTTTGCTGTCCGAAGAAGAAAAACGGATAGCAAAAAGAGGGCGGAACACCTCAAAGGCAACTGTCGCAAAACACGCTAGTGTTGAGGAGTATAGGACTTCAACCGGATTTGAATGTCTTTTCGGCTACCTTGAACTGTCCGGTAAACAAGACCGCATAAAAGAGCTGACGGATTGTATTATAGCAAATCTTGGGATAGAATGATAAAAACCACCGGTTTGAGCCGGTGGTTTTTATTTATAATAATCTTTACTGTACTTGGTTTAGACGACTATTAATCAAAAAACATTACTTTATTTAGTTTGCAAAAAATTTTATTATGCATCTTTGCGAATAGTGTTTGTGAAAATTAAATATCGCTCAATAAATTGATTTATATTTTTATTTACAGGAAAGTGTAATACAACATTCTATATGCTCGATACGATAGGCTGAATGTCCTTGCTATTTTTACGAGCAAGGGAATATATCCACAGCCTTTTCTGTTGTTTAGTCGTTTGTGAAAATATATCCATAAAACTGGAAGTTGTTGGGTTCTTTACATAGACTAAATATCAATTTATAAATCAAACTCGTCTTCTATCTTTTCCTGTTCGTCTATAATATTCATCCTTATCTGCATACATCAGCTTATCAGCCATTTCCTTTATTTCTTCAAAATTAAGTTCTGTATGTTCTGAACAAACAACTACTCCCTTAGACACACTAAGTTCAGAAATAAGATTTCCCTGGAAGTTTTCAGTTAAATAATCAAATGTCTTAACTGCACCCTGTGCTTCTTCTCTCGTTGCTCTCAGTAATGCAACAAACTCATCGCCACCTACACGATACGTCCTTCCAAGACCTGAGAATGCATTATCCATACACTTCGAAGCGCCAATAATCAGCTCATCCCCTGCTTCATGACCAATATTATCATTAACTGCCTTTAATTCGTTCAAATCCATCATAATCAGAACATATTCTAATAGATTCTGATCTTTTTTGATTTTTTCACAGTCAGCTTCAAACCCTCGTCTGTTATATAAACCTGTAAGCTCGTCCCTTATAGATGCTTCATATCTTATGCTGTATGCATCCTTTGCCTTCTTCTCTCTCATACCAATAATAACAAATGAAGTTGCCATTATTAATAAGCCTGCAATAAAGATTAAAACAATTGGAAGTATAATTTTATTTACATCCAATTTAACAGGATTATTATCTTTTATTACCATATACCAATCAAATTCTTCGAGATACTTGGTCATATAACAGCCATTCTCCGATAACTGATAATAAAAATCATCATCTGATATATTGCCAAAATATGAATTATCCAAGTAGCCTGTTTCTATAGAACTTACATCCGTATCAACCTGTATAAGTCCA
>JAQXIW010000058.1 GCA_029007985.1 Oscillospiraceae bacterium | reverse complement strand
GTGCGGGTGAATATGTCTATGTCCTCGTCGATTACCGCCGCGCACGGCATGTACACATAAGGGTGAGAGGTAAAGCCCCGACCGCCCAAATTCGCTATTACGGTAGCGCCTGTGCTGCGGTGGATTTTTTCAAGCAATTTTTTCAAAAGGGCTCTTTGACCCGCGACAACCGGGGCGGATTCCGTCAATATCATACAGTCCGGCAATTCAAAGCCGTTTTCACACATTGTATAGGTGTCGAGAGCCATCATTTCCGCCAAATCATAGGCTCTTATACGGCAGCCGTCAATTTCCAGACCGTCGCTGTCGCCCAAATCCAGCAATTCGCCGTTCAGGTAAAACCGGGCGGCAAAATCCGTATCTCGACAATCGGCGAGAATCACGATGCCCTTGTTTTCCGCCGACAGTTTCAGCACCGTCTCATTGTATATTTCGGCAAAATAATCCTTGTCGGCGAGAATGCCCAAATCCGTGCCGGTCAGAAAGCCTACCGGGAAAGCGATTATTTTTGCGCCCCGAGCAACAGCCTTTTTTATCTCGGCGTCGGCTTTTTCCCGGTTTGCGTCTATGTCCAAAGGCTTAATTTTCGTCTTTGCAAGATATATTTTTGTCACAATATCACCCTCTTAACATATTTATTTTTTATAATCAAATATAACACAATCTGCTCATATTTTTCAATGTTTCAACAAAAAATATACAATAATTTAACATATGTGTTATAATAAAAAGAATAGCAGATAACAGGCGGTGAATTATGCAGTACAGACAGGACAAACACGGCGAAAACATATCCGTACTCGGCTACGGCTGTATGAGATTTACAAAAAACGGAATGTCGGTAGATATTGACAAGACGGAAAAAGAGATAATGACAGCCTACGAAAACGGCGTCAACTATTTTGACACTGCCTATGTGTACCCGGGCTCAGAGGCGGCTTTGGGCGAGATTTTAGAGAGAAACGGCATAAGAAAAAGCGTTAAAATCGCCACGAAGCTGCCTCACTATATGATGAAAAGCTATCGGGATTTGGACAGGTATTTCAGCGAGGAATTGAGGAGACTGCGCACCGACTATGTGGATTACTATCTCATTCACATGCTGAACGACGCAAAAACTTGGGACAGGCTGTGTCAAATGGGCATTTTGCGGTGGATAGAGCAAAAAAAGGCGGACGGCATTATTAAAAACATCGGCTTTTCCTACCACGGCAACGCAGATATGTTCTGTAAGCTTTTGGACGCATACGATTGGGACTTTGCCCAAATTCAGTATAACTATTTGGACGAAAACACCCAGGCGGGCAGAACGGGCGCCGAATACGCCGAGAAAAAACACATTCCTTTAATTATTATGGAGCCTCTCAGGGGCGGCAAATTGGCAAACAATCTGCCGAAAGAGGCGGTGAAAATGTTCCGGGACTACCCGGTGAAAAAGAGCCCTGCCCGGTGGAGCCTTAACTGGCTGTGGGACCAAAGCTGCGTAACCTGCGTTTTATCCGGTATGAATTCCGTAGATATGGTCAGAGAAAATATACTTACTGCCGACAATTCCCGCGTCGGTAAACTCACCGAGGCCGACAGAGAGCTGCTCAAAAAAGTTGTAAGCGAAATAAACAAAAACACAAATGTGCCTTGCACCGGGTGCAGATACTGTATGCCTTGTCACAAGGGCGTCGACATACCGGGTATTTTCTCGGCGTACAACAGCCTGAAAACCGAGGGCTTTTTGTCGGCGGAAAGACAGTATTTTATGGCGACTTCCCTCAGAAAAGACTTTACCGGCGCGTCAAACTGCATTGAGTGCGGCGCCTGCGAGATACATTGTCCACAGGGCATAGAAATCAGAAAAGAACTGAAAAACGCCAAAAAAGTTTTGGAAAACCCGATTTTCACATTGGTGAGAAAAGCGGCGGGAATTTTTGTAAAATATTAAGGAGAATATATGTACGGCAAAAGAAACGAACACAGCAAAGTGACCGTTATCGCCCCGGCGAAAATCAATCTGTCGCTGGACATCACAGGCACCGACGAGAGAGGCTATCACCTTTTGGATATGCTTATGCAGAGCGTGTCGATATACGAAAAAATCACCCTGACAAAACAGCAGCGGAATGTTACGATATCCTCAAACACCAGATATATCCCGACGGATTCCAAAAATGTAGCCGTCAAAGCCGCATTGGAATTTTTCAAGGCGACGGGCGTTCGGGGCGGCGTACATATTTATGTAAAAAAGACAGTGCCGATAAAAGCCGGTATGGCGGGCGGCTCCGCCGACGCGGCGGGCGTTCTTGTGGGGCTGAATAAACTGTACCGCACAAATCTCTCACGGGAGCGGCTGTGCGAAATAGGCCTGAAAGCCGGCAGCGATGTGCCGTTTATGATTGTGGGCGGCACAAAGAGAGTACAGGGTACGGGCGAAATCATTTTGCCTGCCCCGGCTATGCCGAAATGTTATATCGTCGTGTGTATGCCGGCCAGGGGCGTGTCCACGCCGGCGGCTTTTGCAAACTATGACGGCCTGACCGAGAAAATCCCGGTGGACACCGAGGGACTTGTGGCGGCTTTGTCCGACGGCGACCTGCGGCGGATAGCACAAAAGACGGCGAATGTTTTAGAGCCGGCGGCGGCTTCCCCGGACACAGAGCCGATAAAGGAAAAACTTATGAATAACGGCGCTCTCGGCGCGGTTATGACTGGCAGCGGCGCGCGGGTTTTCGGCATTTTTGACGACGAAAACAAGCGGCGACTTGCGGCGGAGGCTTTCAAAGGCAAGGTCAGGAGCGTTTTCCTTGCCCACCCGGTGCCGCACGGCGCAATTATCATAAACGACAGAAAGAGAAGAAACTCAGCCGACTACACAAGGGGCTGACGGTAAAAAAATGAGCTTTATAGAATTTAAGGATGTTAAAAAAATATACAAAATGGGCGAGGTGGAAATTTCCGCCCTGGACGGTGTTAATTTCGAGATAGAAAAAGGCGAGTTTGTCATCATAGCCGGGGCTTCCGGCGCCGGCAAGAGCACGATTCTCAACCTTTTGGGCGGAATGGACACCGCCACCTCCGGCACAATTAAAGTCGACGGCGAGCTTGTGTCGGAAATGGACAAAAGACAGCTGACCGACTACCGCCGCTACGACATCGGTTTTGTATTCCAGTTTTACAACCTGGTGCAAAACCTGACCGCAAAGGAAAATGTAGAGCTCGCCACACAGCTTTCAAAAAATCCGCTGGATATAGACGAGACCATCGCCGCAGTCGGCTTGGCGGAAAGAAAAAACAATTTCCCGGCTCAGATGTCCGGCGGCGAACAGCAGCGCGTGGCGATAGCGAGAGCCCTGGCGAAAAATCCAAAGCTTCTTCTCTGCGACGAGCCTACCGGCGCGCTGGACTATGTGACCGGCAAAGCCATTCTCAAACTTTTACAGGACACCTGTCGTAAAACAGGCATGACGGTGGTTGTCATAACCCACAACTTGGCTCTCTGCCCTATGGGCGACAAGGTTTTCCATGTCAAAAGCGGCAAGGTGGTCTCGACGGAAATAAACGAAAATCCGACTCCGGTGGAGAATATCGAGTGGTAATATGAAAAGCGGAATTATAAAGGACACCGTCAGAGAGATAAAAAAGACAAAGTCAAAATTTATGTCTATTTTCGGGATAGTTGCTATCGGCGTGGCGTTTTTCGCCGGGCTTATGGCGTCTGCCCCGGTGATGAGATGGAATGCGGACAAATTTTTTGACGATTGCAATTTGGCGGACTATCGAATACTGTCAAATTTCGGCTTGACTAAGCGAGATATTGACGACATAAAAAATACCGAGGGCGTAGAGGCGGTATCGGCGGCGTACGAAAAGGATGTGCTGGTATCCGTCGGTTCGTCTATGTCTGTCATGAGAGTGCACTCTCTCGATTTAGACCACACGGACGAAAACGACCCGGAATACATAAATAAGCTTGTTCTCATCGAGGGCAGGCTGCCGCAGAAAAGCGGTGAAATGGTAGTGGAACACGCCAAGCTCCTTGAAAACAGCTTCAAAATCGGCGACAAAGTCACAATAACCTCCGGCGACGGCGAGGACATTCACGACACCTTTGCCGTGACGGAGTACACCGTTGTCGGCATAGTGGAGACCTCTTACTATCTTTCATACGAAAAGGGCTCGTCGTCGATAGGCTCCGGCTCGGTCAATGTGTTTGCCTATGTGCCGGCATGTGATTTTGATATGGAGGTCTACACACAGGCTTTTGTGACGGCAAGCGGCGCAAAGGACATAAACAGCTATGACCGGGATTATTTTGATTTCATAGAGCCGCTGACTGCAAGGCTTAAAAAGCTGGGCAAGACAAATTCCGACATTCGCCGACGGGACATTATGGACGAGGCCATGGAAAAATACAACGACGGTCTCAAGGAGTATGAGGACGGCGTAAAGGAATTTGACCGGCAAATCGCCGCCGCCGAAAAAAAGATTGAAGACGGCAGAGACGAGATAACAAAGGGAGAAATTTTGCTGGAAACCAACAAGGCTCTGGGCGAGTACAAGTTGGAGAGCCGGCAGACGCAGATTGACACCTATAAAGAAACTCTCAAACAGCTTAAAGAATATTACGCCGAGCTGGAAAAGGCCTATAACGACAACTACGGCGCCGTGATTGAACAGCGCGATCGGGCACAGGCGGAATATGAGGCGGCAAAGCGGGCACAGGACGAAAAACAGCTCGCCTACGACGAGGCAAAGTCTGTCTACGATACGCTCGTGCGGCAAAACGAGGAATACTACACCCTGAAAGACAGGGAAACCGCCCTGCAAACCGAAATACTGACGGTAAACGGCGAATTGCGGCAGCTGAGATTACAGCTGGCGGTGGAGACCGATGAAGAGAAAAAGGCGGAAATTCAAACTCAAATTGACGAAAAAACGGCTCTTCTGACGGAAAAAGAAAACGAATTGACAGCCACGCAGACGCGGATATCCGATTTTGAGACGGCAAACCCGGATTTAGCCGGAAATTTGGCAACGGCGCAGTCAAATCTGGACACGGCGCAGAGGGAGCTTGCGTCGGCACAAGCCGAAACAGAAGCGAAAAAGCGGACGGTCGACGGCTATGACCGCACTCTCGAAACGGCGAGAGCCGGCCTCGACGCCATGGACAGTCAGATAAAGTCGGTGGAAAACCAAATTTCCGACGGCGAGCGACAGATTGTCGCCGGCAGAGCAACTCTCACAAGCGAAATTGCCGCCGCCCAAAGAAAACTGACAAGCGCCAAAATAGAATTGGAAAAGGGCGAAAAAGAGCTGGAGGAAAAGCGAGCGGAGGGTCAAAAGGAACTTGACGACGCCCGGGAGGAGCTGGTCAAGGCAAAAGCGGAAATAGACGCCATAGCCGAGGCGGAATGGTATGTGCTGGACAGAGAGAGCATGTATTCTTATATGGATTACCGCGGAGCCACCGAGAGAATGGACGCCATTTCGGCTATATTCCCGCTGTTCTTCTTTGCGGTCGCCGCCCTTGTGTGTCTGACCACAATGACGAGAATGGTCGATGAACAGCGCACCCGGATAGGCACATTAAAGGCTCTGGGCTATTCCGCACCGGAAATAGCGTTCAAATATATATTCTATGCATTCTTTGCCTCGCTGACCGGCGCCATCGTCGGTCTGGCATTCGGCTCGGTAGCATTCCCGTTTGTAATATACACGGCGTGGAATATGATGTACAATCTGCCGGTTATGGTGCCGTACTTCATACCTAAAATTATGGTTGTGTCGGGGCTTGCCATTGTCACGGTCACCACCGCGGCGGCATTTTCGGCGTGCTACGGCGAGCTGGTTGAAACGCCTGCCGTTCTCATGCGCCCTAAAACGCCTAAACTCGGCAAAAAGATATTGCTTGAAAGAATTAAATTTATATGGAACAGGCTGTCTTTTACATCAAAAGTCACGGCGAGAAACCTTTTCCGCTATAAAAAGAGATTCTTTATGACGGTAATCGGCATCGCCGGCTGTACGGCTTTGCTTGTCACCGGCTGGGGCATTAAGGATTCCATCGGCACTCTGGTATCGACTCAGTTCGGGGATTTGTTTCACTATGACGGCACGGCGCGACTGTCCGCCGACATTACGGCGGCCGACAGGGAAAAGCTGGTCAAAGACCTCAAAAAAGACATTCACATCGACGATGTTTTTGAAATCTGTATGAATTCGTCGGAAATATCCTACGGCGGCGAGACAATAGATGTCACCTTGACGGCGGTTTCCGACACGGAAGAATTTGAAAAATTCTCCACATTGAGAGAAAGAAAAAGCGGCGAGCGGCTGAAACTGTCCGACGAGGGCGCAATCATCACCGAGCACACCGCCGATATGACGGGCGCCGGCGTGGGCGACATCGTGACGGTGGTAAACCCGGACGGCATAAAAGCCGAAGTGCAGATAACCGGTATATGCGAGGGCTACATAGGCCACTATGTATATATGACCGAGGACTGCTATAAAGATATTTTCAAGGTATCCGCCAAACCTAACACGCTGTTAATAGCCAAGGCGGAAGGCATTTCCGACGAGGCTGTGGCGGAAATTCTGTCAAACCGCGACGGTATAGACACTCTCGGCTTCTATTCCGGCACAATAAACAATTTTAACAATATGATAAAGTCCCTCGACCTCATCGTAATTGTAATCATCGTGTCCTCCGGCGCGCTGGCGTTTGTAGTGCTTTTCAATCTGACCAATGTCAATGTGTCCGAGAGAATGAGAGAAATTGCCACGCTGAAGGTACTCGGTTTCAGAGAAAGGGAGGTCGAATCCTACATATTCAGGGAAAACCTGATTTTGACCTTTATCGGCTCTATCGCCGGTCTTTTCGTGGGCAAATGGCTGCACCGCACCATTATGGTTATGGTTGAGCTGGACACCGTTATGTTCGGCCGCAATATCGAGCCGTTATCCTACGCTCTGTCGGTGGCGATAACGCTGGTATTTGCCCTTATTGTGAATTTCGTAATGAAAAAGAGACTTGCAAATGTACAGATGGTCGAATCTCTCAAATCGGTTGAATAACAGACTTAAAAGCGGTGTCACCACCGCTTTTTGTTTTGTAAAAATCAAATACGCGATTTGTGAAAAATAACGGCAACGCTTTCGGTTCCCTGTTTGAATTTCAAGGAATTTTTTATAATTCTGCTTCTTTAAGCATAAATTTTACGGAATATCGGGCACAAAGCCCTTTTACAGACGATAATTCCGCGATATACATATAGTTGTACTCCGCCAAACTACATTTCCGTTTGTGCACAATCACAAAAGAAACTGTATATACAGCTGCTTTTTGTGTGCGATTACAAAGATTTGTTACAAATCCGTTTTTCTGTTGACATAGAGAACGGGGAAAACTATAATGTAGACAACACTTACGGAAAGGAATTATCGTCATGGCTGCATACCGCAATTATTTTAATAACGCTTATGCATGCTGCAACTATGCTTGCGGTAATTCTTACAGTGCCACTGAAATGAATATGTCTGCACATGCCTTGGTTACGGTATGTGCTTTTATTTTGGCTCTTGCCGCCATTATTAATGTCGTGCTAAGCGGCATTATTATTTGCGTGCTAATTTCTGTCATTATTATTAAATCCGGCAGATACAGAGCCTTTAATTTACAGACCGAATAAGACGGTATATTGTAAATATGCGCTGTATCTGTGAAAACGGATACGGCATTTGTTTTTAATAAGAGGCAAAAGCCTTTTATATACAGTCTGCCCGGCTAAAACCGGTATAGCCCGGCGGACAGCAAAAAGTAAATTATTTATATGATAAAAGAGGTAAAGGAAATGAAAAAGTTTTTAAGTCTTGCTCTCGCAGCAGCAATGATGGTCAGCTCCTTCGCAGGCTGTTCCTCGTCAAATAAATCGTCATCCACGGATGAAAAAGTGTTCTTTATAGGCGGCTCGGGCCCGCTCACAGGCGATTACGCCACATACGGCACATCCGTTAAAAAAGGCGCAGAGCTTGCCGCAAAGGAAATTAACGAAAACGGCGGCGTAAACGGCTACACGGTTAAAGTACAGGTCGAGGACGACCAGGCTGACCCTGAACAGGCCGTCAAGGCATACGCCACGCTTATGGACCGGGGCATCAACGCTTCAATCGGCTGTGTAACATCCGGCGCCTGCGTTGCGGTTACGGAAGAAGCCAAGCGGGACGGCATCATAACAATGACGCCTTCTGCTTCACAGCTTGAGGCCGCACAGTACGACAACAACTTCCGCGTTTGCTTCCTTGACCCTGACCAGGGCACATATTCCGCAGACTTCATTGCAGACAATAAAATCGGCACAAAGGTTGCCATTCTCTACGACAAGTCCACAGACTACTCGGTAGGTGTTTACAAAGCATTTGTACGGCAGGCCGAAAAGAGAGGTCTTGAAGTGGTTGAAACACAGACATTCGACACATCAAACAACACAGACTTCTCAACACAGCTGCAGAAAGTTAAAGAATCCGGCGCTGACATATTCTTCTGCCCGTTCTATCAGTCGGAAGCCGCAAAGGTTCTCAAACAGATGAATGATATGGAAATGACAGATATGATAGTTTTCGGTGTTGACGGTATGGACGGCGTTCTCGCACAGCTCGGCGAAGAAAACGCTACTCTCGCAAACGGCGTGTTCCTGCTCACACCTTTCGCAGCCGACTCCACAGACCCGGTAGTCGTAAACTTTGTAACAAAGTATAAGGCAGCCTACAACGAAACACCTGACCAGTTCGCAGCCGACGCATACGACGCTGTATATGCTCTCTGCAACGCATTTGAAATCGCCGGCAAAGACACAACAGACGCCGACTTCAACGAGGCAATGATTGCAGCCATGGTCGAAGTCGAAATGGACGGCGCAACAGGCCACATGACATGGACAGCCGACGGCGAATGTCAAAAGACAGCTACAGCCAACGTAATTGTTGACGGCGCTTATGTAGCATACTCGGTATACTCTGCACAGCAATAGATTAAAGACCTTTGGGCAATGCTTTCAGGGCATTGCCCCGGGTTGTAAGAACATTTGGATTCGCTCTAAATGTTTTTACAACCTGTTTATGTGTTTATACACATATACATAAATAGAGAGTTGTATATAATATATTTACATTATAAGGAGAGAAAATATGAGTTTTATTTCAAACTTGATCAGCGGGCTGTCGCTTGGCAGCATTTACGCTCTTATCGCTTTGGGATATACCATGGTTTACGGCATTGCAAAAATGCTCAACTTCGCCCACGGCGATATAATAATGGTCGGCGC
>JAQXIW010000057.1 GCA_029007985.1 Oscillospiraceae bacterium | reverse complement strand
AAAAAAGGAGAAAAAGATGAAAAAATTATTGGCATTCACACTTGCAATGGCTATGGTTCTTTCAATGACGGCTTGTTCTTCAGCCGGCTCTTCATCCGAAGCGGCTGTACAGAAGTTCACAGCCGGTACCTATGAAGGCGTAGGGCGTGGCCTTGACGGTGAAATCAAAGTGTCCGTCACCTTTTCCGATACGGAAATAACGGATATCAAAGTCCTTGAATCGAACGATACAAGACTTGTTTCACAGCCTGCTCTCGATATGATGCCTGAAAGAATTATCGAGGCACAATCACTTGCAGTCGACATGGTTTCCTCTGTAACATTTACATCAAGAGGTGTTGTAGAGGCGGTCAAAGACGCATGTCGGCAGGCGGGAGGCAATATGGATTTGCTTACGGCAAAACTTGATGTTGCAAAAGCAGAGGACGAAACAATCGAAACAGATGTTGTGGTTGTCGGTCTCGGTCTTACCGGAGTAACGGCGTCCATGTCCGCTCTTGACGAGGGCGCAAAGGTTGTTGCTCTTGAAAAAGCTTCTGTGGCGGGCGGCTCGTCCAAGCTCTCGGGCGGTTTTATCACAGCCGTTAATTCAAACATTCAGAAAGATTACGGCTATGAGCTTTCAATTGACGATTACATGGCTTATTATAATGTGTCCGAAGACACATCGGAAAAGAAAGATGAAACAGACCGCGACGAAGTCCGCGCAATGATTGAAAGATCGGCGTCCGATATTAAGTTCTTGGAAGAACACGGCGTGCCTATCAACAAAGAGCCGACAGGCTTTGGCGGCCCTATGCTTATCTGGCATTTCCCGGCTACAAGGACAAATGCATTTGACGGCTATGCAGCCGGTGCAGACCACATTGACGCAGGTATCAGATTCCTTGACGGCAAGGAAAATTTCACAGCTTATTACAACACAACTGCCGAAGAGCTTATTGTTGAAGACGGTAAGGTTGTAGGCGTAGTCGCTACAAGAAAAGACGGCTCAAAACTCACGGTTAAAGCCGGAGCGGTTGTTCTTGCGACAGGCGGTTTTGCCGCGTCAAAAGAGCTTATGGCTGAATATTGCCCGGATTTCCCACAGGAATGGGTATTGCCGTACACAACATCAGCTATGACATCAACAGGCGACGGTATGATTATGGCAAAGAATATCGGCGCCGCACTCTTTGATGAAATGTGGTGGATGGATATCGCCGTTGAAGTTGAACCTGACGGTCATCAGACTTATGTAGGTGACACATTCAACCAGGTCATCAATTACGCAAACTATTTTGTGGTAGACGGCAACGGCACAAGAGCATTCTCAACAACAGGACTTTACGGCCCGCGTTCAATCGGTATGGCTAAGGCCTATAACGAAACAGGCGTTGTTTACTCGATCTTTACCCCTGATGTGTCTACAATTCCGGCATGGATTGAAGAAAAGGGTAAAGTGGACGGCGATCAGGTCATCAAGGCCGATACAATCGCTGAACTCTGTGAAAAGACAGGTATGGACGAGGCAACACTAACGGCTCAGATTGACAGATGGAACGCACAGTGTGACGCCGGTCTTGATGAGGACTACGGTCAGACTAATTTCACAAAGGTTTTGGAAGGCCCGTACTACGCCGTGAAGGTTAAGACCTCTACAATGGGTACTATCGGCGGTCTTAAAACAGACTCTAACAACCGGGTACTGTCGACAGACGGCACGCCGATTGAGGGTCTCTATGCAGGCGGCGAGCTAATCAACGGTAAATACTTTAACCAGGTCTATATGTCCGGTTGCGCACAGCTGCTTTGTACTGATTCCGGCATACTTGCCGGCTCACAGGCAGCAAAAGCCGCTCTTAAATAAAATAATATAAAATCAAATAATATAAAAAGGAAGGCTGCACAAAAGTGCAGTCTTTCGCTTTTAAGTAGATAAATAACATAATTACCGGTTTTAACTGTAAAAGAATTGATAGTTGAAAGTAAAAACTAAAATATTGGCGAAATTAATTTATAAACGATAATTATAAATAATAAATCATAAAAATAACCATAATACCGGTGTGAAATGTACAAATATAAATAATGAGTGATAAAAAAACAAGTATGAAATGATTTTTAATAAAAAATATAGCAACTTGATGATAAAATTATGGAAAAATAAAATACAAAATAGTAACGGAATGTAAAGTCTAAATATAGAATAATTGCCGTAAAACCTAAGAATATAAAAATATAAAGAAATAAAGATTTATAATTAAGAATAAAGACCTAAAAAATAATAAAAAATACTATCCTGCCTGTATTTAATTTCGCTAAATTTATCTTTAATGAAGTTTGTCATTTCTGTTTGATTCGTTTTTTTTCAATGTTTTCACAGTGTATTTATGTTATTTTTAACGGTGTTATTAAATATTGTTTTTCTGTTTTATTATTTCTACCGCATACTAAATTGTTTCTCTTATATGCTTTTACGGCTTTAATCCATTCTGTTTCACAATCCCTTAGACTGTCGGAATGTATTTTTTTTCTTGAGGTTATATAAAATCCGTATCTGTTACTTTTAATTTCATTATTAAATATATTTCGTTAAATGGTAAGGAAATTTTTTTTACTGTTTTTACTCTGTCATTTTTTCGTTCAAGTTGAAATCATAATAAATAACAATTAGTTTGCTTATAAACATCAATACCCACACCCTTAAACTATCGTCTTTTTGGGTGTGGGTATTTAATTTAGAGAGATTTTATCTTATGCCTCTTTTTTCTTTTTAATAATAAGGAATATTCCGGCGAATGCCACTATTGCTATCACTATTATCGGAATAATAGGCAATGAAGTATTTGTCTCTGTTGTTGTTTCCGGTGTAGTTACAACCTCGCCGCCGATAACAACCGCTTTTTCATATACGATTGCGTAATCGGAGAAATGTCCTGTTGTGAATACCATAAATCCGTCAACATATTCTGCGGCTATTTCTTCCAATGTGCCGTCCTCTGCAATATAGTATACTTTGTAGTCTTCCGGTGCTCTGCCTTCCTCAACTTCTAACGGTAACATTATCGTAGCCGTACCGCCGTTGAAATCGCCGATATATTCTCCGTCGGCAAATATCTGTGCAGTAACCACTATTGCCGATTCCTTTTCCCCAATTGCAGTCTGCTGTGCGGCAGTCAGTACAGATGTTTCCACCTTTACTGCACGGATTTCTATATCTTTGCCCTTTGCCTGTTCCCGTACTGCAGAAACAGCCTCTTTGTCAAGCATAATTGTTGCGTCGGAAAAGTTAATTACAACATCGGAGTCTTTTTCTGCTATTGTCCGCACTGTTTCTTCCGTCAATACAATTTCATTTACCGCTTCGTTTTCTTTTGCGGCTTCCGCTACCGGCAAAACGACGGTTTCGTCTTCTTTTGTTGCGGTGATGACGCTGTCAATTACATCTTTTTCAATTACCGCAGCGCCCTCGGTTACTTCGACATTGTTTTTTACTATTTCTGAAACTTCTTCGCTTGCTTTTATTTCAACAACAGTTGTGTTGGCTTCTGCCGGTTTTATATTTTCAACCGGTGCCGGTGTTGTTGTAGGTTCAGGTGTTGCAACCGGTGTTGCTGTCACTTTTGTTGCGTCAAAGTTGCCGCAAACTGTGCACTTGCCGTCTGCGCCGTAGCTATGTTTGCCTGAGGCAGCTATGGCGTCATATTTTGTGTAACCGCATTCTCCGCATGTGGCTTTGTACTGACCTTCGGCGACACAAGTCGGATTTTTGTCAATCTGCCATTCTCCGAAACTGTGGTTACCTGTGGCGGCGGTTTTTATGCTGTCGGCAGTTATTTCCGTTGTGCCTTCCGCATCGCTGTAAAGTCTGCCGCAGGATTCGCATTCATAGTGTGCTTTTATGCCGTCGGCAACACATGTAGCCGATTTTTCACTAACAGATACTACTTCGTGTAACAAAATCTTAAATGTGCCGTTGCCCAGACCGGCGTCTACACACTCGTATTTTTCAGCAAAATCCGATGGGTAATAGTCTGTACCGCCTTTTGCCAAGTCGTATATTTGATATGTTGTATTGCCGAATACATTTATCGTATTGTCCGTTCCCCTGTCACATACAAAAGACTGTATGGCATTCTCGTTATTTTTTCCCGTATCATTGAAAAATGTTGTAAATTTACAATCGGTAATCTTAACTATGTTATTTATTGTATATTGGTTTAACACAATATTAGCAAAGGCTTCGTACTGCCCGCCGAAATTATTTATACCGTGAACTTTGGAGTTATTCAGAATCCATTTAGTGCCCGGGTTATGTGCATTGATTCCCGCGCGGCATTTTAAGGTACAGTTATCAATGATCACCTCTAATTCATCGGCCATACTGCCCGCATTATTTATTGAGTAATAGAATCCCTGAACAGTTGAGTTTTCTAAAGAAACTTTGGAATTACCCATTCGCCATAAAGAAATACCTCGGCTGCTGTTATAATCGTTAGTTGGGTTTACTTCTTCGTCGTAGTTTGTAATTCCGTTCATTAAGGAAATTGTAGAATCTTTAACTGTTAGATTGATACCGCTGTTGTTGTCCGGGTTAACCGTGATACCTCTCTGTGTTGTTTCTATTACACAGTTTTCAATAACCAAGTTTAAACCTGTTATCGGGGTACTGTTGCCTATTCCTATTGCTCTGCCGGATTTATTAGTATTTGTTGCACAAATTTTAAGATTGCTAAACTTAACAGTACCGGAAATGGCGTCGCCGTTTGAAAGAATGCGTACAACATTTATCGCAGTGCTTGTTATACTGTGTTTTTCCGAGCCGCCGTCGACAGTAATGGCTTTATCTACAGTTAACATACTGTCGCCCAAATCAGCGTCTTTAAGCACAACAACCGTTTCGCCGTCCTGTGCTGAAGCAACTGCATCCGCAAGTGTTGCGTAATAATTATTACCGATTTTGGCTGCAAAATCTATTGTACCGATTGTACCGCCCTTAACAATAAATTGCCAATTTTTCAGTAAAGGTGCATTCAAATAGTTACCGCCATATTCAGCTCTCCAATCGTATGTACCGATTTTACCGATTGTACCGCCATTAATTACAGTTGTTACAGATTCGTCTACAGTTGCTCCGCCTGTTTCCCACAGCGGAGTTTCAATTGCGACGCTTGTAATGTTACCTGCATTAATTTCTGTTCTAATTATATCTCCTTTATGATAGTTACCTGTGCAAATTGCCCAATCTGTCGAATCATCGACTACGATTTTTGTGTTTTCACCATTTACAATCAACTGACCGCAGTTGTTAACAGAACCTCTTACATCAACATTTTCCAGAGTGAGATTTGCGTAGTTTTTTATCATTATTTTTACTGTATTTACGCTTGCTCTGATAACGCCGTTTTTTATTGTTATGGTGCTTCCTTTTAAAAGCTGCAAGCCATTTGTTTCAGTACCTGTAGAGCCAACAGCCTTTTTTACATCAATTTCATGATTGTTAAGGTCAATCACAATATTTTTTCCTGCTGGGACTATAATACCGCCTACAGCATTGTCAATAAGCTTAATTTCTGTTGCTGTACCATTCGGTGCATCTAAAATTGCATCCGCAAGTGTTGCATAGGTTTGTTCACCTATTTGTGCAACGCCTCCTTCCGCCTGTGCAGCAGGAGCATTATTTCCTTCATTCAGATTTTGAACACCGGTAATATACTCATGCTCGCCTTCGTGGCCGCATTTCAAAAGACAACCTTCTGTAAGGCAATCTTCTGGCAGAACACATTCTTCGTGTTCTGTACCTTTTAATGTGCAGTCAACAGCGCACACTTTAGGCAGCACGCAGTCGCCTTCGTGGCCTGCTGCCAATGTGCAGCCTGCTGTGGCTGTACATTCAGGTGCGACATAAAGTGCACAAGTTTCGGCATGAGTATCCGCTTTGCATTCCTCTGTGCCGTCGCATTCAACAGCTGTCACAGTGCTTTCAACACTCGGCACGCCCGTACCTTCGGCAAAAACCGATGTAGGTATCAAAGACACCGTCAAACAGACTGCCAAAAGGGCCGCAAATAATCTTTTTTTCATTTTTCCTCCTATATGTTTTATTTGTTTTAGAAAATAAACAAAGTTATTATTTTTGTTTATGTAATTATTATATTGATAATATTTTTTTCAGTCAATAGTCGCAACGGCCTGTTATTTGTGCTTTTCTAAGGTTTCGGTATAATAATTTCAGTATTATACTTTTAGGTTTAATATCATTTACAATTACTTTATAATTTATGAATTTTTATTATTAAAACTAATAATTGAATATGTGCAACATAAAACCCCGAAAGCAATTGCTCTTGAGGTTGTGAATCTTATAACTGTCATCGTTCAATATCAGCAATGAGCAAAATAAATATGTGTCACCAAACGATGAGAAGTTTATAATTTGATAAATGCAAAAGCTAAAATATTGTTACCCAATATTCCCTGTCATTATCATAAACACATTCAAAACGACAAGTATATGGGCGGCGACAATATCCGTATTTGGTATTTCATCGGCTGTTGTTACCGTTAAAAGAGAAGATCCGAATAATTGAATACTTAATTCAATAAAATTTACACTGCCCCCAGCCCTGATTTTCGGACGGGGTTTAGTGTATCTGCGAGTCCTCTTTTTTATTATAAATATCGGCAAAAATTCATAATAAATAAACCTTACAAGTCTAATACAACACAAATATTCTGTTTATATACCTTGAACATATTGCAATATTTTATATCATTCTCCCTTTATTTAACTTTAACAAAAATTTGACAATCTGAATTTTTCTTCGTTTAACTTACACAATTTGGGCAAAAAAACTTTGTCGTTTGATGTGGACATTCATAATTGACAATTTATTACCACAAGTGTAAAATTTTACCATATTGAATAGACAGAGGCGTTTTCTGAGATTGGGGTAGTCACCCTATCCCGGGGAATGCCTTCTCACTTTTTTGTTATAAGGGAGGGATAAAAATGACAAAATATATTTTCGTTACCGGAGGCGTTGTTTCGGGCCTTGGCAAAGGTATTACCGCCGCTTCTTTGGGCAGACTGTTGAAATCGAGAGGTCTCAAAGTGGCCTCGCAAAAATTAGACCCGTATATAAATGTAGACCCGGGCACGATGAACCCTATTCAGCACGGCGAGGTTTTTGTCACCGACGACGGCGCAGAGACCGATTTGGATTTGGGACATTACGAAAGATTTATAGACGAAGATTTGAACAAGTATTCAAACTTGACTACAGGCAAGGTATATTGGAATGTACTGAACAAAGAGCGCAGAGGCGAATATCTCGGCCAGACGGTACAGGTTATCCCCCACATTACAAATGAAATAAAAGATTTTATATACCGGGTGGGCAAAAAGACCGACGCCGATGTGGTCATCACCGAGATAGGCGGCACGGTAGGCGACATCGAGGGTCAGCCTTTCCTTGAAGCAATCAGGCAGGTCTCTCTGGAGGTCGGAAAAGAAAATTCGCTGTTCATTCATGTGGTTTTGGTGCCGTTTATGTCCGGCTCGGACGAGCTCAAAACAAAACCGGCTCAACATTCGGTAAAAGAATTGCAGGGCATGGGCATACGCCCGGACATCGTGGTTTTGAGGAGCGACAAAAAAATTTACGACTCTATTTACGATAAGATTTCCCTTTTCTGCAATGTAAAAAGAGACTGTGTTTTTGAAAATCTGACGGTTAAAAATTTGTACGAAGCCCCTATTATGCTGGAAAATCAGCATTTTTCCGATGTTGTGTGCAGAGAGCTGAATTTACAGACAGCCCGGCCGGATTTGACCGAATGGAACAATTTGGTCGACCTGATACACGCTCGCAACAAGACCGTCAAAATCGCAATGGTGGGCAAATACATCGCATTGCACGACGCTTATCTGTCGGTTATCGAGGCTCTCAACCACGCCGGCTACCACAACGGCGCGTATGTGGATATAAAGTGGGTTAATTCCGAGGAAGTTACAGAGGATAATGTGGCGGATATTTTAGCCGACTGTCAGGGCGTTATCGTGCCGGGCGGCTTCGGCGACAGAGGTATTGAGGGTATGATAGTCACCGCCGGTTATTGCCGTACGCACAATGTCCCGTATTTGGGCATTTGCCTGGGCATGCAGGTTGAAGTAATCGAATTTGCCAGAAATGTATTGGGCTACGCCGACGCCAATTCCGGCGAATTTGATACGAAAACACCGCACAAGGTTATTGATTTCTTACCTGACCAGCACGAGCATATCAACAAGGGCGGCACTCTGCGCCTGGGCTCCTATCCTTGTGTTATCAAAAAAGGCTCAAAAATGGCGAGTTGCTACGGCTCCGAGTTTATTCACGAGAGACACCGCCACAGATATGAATTTGTCAACGAATACCGCGAGGAAATGGAAAAAGCCGGTATGAATTTAGTGGGTACCTCACCGGACAACTACATTGTCGAGGCAATAGAATTTTCCGAAAACGATTTTTACATCGGCGTTCAGTTCCACCCGGAATTAAAGAGCAGACCAAACAAACCGGGCCCTCTGTTTACGGGGCTGGTTGCACGGGCAGTAAAAAGACTGTAATATTTAACAGATATCCCCGAATTGAGTATTTCATTTGGGGATTTTTATTGACAAAAATTTAGTTAGTATATATAATAGTTTTAGGTACTAACTATTTTGGAAAGGAGATAAAATGTCCGCTGAAACATTACAGAGAAATTTGCGCAGCTGTGCGCGCGGCTTAAAACAGCTGCAGCACAGGTTTTACAAAAACAAGGGCGATTTGCATATGCTGCACATCATTTACAAAAAATATCCCGACGGCGTTTTGCCGAGCGTCCTGGCAAAACACATGGATATTTCTCTGCCGACCGTGTCGCAGAAAATCGGCGTCTTGGAGGAATCAGGCCTTATAGCCCGTCTGCCCGTTGAAACCGACAAGCGCAAAACAGTGGTAAAGGTGACTCGGCAGGGCGCAAAGGAATTAGATGAAGCTTTCGGCGAATTTCTCTCCACTTGCTGTCGCATTTACGGTAAGTTGGGCGAGGAAAAGGGCGAGCAACTGTCGGCTCTCCTTGAGGAAGTTTACAATTATATTCAGGAAGAATTGGAGGAAACCGAGTGAAACACTTACTCAAACACAATAAACCGTATATTCCTCTCATTATCGGCGTCATATTCGCCCTGTGTTTACAGGCGTACACGAATTTGACTCTGCCTAACATAATGAGCGACATCGTAAATGTCGGCATTCAAGGATATACGGCTCAAATCGAGACGGCTGTCGGCGCAGAAAAAGAGGCTCTTATCGCGCGGCAACAGTCGTACATACTTAAAACAGGCCTTAAAATGCTGGGAGTGTCGGTACTCGTCAGCTTGGCGGGTCTTTTGTCACAGTTTTTTTCTGCCCGTTGGGGCGCGGGTTTGTCCCGAGATTTGAGAAAGACCGTATTTACAAAAATCGAAAGTTTTTCCGGTGTGGAGTTTGACAAATTCTCCACGGCTTCGCTTATCACCAGAACAACAAACGACATCAACGCCATACAGATGATTACCACAATGGGTATGCGTATGATGATATTTGCGCCGATTATGGGCTTTGGCGCAATATTTATGGCTGTCAAAAAAGCACCTTCGATGGCGTGGATAAACGCTCTTTGCGTTTTGCTGGTGGCGTGTGTGATGACAATTATGTTCAAGGTTGTTTCGCCTAAATTTTTGGTTATTCAAAAAATCGTGGATAAACTCAACTTAATTGCCAGAGAGAGCCTGTCGGGCCTTTTGGTAGTAAGAGCTTTTTCAACGCAAAAATACGAGCAGGACAGATACGACGAAACAAACAGAGAATTTAAGGAAGTCAACCTGTTTGTCAACAGGGCTACTTCCCTTTTGAACCCGGCAATGGGCCTTTTCAACACTCTCATTCCGGTGCTCATCGTTTGGGTAGGCGCGGGCCGGATAGCCCAAAGCAAATTGCTTGTCGGCGATATGATGGCTTTTATACAGTATTCCGCAAACATTATGCAGGCGTTTATGATGGTATCGTCAATGTTTGTTATGGCGCCGAGAGCTCTTGTCTCATTAAAGCGTATCGGCGAGGTGCTGGATACCGAAAACGAGATAACGGAAAAAGAAAACACAATACCGGTGCTTTCCGACAGGTGTTCGGTAGAATTCAAAGACGTGTCCTTTGCCTACCCTAACAGCGACGGCTACGCCATAGAGGATATTTCATTCACCGTAAATCCGGGCGAAATTACCGCCGTAATCGGCTCTACCGGCTGCGGAAAGACAAGTATGGTAAACCTTATTCCGCGTCTGTACGATGTGTCGAAAGGCTCTGTGTCGATTAACGGCGTTGATGTAAGGGATATGGCTTTTGACAATTTGCGCTCTCTCATCGGCTATGTGCCGCAGAAGTCATCTCTTTTGTCCGGCACAATCAATTCAAATATGCTGCGGGTTAAACCGGACGCAACACAGGAAGAAATCAAAAAAGCCTGTGAGATTGCACAGGCGGCGGACTTTATTGAAAAGCTGCCGGAACGGTACGACGCCCCTGTCAGCGCAGGCGGCTCAAATTTCTCCGGCGGTCAGAAACAGCGTCTTTGCATTGCAAGGGCAGTTTTGAAAAAAAGCCCGATATATATTTTCGACGATTCGTTTTCGGCTTTGGACTTCACGACGGATTTGAATTTGAGAAAGGCTCTGAAAGAAAATTTATCCGATTCGGCAATTATAATAATCGGTCAACGCGTTTCGTCCATTATGAATTCCGAGCAGATTATCGTTATGGACGAGGGCAAAATCGTCGGCAAAGGCATGCACGGAGAATTGCTCAAAACCTGTGAGCAGTACCGTGAAATTGCATACAGTCAGTTGGAAGAGGAGGTGTAGCATATGGCAGCAAGACAAGGCGGACCGGGTCCTCGCAGAGGCGGCGGGCCGGGCGGCGCAATGATGCGCGGCGGCGAAAAGCCGAAAGACATTAAGGCTACGCTCTCAAAATTCTTAAAATATTTGGGCAAATACAAAATCGGCATTGCTCTGATCATAATTTTGTCGGTTGCGGCTTCCCTGTTTAATATTGCCGGGCCAAAGCTGTTGGGCAACGCCACCGATGTCATTTACAATTCGGTCAGCAAGTCGCTTTCAACCGGCATTATTGAAATTGACTATGCCGCATTAAAGAAAATCGTACTGACTCTTGTAGGGCTGTATCTGCTCTCTTATATTTTCTCTGTAATAAGAGGTCTGACGATGTCCGGCATCGCAAACAACATAACTTATCAGTTCAGAAAAGACATAGACGAAAAGATAAACAGACTGCCGCTGTCGTATTTTGACACTACAAGCACCGGCGATGTTCTGTCGAGAATGACAAACGATGTTGACAGCATATCCCAGTCAATCCGCGAGACGATAACCGAGCTTGTATCCTCATTTATCGCAATCTTGGGTACGGTTGCAATGATGCTGACTATATCCCCAAAGCTCACCGCAATAGCAATTATAATGATACCGATAAATCTGTTTATCATTATGAATATTGTCAAAATTTCCCAGCCGCTGTACCGCAAGCAGCAGCGCTCGCTGGGTAAGGTCAACGGCCACATTGAAGAAATGATGTCAAACCACATCATTGTAAAATCCTTCAATTTGGAAGAAAAATCCATTGCGGAATTTTCAAAACATTCCGACGAGCTTTACAACAACGCATGGAAGAGCGCAATAGCCTCCCGAATGATGATGCCTATTACAAACTTTATCGGCAACGCAGGCTATGTTTTAGTGTGTATTTTGGGCGCAAAAATGGCTGTCAGCGGCGAAATAACCGTCGGTAACATTCAGTCCTTTGTTCAGTACATACGCCGTTTTAACCAGCCTGTACAGCAGATATCCAATGTTATGACGATGCTGCAATCGTCGCTGGCATGTTCAGAGAGAATTTTTGAATTTTTGGACGCGCCGGAGGAAGAGCCGGACACCGAAAATCCGCACGAAACCCGGTCAATTATCGGCAATGTTGAATTCAAGAATGTCACATTCGGCTACACACCGGAGGAAACCGTCATAGACAATTTCAATTTGGATGTTCACCCGGGTGAAAAAGTCGCCATTGTAGGCCCGACCGGCGCCGGCAAAACAACGATAGTGAAATTGCTTATGAGATTTTACGAGCTCAACGGCGGCTCAATTACCATCGACGGTATCGACATAAGAGACTTCGCCAGAAACGATTTACGAGAGATGTTCGGTATGGTTTTACAGGACACCTGGCTTTTCAAGGGTTCAATCCGAGACAATATAATGTATTCAAAGCCTGAGCGGAGCGAAGATGAAATGATAATGGCGGCAAAGCGGAGCCATGTACACCACTTTGTGTCCTCTCTGCCGAGCGGCTACGATTTTGAGCTCAATGAGGAGACCTCCAATATTTCACAGGGTCAAAAACAGCTCATAACCATCGCCAGAGCATTTTTGCAGAATCCGAAAATACTCATTCTCGACGAGGCTACATCCTCCGTCGACACCAGAACGGAAGTCGCCATTCAAAAGGCTATGCAAAATCTTATGAAGGACAGAACAAGCTTTATCATTGCTCACCGACTGTCTACAATAAGAGACGCCGACAAAATAATAGTAATGAACGGCGGCAGAATCGTCGAAGTCGGCAACCACAGACAACTGCTCAAACGGGGCGGCTTCTACGCTAATCTCTATAAATCACAGTTTGAAAACACATAATAGAGTTTTCTAAACTGTCGCAAAAATAAAAAAGCTCTGCGTGTGCAGAGCTTTATTTTTAATATTACAGTTTTTCCAGCTTTTCGGCGAATTCTGCCATAAGGTCAGGAATCCGAATGGACTGTGGGCAATGGCCCGTACACTGTCCGCAGCCGATACAGTCGGCAGGGCCGGCGGAAAATGCCTCCATTCTCGCTTTAATACCCATTGCGCCGTTTACCTTGAAATCGTTGAATACCTTTAACACCTCCGGTATATCAATGCCTGCCGGGCAACCGTCGGTGCAGTAGCGGCAGCCTGTGCAAGGGATAACCAGGTGTGTGTGGAATTTCTCGGCGGCGACAAAGAGTGTTTCGATTTCGCTCGGTGTCAGCGGGTCTGTGTCAAATGTAGCCACATTGTCTTTGATTTGGTCGAGGGTGGACATACCCGAAAGAATTACCTGAATACCCGGCAAAGTCATAAGCCATCTTAAAGCCCAGGACGAAATCGACATATTCGGATATTTTGCTTTTAGAATCCGCTCTGCCTCCGGCGTCAGCTGTGAAAGTCTGCCGCCTCTGATGGATTCCATTACCATAATCGGCAAATTCTTTTCGCGGAGAATCTCGTATTCCTCTTTTGCCGTGCCGAAGAGCCAGTCAAAGTAGTTGAGCTGAATCTGTGCAAAATCCCAATCCGCAACATTTACAAACTTTCTCAAATAGTCGCACGGAGCATGAGTCGAAAAGCCGATATTCTTGATTCTGCCGGCCTTTTTCTGTTCCAGGAAATACTCAATACAGCCGCTTTCGATGTATCTTTCCCCTCTTTCCGGGTTGATGGCGTGAATGAGATAAAAATCAATGCAGTCGGTGTGCAGTTTTTCCAGCTGTTCTTCAAAACACGCTTTGAAATCCGGGTTTGCGTCGATGTTGTACTTTGTGGCAAGCATAAATTTGTCTCTCGGGTATCTGTCTGTCAGGGCTTTACCCAAAAAGTCTTCGCTTGTCTTTGAATGATAGACATAAGCCGTGTCATAGTAGTTAATGCCGTTCGCCATTGCGTAATCAATGATTTCACAGGCTCTGTCATAATCAATCGGCTTGCCCTCTTTTGTCTCGTCCACCGGCAGTCTCATATTGCCCATGCCCAAAAGCGAGATGTCAATGCCTTTATACTGTCTGTACTTCATAATTACCTCCGTATTTTATATCTGTCTTTATTATAACATATTTGTCAATAAATGTAATGTGTTTTATTTCAGAGGATTTTGAATATTATTTTACCGCTATTACTCATCAATTTTATTTTCCTTAAAACAAAACTAAGCCGTAACTCCGAAAATCTGAAAAATCCAATTATCGAATTATATAACTATTTTCAATATACGTATATATGAAATATATCATCTATGATAAGCTTATAGCGTCTTATAATTAGGGTTTCTTATTAAAACCTATATATAATTAGTTTTTTTGAAATATATTGAATACATTATAATATGGTGATAATATTGATTTCAGAAACTTTTTTACGGAGGGAAATATGAAAAAGTTATGTACAATTTTAGCTGTACTGGGTGTTTTGCTGTCATTTGCGGCTTGTTCAAAAGCTGAACCTGTCGTAGAGACAAAAACCGGCGAAGCAGACGGTTACGGCGGAAAAATCACAGCCGTTGTCACAACAACCGACGGCGTAATCACAGACCTTGAGCTCACAGGCGAAAAAGAGACACCTGCCATCGGCGGCGCGGCTCTCGAACCGCTCAAGGAAGCAATCGTCAAAGCCGGCAAGGTCGAAGGCGTCGAAGCCGTAGCCGGTGCGACATGGACATCAAACGGTGTTTTCAACGCCGTAAATGCCGCTCTCGGCGTAACGGCCGACGACGGCAAAGGCGATACAACAGAGGCTTCCGCTTCCGGCCTTTACGCAGGTCTCGGCGTAGTCACAACACCTCGTCTCGGTCCGGGCAAGGACGACAAAGACGTTCCTGTCTACTCATTTAACGAAGTAGCCGCTTATGTTGTACTCGATGAAAACAAAAAGATTGTAGACTTGGAAGTCGACATTCTCGAAATCATCACACCTAACCACGATGACGCGGAAGACAACTATCTCGCCGGCTGGCCGGGCGCAACCTACTCTGCAGACATGGACGGCGACGGCACCGCGGAAGGCGTTCTTGAAGAGACAGAGGATGTATTCACAGAGAGCCTCACACAGTGGAAGACAAAGAGACAGAAGGGCTCTGCTTACAAGATGAATTCAGGCACTTGGGAAGGCGAAATGGACATCTATGAAAACTTCTTCAAGGGCAAGACAGCCGATGAGGTTGTTGAATTCTTTACAAATTGCTGTTCCGATTTGAACGGCAGACCGCTCAACGGCAAGTCCGAAAAGGACGCCGATGTTGAAAAGGCGGGCAAACTTACAGACGAACAGAAGGCACAGATTGACGCTGTTTCCGGCGCAACAATGTCTCTTAACGACGCTCACGGTGACATCGTAGGCGCAATCGTCAAGGCTTGTGAAAACGCACGCCCTGTCGAAACTGACAAAGATATCGCAAAAGTCGGTCTGGGCATTGAGGTTACACCTCGTCTCGGCCCGGGCAAAGACGACCAGGAAGTACCTGTTTACTCATTCAACACGGTATTCACAGGTGTTCTCCTTGACGCAGACGGCAAATTCGTCTCTGTCACAACAGATATTCTCGAAGTCATCACACCTAACCACGACGGCGCAGATGACAACGTATTCGCCGGCTGGCCTGGTCAGTCTTACAACAACGACGAAAACGCCGACGGCGTTGTAGACGGCGTTCTTGAACAGACAGAGGATACATTCGTAGAAACTCTCAAGGGCTACAGAACAAAGAGAGACCTCGGCACTGCTTACAAGATGAAATCCGGCACATGGACGGAAGAAATGAACATCTATGAGGCTTCCTTCGTAGGCAAGACAGCCGACGAAGTTAAAGCGTGGGTTGACGCTTGCTTCTCTGACCTCAACGGCAGACCGCTCAACGGCAATTCCGACAAAGACGCAGATGTTGAAAAAGCAGGCAAGCTCACAGACGACCAGAAAGCATCTATCGACGCTATCTCAGGCGCTACAATGTCGCTTACAGACGCACACGGCAACATTGTAAACTCGCTTGTCAAGGCATACGAAGTCGCAAAGGATTCCGTAATAAAACTCGGCTGATAACATAGTTTACAGCAATAAAGCGCTCTCGTTTGAGAGTGCTTTTTTCATAGACAAAACAACACACCCTCGAAAAATCACGCTTTCGGGGTGTGTATATTGTCAGTGCTTTCTTACGATGTATTCGCCCACCGCTTTTATGGCGTTTTGGATTTTTGTATCAAAGGACTCTTCGTCTTTGATGACCACCCTGTTTGGGTGTACCGCCCAGGAATCCAAAATTGTCTTGTCGATTTTTCTCGCCTCTTCTATGCCCTCATATCTGGCGGCATTGTTTACAAAGGTATAAAACTGTGTGTTGTTCATAGCCGTTGTCGTCAAATGCAGCACCATATCGTACCTGTCACATAAGGTTGACTCATCTATGTCAAGACTTTGCAGTATCTCGGTGAATTCCTCCGGCGTTACATAGCCTTTGTCATCGAGTATTCCCCTGTCGTAAAAAATCAATACCTTTTCGGCGTTGATTTCGTCGGCAGCCATACAGAAAAGCTCTTCCTTTTTCTTTTGCAATTCTATACAGTATTTCTGAAAGTTATACATACCCATTGTCGCCGGCGAAATGCCGCCTGTGATAAGGTCGGTGGCGGATTCGTGGTCTACAAATACTCTGTAACCTTTTTTGCTGAAAATATCCGTCGCCATGTCGATAAATGTGCTTTTGCCCGAACAAGGGCCGCCTGTGAGGACTATTTTTGTTATTGATTTCATATAAAGCTCCATACAAATTTTATATTTTTATTATATAGATTTTACACAAAATTATCAATAAAAATCGTAATGACAAACAAAATTTATTGTGATATATTATGTGTAAGATGTGAAAATTTAGGTGGAAAAATGATAGTGTTAATTGACAAATTACAAATAAATTTGACAGAGGATTTCAGACGGATAGAAAAAATGCCTGACGACCCGGAAAACTGTGAGGTTTTCGGCTATATGACAGACGAATCCAACTGTCTTTTATATCTTATCCCTAATACCGACGACTTTTTCGACGGCGATTTGGGCGGCATTGTCGACGGCATACACAATTCTCTGGCGGAAAATCAGGGCTTAATTGAAGTCGCCGAGGGCAAAACTCTGAAAGGCGGCAAATATGTTTATTCGATAGTCAAAACCGTGGACGAAGAAATGGGTACCCAATATTGTCTGACATTAGACTATAAAAAAGACGACCGGTGCGTTACCGCCCAGGGATTTTTCTCCGAGCGGGGCGTTGTAGGCATGCGTGACGGCGTTATAATGGCGGATTTATTAAACCGCGGTGACTTGGACGAAAGTTTAGACGGTTGGCTGTGCGACCCGTATGACAAAGCTTTTGACCGCGGAATTTTGAAAAATCTGTCTGAGGATGAAAAGTACGACAGGGATTTTCCGAACCATCCGCTCACAAAGGCAAGAGAATTTATAAAATTTTTTGCCGCAATGAATTAACTATTGACATTTTGAAAAAACGGTGTATAATTGATTATACCGAATGCGCAGTTAGCTCAGCTGGTAGAGCACTTGCTTGACGTGCAAGGGGTCACAGGTTCGAGTCCTGTACCGCGCACCACTCCCCTGTGATAATCACAGGGGTATTTTTTTATATTTCCACAAGAATTGGCAAACACGATAAGCACCGGTTTTAAGCGGATAGTTATTTGTAAAAAGCTCTCATTGTTAAGGGGATGCTATCGGTAATGTTTTCACTTTCAAAAGAAGATAATCTTACAAATTCATATATAATAACGGGACGATGTGGGCATCGTCCCCTACATTTTAAAACAAAAACCACCGACCGAGGTGAGAGGAATCTTTAGTAAACAGGATTTTTAAGCAAGGCTACCCTTGTGAGGGGAGCTGTCAAAACGGAGTTTTGACTGAGGGGTAGTCTTGGAAATAAATAACACGCTGTAACATAAATGCAGCCTATTTATTGTAGGGGACGATGCCTTTCATCGTCCCGCCCGGTATTTATATGATAACAAATGTATCGCTATTCTGTTCTCTCCCTCCGGCTCGACATTCGTCGACCCACCCCCCTCATCAGATGGAGGCTCACTTGCTAATTTGTTGAAATTCAAAAACCACCTTCTGCCCCGACAGGAGTCTTTTTCAGACAGTTTTTTAAGTAAGGCTCACCTTGTCAGGGGAGCTGTCGCTGAAAGCGACTGAGGGGTAGTCCTTGTAAGTAAACATTGCAATTTTGATATCTTTTTTCTCTCCCTCCGGCTCGACGTTCGTCGACCCACCTCCCTCATCAGATGGAGGCTCATGCTAGTATTTCTGCTTTCAAAAATATTGTGGGATACGATGCCATCATCATTTCACAGGCTTTGTATTTTTTGTAAATTAAAACAGAGGGCAAAACCCTCTGCTTCTCATCATTTTTATTTTCGATTTTATTTTTTTCCTTTGAGTATCGGTGAAAGCGGTTTGTACAGCACCATACATGCGGCGGAACAAAGCATACCCTTGATAAAAGTAAACGGCACATTGAACATCAAAAGACACTGGCCGATAGTGGTTACATTCGGGTTAATAGCCCGGTATGCGGCGATGATTGCCTCTTTCGGCATAAAGTTATAGTAAACCGGATATACCAAAAGACTGTTTGTGAAATAACCGCCGCAAGCCATTGCACATGCCCCTGCGAGCACGCCTATAATCGCGCCTTTTTTGGTTTTGTTGAACTTGTAGATGAATCCGGCTGTGGCAGTGAAAATTGACGCCAACAGGAAATTCGACAGCTCGCCGACACAGCCTGTCGATGTGCCCTTGAGAATTATGATAAGTATGTTTTTCATACCGCTGATAGCCACACCGGCGACAGGACCGTATGCAAACGAGCCTATAAGAGCCGGTAAATCCGAAATATCCATTTTGATAAAGCTCGGCATAAATGGTACCGAGAAATCAAAATACATTAAAAGTGTGGCGAATGCTGCCAGCATTGCGCTGCCGGCGATGATTCTGGTTTTGTTTGTTGCGCTCATTAAAAAGTACCTCCAAAATTTTATAAATAGAGGTCTGTTTCATTTTATAAACGGAAATTTCGGTTGTAACAGAAAATGATGAAAACTGTCTTTGCATAATAAAAGCCCCCTTGCACGCGCAAAGGGGCGAAATTATACAGCAAAATAAGCCGTTGTTTCTTTCATCCGGACTATACCGTCGGTTTTGGAATTTCACCAAATCAGTGCCGTAAGGCAGTCGTGGACTTTACCACCGGTGAGGAATTACGCCTCGCCCCGAAACAGACTAAAATCATTATATACTACGGAATAAGAAAATACAATACGATTGTGATAATAAGAATTTATAAATAATATGCCATTAACGCT
>JAQXIW010000056.1 GCA_029007985.1 Oscillospiraceae bacterium | reverse complement strand
CCACGATTCAAAGGAAGTGGACTTGGCAAAGCTGAGAATTATGCGCGCCCTGACCCGTATCAATGTCGCCGAAAAAAAATAAAAGCAGCCCGGCAAAAATCTAATAATTACTCAAAACGCTCTCCCCCGAGGGCGTTTTGTCGTTTTCGGGTAAAGATTTATATATGAACGCCGCCGATTATGACAGCGAAGGAGACCTTGTACCGAAAGCATCGCCGTCCGGCGATAGCCGTCCCTTTACACAAGCGGGATCAAATATAACCTTTTCTCTGTTAAATCCGCCTGTTGCCCCGCCTCAAAACTGCGAATAAGTCATAATTATTGTTATATTATCCAATAATCGATAACTATTAAAAAAGCCTTATATATAGCTATTTTTTAGTGATAATTATATGAAAAGCTCTATTATCTCGTTGTAAATTAACGAAATTTCTACTACAATATATTTAAGATGATATGTATAGTAATATGTGAACCGATCGATAAATTGGGATTTGGCGAACAGATTGATGAGTATATATTTTAGAGATAAATAGTTATGGTAAATAAAATTAAAATTTTAGAAATAGACGATTTAATGTCTTTACTAGATAACGATAGAAATACATTAGAAGGTATCGATATTTCAAAACTTTATGTTAATTCATCAAAAGAAATAAATTGGAAATGTAAAAACGGACATACATTTAAGGAAAAGATAAATGTAATGTATAGAAGAAAATATAAATGTTTTTACTGCACTGGAAGACAAATATGGTCTGGAGAAAATGACCTGCAAACGTTATATCCTGAAATTGCAAAAGAATTTGATATTTATAAAAACGGAATAACCCCAGATAAAATTTCACCTAAAGATACAAAATCATATTGGTGGACTTGTAATGAAAATCATCCTAGTTTTTGGCAAAGTGTAGAATATCGTGTTTCCAGAAAAACAAAATGTCCATATTGTACAGGTAGTAAGGTTATTTGCGGTGAAAGTGATTTGGAAACACTTTTCCCAGAAATAGCAAAAGAATGGGATATAGAAAAGAATGACGGTGTTTTGCCTAGAAACGTGTCTGCATATACATATAATTCATATTGGTGGATTTGTCCTAAAGGACACTCATACAAGAAAAAAGTTGTTCAGAGAACAAAATTTCATAAACCAATAGATTGTCCCAAATGTATAAAGGCACATTCAACATCATTTCCTGAACAAGCTATTTATTATTATGTAAAAAAATGTTTTCCTGAAGCAATAAATAGATATAAGAAACCTTTTGAAAAAGGAATGGAGTTAGATATTTACATTCCTACTTTCAAATTTGGGATAGAGTATGATGGTGTAGCATTCCATAATAATAAAGAACAGCATCAACGTGAGTTGAAAAAATATTTAGAGTGTAAAAAGCTAGGTATAAAACTAATTCGAATAAAAGAATCTCAGAACACATGGAATGATACTGCCGATAAAATATTTTATGTTAACAAAAAAATGAAAGACGATGAGTTTTCATCATTTTTATGGCATTTTTTCAGCAATGTTTTTTGGTTTAAATCTCGCTCTTCTAAAAGTAGCGACACTACAGAAAGTCTTTTAAACCGATGTTATGGTTTCCCTACAGATTTTAATGTTTCAAGAGACCGTACTGAAATTTTAGAATATCTAGTTGATATTGAACATTCTTTTGGAAATCAGTACCCTGAATTAGCAACAATGTGGGATAAAAAAGGAAATGGCAAATTGACGCCATTTATGTTTACCTCTGGTTCTAACTATAACGCTTCTTGGAAATGTCCTGAATGCGGAGATACTTGGAAATCACCAATTTCCAGTATTGTTTCAAGAAAAGTATCATCTTGTAAAGTATGCTCTATGCGAGAAAACGGAAATACTATAACAAAGGTTAAAACAGCCAAAAATGGTAGTCTTGCAGAAAAAAGCGAGTTATTATTAAGACAATGGGACTTTGAGGCAAACGGAAGACTTTCTCCTTATGAAATCCCTTTGAATTATAGTTTTAAGGTAGCGTGGAAATGCGATAAATGTGGGTATAAATGGTCTTCTTCTCCAAATACAAGAGTAAGAGTAGACAAAATATCAGATTGCCCACATTGCACTGGTAGAGTAGCAATGCCTGGAGTTGATGATTTGGAAACATTATACCCACATATAGCCAAAGAGTGGGATTATGAGAAAAATGATAACATTCTTCCGTCTCAAATACGACCATATTCAAACAAAAAATATTATTGGATTTGCAGTAACTGCGGAAATTCTTATGCAGCATATCCAAGTAACAGAGTGAAAGGTTCGGGATGTCCTGATTGTGCTCGTGTAAGAGTAGGAGAAAAAAATTCCAAATTGATTGGTCAATTCAATGATATTGGGGAATTAGTCAAAACTTATCAAGGTTTACATCAGGCTGCAAGGGAAATGAAAGTAGTGCCAAATGCTATATTTCAAGCAGTTAAAAATGGTGGGAAATCGAAAGGTTATTATTGGAAGTATATTGATGATGATAAAAATTAATATGTTATTCAGTTAGATAAATCCCGATTTGTCGAATAGTCTAATTTCAATATATTTCCATTTTCACAACGAGAAAAAACATAAAAATAGCACAGTACACACTATATTTAGTGGTATCTGTGCTATTATTATAAATATTATAAGTTTTGTTTTTTATTTAAGTCTCGCTAAACGGATAATATAAAATTATTGTTGACAAACGGGGTTTTCTGCGTTATAATAACTAAGCATTAAATAGCATATCGGGATGTGGCTCAGTTTGGTAGAGCGCCTGGTTTGGGACCAGGATGCCGCAGGTTCGATTCCTGTCATCCCGACCACAGACAGACCGTCAAAAGACGGTCTTTTTGTTTGTGTATGAAGCCCTCAGCTTTTGCAGGGTGCACTGTTGGCGGAAAATCGGTACAGGCGCCGGATACATAGAAGATTGTAGGGCAAATCCGATTATGCCTGCCGGTAAAAGAAAATTGAGGCGTGCGGAAGGCGATGTATAAAGCTGTGTGCATGAATGCGGCGGGTTTGACTTTTTAAGTTGCCCATGTTATATTGGCAACATAGTATGTTAAAATTTTTTGGCAAAATAGCGGAGAAAAGTAAATGAAAAAGACAATATCGATTTTTTTATTATTACTTGCGCTGGTTTTCACCTCATGCGGAGAAAAAGTAAAATACGGCGAACCGGTTGAAATAACCGAAAAGGATAAAGCAGCAGTAGACTTTATAACACTGTACGAAAATTACGCCACGGGTGCAGATTACGATTATACCGATTACAGCTTCGGAAGCGAAAAGCGACGGCAGACGAAATATTATAAAATCAAGCCTTTTATATACGGTCTTATGGAAAGCAGATATGAGGACGATGGAAGTTTTGCACGGTACAGTATTTCAAATGGCGACTTTGCAAAGCTTGTGGATATGTTCTTTGTGACAGAACGGCCTGCCTTGGAGATGGAAAGAGGAGCCGATTATGAAAATGTTTTCAATTCCTATAATGTGGATAAAAACTCTGAAGAACAAGGGATTACGCTTGTTCCCCAATACAAAATATATTACGAAAACGGCGATATAGACTACTGTTTTAAAAGGCAGTCTGATAAAACAGCTGTTGGCAGCGTTACATACACAATAAACATATCAACAGCTGCCGATGTTCCTTCCGTAATAAACTCTTTATACAAAGACGGCGATACGGTATATAAATTAAAAAAGGTAGAGGGAGGAAAAACCAATAGCGAGGAAAAGGCTGTTGTGGAAATTTCCACGGCTCAGCAACTTGTCGATATGTCAAAAGATTACGAACAGAACGGACATAAATACAAGGATTATGTATATGTGATTACAAATGACATTGATATGACGGGCAAAACGGATTTTTATCCCATAGGCAGAAACAGAGGCAATGGCGGCGACCGGCGTTATGATTATGTAAAAGGCTTCTGTTCCGTGTTTGACGGGCAGGGTTATACAATCAGAAATCTCACTCTGGACTCCTCCGTGCCGGCAGGGGAATATGACAGCCATTATATCGCGCTGTTTGATACCGTTGCGCCGGGCGGTGTTGTGAAAAATCTTAATGTGGAAAACATAAACATAGATATAGGTATGGGTGTAGAAACTCACTATACCTGTGCCGGTTTTGCGGTGTATATCTCAGGTCAGGTCCTGAACTGCAGTGTACAGGGCACAATCAACAATCCAAAAGGCGGCGGAGGCGGTTTTGTAAACACTGTTGAAGGATATAACGGAACTTTGATTAAAGACTGCACTTCCGATGTGGACATCACGGGGTACTGGTGTATGGGCGGCTTTGCTGTAAACTGCGCGCAGTCATATTCTCAGAAAGAGGAAATGTTTAAACTTGTAAACTGTTCTTCTTTCGGAAGTATAACCGCAGGGCGATACAAAGGTATGCTAAGCTACTATGATGTAGGTGAGTTCGGTGGTTTTGCGGACAAGGTTTACGGCGGTACTTTTGAAAAATGTCATGTACAGACGCCGCTTATTATAAATGATATTTCAAAATACATCGGTGCATTTGTTGCGAATACCGAGGGTGACCCTATTACAGGGGAGCAGGCAAAATATATTGATTGTACATACAGCCCTTCGGCAGTGGGAGACAGATACCTTATCGGTATGATTAGGTGGAAAAACACAAAAGGCGATTACGGTGATGCACAGTTTTCACCGCTGGAAAAATAGAAATACTGTGATTTCAGTCAATAAAACGGAGATATTATGAAGAATGGATTAAAAACAATAACCCTGACTTTTTTAGGTCTGGCTGTTCTTTTTGGCGGACTGTTTGTTTATGAAGTGAAAAAGGAACACCGATACACACCCAAAACAGCAGAGATAGTAATAGATAATGAGGATATTATAAAAAATGCCTTTATCATAAAGGACGGCGTTATGCCAAGCTTTAACCTTGCGGAACATCTGAGCTTTATATCGGATGTTGAAAACGGCACGGCAAAACTTGAAACAACAAAAAAGGTTTTCGGCTTTTATGAATGTGAGATAAACCGAGTTTATGATGAATATAATCCCGTTATAACCTATCGGGTATCGGACGAAAGCGTTGCCGCTATAAATGAAAGCGGCATTGTTTCAGCCAAGTCGAAAGGAGAAACCGTAATTACTGTAACAGCCGATGATTTCAGTATCGATATACCGATTACTGTATACAGAGGAGTTCAAACAGCAGAGCTGGAGCAGAATGTTGTTCTTTTAAAGGGCGAAAGCAAGGAACTTTTAAAACTTGAAGAGTACGATTTGTTCCTGTCGGAGTTCTATTCGTCGGACGAAAAAGTTGCGGTGGTAAATCAAAGCGGTACAGTCACAGCTGTGAGCAAAGGCAAAGCCGGAATATACACATATAACGGAGATGAAAAGATTTACACACAGGTAACCGTAAAACAGCCGGTGGAATCGGTAAGCGCAAGCAACATAACACTTTATAAAGGGGAAAGCACCGCTCTGAAGGTTTCTTACAAGCCGACAAATGCGGACTACGGCACAGGTTTTACATACAAGGTCGCGGACACATCCATAGCTTCTGTCAGCGGAAACAGTATTTCTGCCGTCAATGTGGGCGAAACAGTTGTAACCGTTATATCCGGCAACGGAATAAACGCACAGGCAAAGATTACCGTTCTCAATCCGCCTAAAGCCACCCCTAAAGTTAAAACAATTTCAAAAAGCGAATACGAATCATACAGCGGAGAAAAATATTCCGACAGTTCACCGTACGCAGCCTACTTTACAATCACTTTTGATTACCCCGTTCTAAACTTCAGAATAAACTATGTGAAAGATAACTTCACCAGTAAAAAACCGGGGGATGCAATCTACAAGAACGCAAATGTTGCCGCCGATTCACCGCTGTATTTTGCAATCTGCTTAAACGAAAGCGATGTTCTTTACACAAGAGGCTTTTACTACACCAACAAAGACGGCAGCCAAAAGTACTACGCTCTCCATGTAAGCGGCAATGACGGCAGCGTGCTTTTTACGGCATATTGATTATAACCGGCAAAAATACCGCTTTCATTCAGGAATAGCCCGGCTTTTATAGCGTTGACTATTCCTGTTTTTTGTTTGCAATTTATTTTGTAAACTATTGTTTGAGATAACAAAATGCAGAAAAAAGTATTGAAAATATTATGTCCGTCTCTTGCCTCGCTTGCTGTTGCGGCACGGGGATATATTGTATTTGATTTTGGCTTACAGCCGTTTTGCCGTTTACGGCTTTTTACGGCTTTTACGAGTTTGTACCCGACAGAATACATTTTTGTACCCGACTGCGCCCGGTTTGTACCTTTCACATTTATATTAAAATTTTTATTATGTTTATTATTTTATTTATGTTTTAATTATTATTATGATTTATATTTATATTAGCTTTTTGTGGGTTTTGAAAATAACCGCTCGCTTTCTTTGGGTTTTACGGATTTTCGCTTTTATTTCACACACAACCCTTGAATATCTTGAAATATTTGTGCATTTACACCAAAACGGTCACGATTTTTTGATAAATTTATGACTTCTTATGAATTGTGAATTTTTTGTTGACATAACGCTGCCGGTGGTGTATCATTTACCCATACCTTAAATCACTTACACAAGTTAGAGGTTGCGTCAACTAATAGTAACCGTGCGGAGCCCGGAAGGCTGCGAAACACGGCGAAAGGAGAAGACGCCGAAATCCGAAATACCGAAATTTCGGGTTGGGGTTGCATCGAACAGGTGCAGAACTGTCAACGGTATAAAATACATAATGCGTACCGTTGTTGAGCTATCAAAGTTAGTCATTTAGGTACGCACTCTTTTTCTTAAAAGATTCGAGTTTGTGTAACCTTTGAATGCACAGACTTTGGATTTAAGAAAGAGAGGTTTTTTAATTTATGGAAAACACAAAGAGACGCTTTAAGGCCCCTAACACCTATGTCATTATCTTTATAATGATTTGTCTGTGTGCATTGGCCACATGGATTGTACCTGCCGGTGAATTCGACAGGGTACTCAACGAGGCGACAGGCAGAAACGTTATTCTGCCGGGCTCTTACCACTCGGTAGCTTCCAATCCGGTGGGTATCATCGGCGTGTTCTACGCAATCGAACAGGGCTTCATTGCAACAGCCGACATTATATTCTTTATCATTTTCGCTTTCTCATTCGTCAATATGCTTATGAAAAACGGCACTTTTGACGCAATGATGGGCGCAATCATCAGAAAGACAGGCAGCTTCAACGTACAGTGGCTTTTCGTCATCATTATGTTCCTTTTCGGCGTGCTCGGCTCCACAATGGGTATGTCGGAAGAAACATACGGCATGTACCCGGTATTCATCGGTATGGCGGCCGCTCTGGGCTATGACGCCATCGTCGGCGCTTCAATCGTCTACATAGGCGTTCAGATAGGTTTTGCCTCCGCAACACTCAACCCGTTCACAGTCGGCGTAGCAAACGGCATTGCCCAAATCACAATGAGCCAGGAAATGCTCATCTACCGCGTTGTATGCTTTATTCTCTTTGAGCTTGTCGGCGTTCTCTATGTTTGGAGATATGCCTCAAAGATTAAGAGAGACCCGACAAAGGGCTTGCTCTACGGCACTCCTTACGCAAACCTCGGCTCCGGCAAGACACAGGAAGAAATGATGGCTACCGTAGTCACAACAAGACACAAGCTCTGCGCTCTGGAATTTGTCATCACAATCGGCCTCCTTGTTTGGGGTGTTATCGCAAAGGGCTGGTATATTGACGAGCTGGCTGTTCTCTTCCTTATGGCAATGGTAGTTGTCGGTATCACAGGCGGCGAAGGCCCTAACGGCATCGCAATGAACCTGGTTGACTCTGCAAAGGGCATGATGTTCGGCGCACTCATCGTCGGCGTATCCCGCGGCATTCTCATCACACTTCAGAACGGCTGTATCATCGACACAATCCTTTTTGCAATGAGCAACGTACTCAACAATGTATCCGGCTCAGTTTCCGCCGTGCTCATGGTCGTTGTACAGAATATTCTCAACTTCTTCATTCCTTCCGGCTCCGGCCAGGCCGCCGTATCAATGCCTATTATGGCTCCTTTGGCTGACCTTGTCGGCATCAACCGTCAGGTTGCCGTCCTTGCCTTCTCATTCGGCGACGGTTACTCAAATATGTTCTGGCCATCCGGCGTTGCCACAGCCTGCGGTCTTATGGGCTTGCCGATTGACAAGTGGTACAAGTGGATTGCCCCGCTTTTCGGAATCCTTTTCGCAATGCAGATAGTTCTCATCATCGTCGCGAATATGCTTTTCCCGGTGGTTTAACACAAACAAGGCAGGCTCTACGGCCTGCCTTTACTGAGACTTTCATTATTCAAGGAGATAAAAATGACAATTAACGAATTAAAGCAGAGGGCGGAAAGCATCGCAAATGCCCACGCCGCCGAATACGCACAGGTATCAAGAACGGTTTACGATTTTCACGAGTTGGGAAATCAGGAATATAAATCAACGGCATATTTAAGGGACGAGCTGGAAAAGCTGGGATTTGCCGTACAGCTGCCTTACGCCGGTATGGATACGGCTATCAGAGCCGAATACGGCGCAGGTCACCCGAAAATAGCCTTTATTTCGGAATACGACGCTCTGCCGGGTTACGGCCCTAACAAGAACGAAAACGGCCACGCCTGCGGCCATAACTTCATCGCCGCAAACACATTCGGCGCCTGCGCCGTGCTGAAAGAAATGTACGACGAGGGTCTTTTCAAGGGCACGATAGTGTACCTGGGCGCCCCTGCCGAAGAGACGACAGGCGGCAAGGTCGATTTGGTCAAATTCGGCGCTCTCGACGATATAGATACGGCGGTACAGATTCATATAAACGGCGGCCATATCACTCACACAGGCTCGGCTACTTTGGCTATTGATTCTGTCGAATTTACATTCGAGGGCGTTGCTTCCCATTCCGCCGGCGCACCTGAAAAGGGCGTAAACGCACTTGACGCCGCATATCTCACATTCAACGGCATCAACGCTCTGCGTCAGCACATAACAGAGGACGCCAGAATCCACGGCATTATCACCGAGGGCGGCCTTGCGGCAAACATCGTGCCGGCTCACTGCGTGGCACAGTTCTATGTCAGAGCGAAGGACAGAGACTATCTCACACAGCTCACCGAAAAAGTCATCAACTGTGCAAGAGGCGCGGAATTGATGACCGGCGCAAAAATGTCTTACAGATATTTTGAAAACTCATTTGACAATTTGGCTATCAACCCGAAGCTCAAAGAGCTGATGGAGGCAAACCTTGTTCTCGCCGGCGAAAAGGAAGAGAACATAGACAAGTCCTGGCAGAAGCCGTCCGGCTCATCCGATTTGGGCAACATTTCCGCCGTCTGCCCGACGGTCTATGTATCCATCGCCGCCCACAACGACGACGGCTCGTCCTGTCACGAAGAGGCGTTCTTGCCGTACTGCGGCGTCGGAGAGCTGGGCACAGCCTGTCTTGACCGAGCAATAAAAGCTCAGGTCTACACGGCTCTCGACATTTACGCAAACCCGGAAATTCTCGAAACACTATAATAATATAAAGCATAAAAGCCGTCGCAAGACGGCTTTTTGTTTTCATATTGCGCTTTTTGATATACGGCAATAAACAGGCGCAGACTTCACTTTATTCCGTATATGTCAGCGGCATATCGTATATGACATGACCGGATTCAAGGGTATTGCCCTCGACGGTGATTAAAACGGTGCGGGCGTTATATGCGCTCAAAAAAGTGTTGACGGTGGCGGCTATCGTAACCGATTCCCCGGCCGTACCCATGGCGTTTAGACGGTCGGCAAAGGCTTTGTTAAAATCCAAAAACAGAGCGTCGCCCTCACGGCGTATTTCCGAAACAGACACATCGTCTGTCAGCACACCGTCCTCGACCAGTGCGGACAGCACAGCCCGTGGCGTTATTGCCTGCACATATACTTCTCTTGAAAGCAAACCGTCTGCATTTTCATTCCCTCTGTATGCGGTAAAACAGACGGAATCCGACGGTGTTTCCGTCACGGTCGGCTCGGACGCGGTTTCACAACTGTCGGAAATGGAATCCGCCGCTGACCCGGGTTTACTTTGCGGCGCACAGGCGCAGAGAATAAAAATACATATAAATATTGCCAAAAGTTTTTTCATATTTACTCCTTTCGGCCGGTTTACGGCACTTTGTAAAAGATATTTATTTTAAGCCAAAGCAATTATCTCATTTGCCGTCTGCTGTGCACTTTTGCCGTCGACGGATATTTTCACCGTGTCAAGCTTTTCGTACAGCGGTATTCTCCCAATACTTCGCTCTATGATGTCCGGGCTTCTTGTGCCGTCGGCAATGTCTTTTTCAAGATGTTCTTTCAGCGTTTTTTCGCCGCATATTAAAGAAACCGTCTTAATTTCACACTTTTCGGCGGCAATGCCCCCGATAATATCGTCTATTATTTTTTGTTCGTGCATAACCCAGCAAAAAATGATATTTTCGTATGCGGTGCAGTTTATAAACCGATTCAGCATGTATTTAATGTTGTTCATCACCATGGATTTTGTCTCTTCGGTGACGGTAAAAGGGTGAGAATCCCACAGCCAATCTCCGTCGAGAAACACCGCATTGTCAAGTTTTTCTTTCATTATTTGACACACGGTTGTTTTGCCGGCGCCCATCGTGCCGCCGACAATATACAATTTTTTCATTTCAGCCCTCATTATATATTTCTGTCGCCTTTTTTACCAGGCGGCTTTTTTCGTTAGGCAAATTGCCCTCGATGACATCGGCGAGCAGTATGTTGAGAATATCGCCCAATTTTTTGCCCCGGGGTATGCCGGCTCTCATCAAATCCGCCCCGTTCACCGCCAAATCTTTCAGCGAAAGACACCGCCGGCTCTCGATAACGCCGTCAATAAGGGCGTCTATCCTGTCATAGTATTCGGTGCGGTCGTACAGCCGGGTGTTTTGCCGACGGTTGTCGGCTCTTTTCAGGCTTATTAAATCCTTTGCAAAATCCGCCCCGTGTTTTGCTATCAGCTTTCTGACGGCTTTTTCCGTCGGCTCAATCTGTACATCGTGGTACTTTACCGCATTTACGACATAGTCCCTGTCTCTGTTTGAGGTCTTTAACCTTTTCATTATCTCCCGGGCGATTTCCGCGCCCTTGGCGGAATGGCCGTAAAAATGGCCTACGCCGCTTTCGTCGGTGAAAAAGGTCGACGGCTTGCCCACATCGTGCAGCAGCGCCGCAAGTCTTAAAAGCGGCTTTGGCGGCGTGTTTTGAACGGCGATTGCCGTATGGGTGTACACATCGTATATGTGGTGGGGGTTTTTCTGCCGAAAATTTCGCATGGGCTCAAGCTCGGGTATAACCCGGGTGAAAATATCGGCGTAATCAACCAAAACCTTTTGTATACCGTCGCCGCAAAGAGCCTTTGACAGCTCGGCGTATATTCTCTCGGCGGCTATGCTTTTTAGTTTTTCTCTGTTTCTGAACAGGGAATCCGCCGTCTTTTGCTCGATTTCAAAGCCTAAAACAGCGGCAAATCTCACAGCCCTGAGTATTCTCAGCCGGTCCTCCGAAAATCTCTCGTCCGGGTCGCCGATACATTTTATCACTCGGTTTTTTATGTCCGCCTCACCGCCGAATAAATCTGTTATTTCGCCGTTTTTGTCGGCGCAAAGGGCGTTCATCGTGAAATCTCTGCGGGATAAATCCCGTGACAGTTTGTCTGTGAAAATTACGCTGTCCGGGTGTCGCAAATCCGAATATGCGCTTTCGGTGCGAAAGGTGGTTATCTCCGCCGGAATATCGCCCCAAAAGACCGTCACCGTGCCGTGCTTTATGCCTGTTTGTGCCACTTTACAGTCGGCAAAAACCGCCTTTACCTGCCGGGGCAGCGCCGAGGTGGTTATATCTATATCGCCGCTGTCTCTGCCGGTCAGGCCGTCTCTGACGCAGCCGCCCACTAAATATGCCTCATATCCGCTTTTGTTCAGTCTGTTCAATATTTCGTATGCCGGTTTGGGTATTTTCATATTCAGCCTCCGTTATTTTCATTATATCACTTTTTCCGTTTCGGCGCACAAATATTTTGTGTAAGTTATCTAAATCAATCATACAAATATCGGCTCATTTTTACGCCGCCGATTGTTGTCTAATATCGGCTTTAAGTGTATAATAGTATGGTATTATTTTTGAAAGCAACACGGAAAAGGGGTGTTTTGGTGTATAAACAGGGCTTCAGCAATGAAATATATGTAGAGAGACAGGCTCGGGAAATCAAGGAGAGAATCTCAAAATTTGACGGCAAACTCTATCTTGAATTCGGCGGCAAGCTGTTTGACGATTTCCACGCGTCAAGGGTTTTGCCGGGTTTTGAGCCGGACGCTAAAATAAAGCTGTTGAAGGCGCTCAGCGACGACACGGAAATTATTTTTGCCATTTCCGCCGACGACATAGAAAAGACAAAGGTCAGGGCGGACTTGGGTATTTCCTACGATATGGATATTTTGCGCCTGATAGACGAATTTAAGGAAATGGGTATCGGTACGACAGGCGTTGTGCTGACCAGATACAATCATCAGCAGGCCGCGGACAACTTCATCACAAAACTCGCCAATTTGGGCGTAAAGAGCTATAAACACTATCCTATTCCGAATTATCCGACGGATGTCGCCACGATAGTTTCCGACGAGGGCTACGGCAAAAACGACTTTGTAGAGACAACAAAGCCTCTTGTTGTGGTCACGGCGCCGGGCCCGGGCTCGGGCAAATTGGCGGTGTGTCTGTCACAGGTTTACCATGAGCTGAAAAGGGGTAAACTTGCCGGCTACGCCAAGTTTGAGACCTTCCCGATTTGGAATTTGCCGCTCAAACACCCGGTAAATTTAGCCTATGAGGCCGCCACCACAGACCTTATGGATGTCAATATGATAGACCCTTTCCACCTCGACGCCTACGGGGTGACAACGGTAAACTACAACAGAGATGTAGAGGCTTTCCCGATTGTCAGGGCCATTCTCAAAAGCATCACCGGGGACGAAAATTTCTACCGCTCGCCTACGGATATGGGCGTAAATATGGCAGGCTACGCCATTATTGACGACGAGGCGTGCAGACGGGCGTCCTGTCAGGAAATCATATACAGATATTACACGGCCGTGCGGGATTACAAACTGGGCAAGGCGGACAAGGTACAGATTGACAAGCTGACTAACCTTTTACAGCAGCTTTCGCTCAATCCGCGGACGGACAGACCTTGCGTCGCCCCGGCAAATGTCAAAGCCAACACCACGGGCAGACGGGCGTGCGCCTACGAATTGCAGGACGGCAAAATCATTACCGGCAAAGCCAGCGATATTATGTCCGCTACCTCCGCCGCCACAATCAACGCGATGAAATATCTTGCCGACATAAACGACGAAATAGAGCTTATACCGGCGTATGTTCTCAACCCTGTGCTGGATTTGAAAAGAAATGTACTCGGCTCAAAGACATCTTCTCTCAAACTCGACGATGTGCTTTTGGCTCTCACCGTTGCTTCAAACACAAACCCTACGGTAAAACTCGCTCTGCGGCAGCTGCCTAAACTGCGCGGCAGCGACTTGCATTCATCGGTAATGCTGCGCTCGGGAGATGAAAAAACTCTCAAGAAACTGGGCGTCCGCACTACGATGAACGATATTTTCCCGGAAAATTCACTCTTTTTCTGATAAATTTACAGGCTCCCGCAAAGAGCCTGTTATTTTTTATTATATATGATACAATATAATAAAAAGAGAAGGGGAACTGTTATGGAATACACGGTAAATCCCAAACGCTTTTACGGTCTGAAAAGGCGGAAAAACCAAAACAATCAGATGAATACAAAAGCCCCCAAACCTATACGGGCAACACAATAAGAAAAGGCGGCAGAAGCCGCCTTTTGAATTTGCAAGTATTACAGTATTATGTTTTTCTGTTTACCGCCAAGCCACGCCGCCAAATTGTCAAATACAATTTCGGCTCTAAGCGACATTGATTCCTTTGTCGCAAAGGCAACATGAGGGGTCACCAGACAGTTTTTGCACCGAAGCAAAGGCTCTGTCTCGGAGAGCGGCGGCTCCTTGTCGAACACATCTATACCTGCGGCGGCAATTACGCCGTTGTTCAGGGCGTCTGCCAAATCCCGCGTCACTACGACAGGGCCTCTCGCCGCATTTATCAAAATTGCGCTGCTCTTCATAAGGGCGAGCCTGTCCTTGTTGATAAGACCCTTTGTGGATTCGTTTGCCGGGCAATGCAGCACGACAATATCCGACCTTGAAAGCAGGTCGTCGAGAGAAGTCTGCTCTACATATTCGGGTGCGTCGGCGTGTACCGTGCGGCTGTTAGCCAAAATCTTTGCGCCAAAGGCGTTGAAAATTTCCGCCGTGCGCTTACCGATGTTCCCAAGGCCCACAATGCCTACGGTCTTGCCCTTGATTTCCCAGCCGACAAGGCCGTCCTTTGTGCCGCCGGCGCGGCATCTGTCCTCAACGGCTCT
>JAQXIW010000055.1 GCA_029007985.1 Oscillospiraceae bacterium | reverse complement strand
TTCCATACGGGTCAGGCCGATGCGGAACTGGTTCTGCAGCAGCTCGCCGACGGGACGGATACGTCTGTTGCCCAGATGGTCGATATCGTCGACGGTGCCCATGCCGTGGGCCAGGCAGTTCATATAGTTGATGGTCGCCATGATATCATCCTTGATGATATGCTTGGGAACCAGGCGGTTTACGTTTGCCTTCACAAGGCTGACCAGCTCGTCGTGGTCCTCGGTGGAATCCATCAGCTCGCGCAGGATTTTATAGCGGACCTTTTCGTTGATGCCGCAGGCCTTCTTGTCCAGATCGGGGATAAAGTCGGTGATCTCGACCATGCCGTTGGAGATGACCTTGATGGTCTCCTCGTCGTCCAGCTTGATATAAACGGTGTCGACGCCCTTCTTTTCCAGCTCGATCGCGCGGGCACGGGTCAGCTTTTCGCCCTCGTCGGCCAGGATCTCGCCGGTAGCCATGTCGATGACCGGCTGTGCAAGGGTATGACCCATGATACGGGGAGCCAGCGCCAGCTTCTTGTTGTATTTGTAGCGGCCGACCTTGGACAGGTCATAGCGGTGGTCGTCAAACAGCAGCGGAACCAGATGCTTGACAGCGGCTTCCAGCGAGGGCTGCTCGCCGGGACGGAGCTTTCTGTAGACTTCCAGCAGAGCGTCGTCGCCGGGGCACATGCCGGCAGGACGTTCCTTGGTTTCGGTCAGGTCCTTGTTGTTTAAGGTGGTGACGATCGTCTCCTGGTCGCCGAACAGCTCGAGGATCTCGGCGCTGGTGCCCTTCATATCGGTCAGGGCGCAGCGGTAGTCCTCCTGCACCTGCTCATAGGTGACGTCATCGCGGACGCGCAGCAGCGCGCGGATAAAGACAGTGATCGGAAGTTTGCGGTTTTTATCGATACGGACGTAGAAGATATCGGTAGAGTCGGTCTCGTACTCCAGCCACGCACCGCGGTTGGGGATAACGGTGGATTTGTACAGTTTTTTGCCGGTCTTGTCATAGGCATCATCGTAGTAGACGCCGGGAGAACGGACCAGCTGAGAGACGATAACACGTTCAGCGCCATTGATGATGAAGGTGCCGCTCTCGGTCATCAGCGGGAAATCCCCCATATAGATTTCCTGTTCCTTGACCTCGCCGGTCTCCTTGTTCAACAGTCTGGCTTTGACGCGCATGGGGGCTGCGTAGGTTGCGTCGCGCTCTTTGCACTCGGTAACGGTGTACTTGGGTGTCTCATCGAGCCGATAGTCGATAAAATCCAGCACAAGATTTCCGGTATAGTCGGTAATTGCGGCGATGTCGTGGAAAACCTCTTTCAGGCCTTCCTCCAGAAACCATTTGTAGGACTTAATCTGCACCTCGATCAGATTGGGCATTTCCAGCACTTCGTTGATGCGCGCAAAGCTCTTGCGCTCCGTCTTTCCGAGCTGTACAGGCTTGACATTCACCATAGGCTTGATCACTCCATTCATCTGACTTAAAGCGCACAAAACCCCTACCCCGTCTTCATTTCCCACTGAAACGAGGTGAAGTCAAGTACGCCAATTTACCCTTGTGCAAACTAAACAAATTGATTTGCAAAAGTCCATTCGTAATTTGCACAAAATAACATGAAAAAATGTGGCCAATTTACCATCTTTCGCAGCACAGAGGCACACATATCCATTCTGATACATTATAATAATATACATCTTTTCCGGAAGTTTGTCAAGCCCTAATTTTTCTTTTTCCCAAAACTTTTTCTTCTGTTTTTCTGCTGAAAAAATGTCAGTTTTTGCCGCAAATAGAAAAAATATATTTTTTTGCAAAAAGTACTTGCATTTTGTTTTCGCCTGTGCTATAATACATTTCGTCAGATAACTGACGTGCCTGTGGGGGTGTAGCTCACTTGGGAGAGCGCTTGAATGGCATTCAAGAGGTAGTCGGTTCGATCCCGATCGTCTCCACCATAAATAAAAGGACACCGTATGGTGTCCTTAATTTTTCCCTAAATATCAAGGAAAATTGATGTTTAGGGATTTTTTGTTGTTTGATTTAGCCACGAATTTGCCACGAATTTGTTATTATCTTAGCATTTCCATAGCTTTACGAATAGCTTCTCTTTCCTTTTCAGTTTGGGCTTTTTCCATCATTTCCTGGAGATGATGAGACATTCTATCTCCTATTTCAAAGCACTCTTGAATATACTCTCTACGGTTGATTTATTACCTGCAGAATCTCTTCTGCTGTAGCTTGTACTGCTATTGACGTCCAGATTTTGTTGTGGTATATTTAAATCAAAGTTACGAATTGTGTTCTCCGAGGAGAATTTGACTCCAATGGAACGAAGCAATTTCGTAGCTTCTTTTTATGCAATCCTAAAACATTGCCACGAATATCATGATTGGTTATCCAATCTTTGAAGCCTTTAGTATGCTTTTACATTGCCACCATACCCACCGGCATCTATGTCCCATGGACTGAAGAAACTGCCCTAAATGTCCATATTAACTCTTGACTTTGTTCTGTCAAAAACTGTAAAGTAAGCATCTGTTCCATGATATACAACAAACAGATTACCGTCTTCATCTCTTATTTTACTATCAGCAAAGTATTTTATCTGTGCATCTGTAAGAGACCTACCAGTAGAGTCTTTTTTGCTGTACTTTACAAAGTTTCCTTCAGCATCCCAATGATATCTGACTCCTTGCTTGCTGTTTCCATTACTTTTACCACCTTTTGTGCCAATGACTCCTTTTCCTCTTCCGTTTTCCCTTCGAACATATCCGCTATTTGAGACTGAATACTCAATGATACACCCATGTCCATAAATTTTCTCAGCATTTTGTTTCTGTTGATATAATCCTTGTCTTCTGTTAGCATGTAAATATTCTCCTATTATTGATGTAGTGCTTATAGTTTCTTTGTTATAGTTTATTTCAAATACAGTTTCTACTGAAGGATTTGAAATGTCACCATTTTTAATGACAAGTTTATTAGGTGTACCAACCGTCTCTCCAACAGGAACAGCATAACCACCGTCATTGACAGCTTGTCTACTTTGTGATATATTTTTAGTAGTAGAGGTAAACTCGGATTTTCCTGAGGTGTTCTCTACATTAGTGGATGTCATTGGAGACATGTCTCCAGACTCCACTTTATTTATTTCTGTAATATCATACAAGTATTTTTACCGTCTACTGCATTTGCTACATTAAGCTCTGCAGAATAGATGGTATTATTTTTATCCTGTTCAATTACAATCCATACGTCCCACTTGTTCTGTCAATCATTATCTATCCACCCATGAGGATGCTTTGCATATTCATTTTCGTTGTATTCAGATGTCTCTATCATTTCATTGATAAGCTGTACTGCTTCTTGCTTAACCATTCTGTTTTATCTGTAAGTGAGTTGCCTGCAGAGTCTTTTTTGGAATACCTATTCTTGTTATTGACATTTGGCTCGTAATATGTTACTTTACATATAGAGCCATACTGAGTTACATCTGACGGCAATTGTAGCCTGATGAGTTGTAGCCAGTCATTGACTCTTTTTTTATTTGTGTCAACATATAGGATATCACTTGTATTTAAGAGATTCTGGATATTGTTTTTACTCCTTGAATAAGCACTCATAACTACAACCAAGTCACTAATCTGACTATCTGGTCTGAGAATTAGAGCTACAAATACTGAATCACCGTTGTCGGCAATTACCTCCCCAAGCATTACAACACTATTAATTCTTGTCTGAGTTGATGCATAATCGTTTACAAGTTTTCTTGCAAGATTATTTACAGCTGTAGGTGATACACCACGGTGAAGTGTTTCTTCTACAGAATTGTCAACATTTAGGCTGTATCTTATAAAATCCCCATTCGTTTCAGCTCGGTCATTGCTTTTTCTGCTGTTTCGTTCTTTTCTATTACTTTGTTTATTGTTAAGGCTAATTCTTCCCTGTCCTTCTGTGCCATTCCTACGAACAAATCCGAAATCTTCTCTTGATATTTCTGTGAAAACTTCTTCTCCGAAAAGTTTTGTAGCAGCAATGCTCGTTGATGTCCATTCACCAGTTTCTTTTGCATATATCTCATCCCTCACTATCTCTATATCATTTTCATTGTCAAGGAAAATGTTTACTACCCTGTCTATGTATGAGTTGACATACCGCCCATCGGTAAATACAAGTGTGTTGTTTATACCAAATTCATTGCCTGTTGGGATAATATAATATCCATCATTTGACACAGGAAATGTAATACCAGTTTCCAAAGACATTACTTTAGACTGAAAATCTTCATATTCTCTTGCTGTAAGCAATCCCATATCTTTTGCCCATAGGCTTGCTTCGTATAATTTATTATAATTAATATCAGACAAATTATTAATGTTGCTATAGAGATTTTCTATATTTCTACTATAACGGATATCGTTATCTTCTGTAGGATTTTCATACAGTTTCTGTATTCTTTCGGCTGTCTCGTCTGCTTTCAAATTAGATGACATCTTAGCCAAAATGTCCTTTGTGTACTCGTATACAGCCTTTTCGCTCTTGCCCCTGAACAGTTCGCCGTTGAGTAGTCTTTCCTCATAAGCCGGAAGTTTAGAATACTTCGGCTCGTTGTTATCGGTTATTTTGCCTCTACTGCCATTTGTACTATAAGAGCGTCGTTCAGTTCTTCTTCCGTTACCATTTGATATATTAGAGTCGGAATTGCCTCCGGCTTGTGCGCCATCATTATAAGCACCGCCTTTGCCGTCTCTTTTGATATATTCCCTAACCGCATCAATAGCGTTAATTCGTCCAGTTTCTCTTGAAAGGACATCGTTGATAAAATCGTCTCTATTTCGGATTTCAAAGATTGACTCATATTTTTCAATGCTCCTTAAAATTGCGTTTATTAAATCCCTTTCCGTTTCTATTGAGAATACATCGGTGACAGTATAATCCATCATAGAATAGTTTTTGTACATTACCATACTATTCTCCGTAAAAGCATAATAGTATTTTGGCACTATTTCCTTGTTTTTTCTGCCGTACAAAAGCGACCTGATTTTATCCTGCCTGTCTTTTTCAAAGCTGTTGGCATCCTCATAACTCGGGAGATAATCCATTATATCATTTTTTCCTGAATTATTGTAGACAGATTCTACAAATCCTCTCGGGACTGCTCTGCTGTATCGAATATCCGGATTATCTGTAGGCTTTTTGTTATCCACAAGTTTAATCTGTTCAGGATAAAATGCAATGTACCCTTCGCCACCATTGTTTACTCCATCATAGCCAAGACTTTCAAGATATTCTCTTGCCTTTACACCAGCATTGTTCTGTCCCTTAAACATGTTTAATGCTTTATATCCAACACTTTCAGGTGCAGGATTTTTTATGTTCAGATAGTATGCTTTTACATTGCCACCATACCCACCGGCATCTATGTCCCATGGACTGAAGAAACTACCCTGAATGTCCATATTAGCTCTTGACTTTGTTCTGTCAAAAACTGTAAAGTCCGCGTCAGTACCGTGATATACCACCAGCAGATTGCCGTCTTCATCTCTTATTTTACTATCGGCAAAATACTTTATCTGTGCATCTGTAAGAGACCTACCAGCAGAGTCTCTTCTGCTGTAACTAATTCCGCTATGTTCTCCAACATGCAATATCTTGTTTGCTGCATCAATGGCTTCATAGATTGTATCACCATGTTCTGTGTGCTTGTCACTTACCTGCACATAATACTGACCATGTGCATCCCATATGCTATACAGTTTTCCATTGCTAAGTGTAACTGTACCACCTACATAATCATTGATATCCTCGCTTATGTATCCTGGATTGACATTATTCTGTTGTACATTTCTGCTTCTGTTATTGGCATTTGCAGGATTTCTATTGCCTGCTCCACTATTGACAGATAGTCCTTGCTGAGAGCCGCTTTTTGCATTATATCCACTCTTTGTCTCCCTGATGATATTGCTCCGCTTAAACATTTCAAGAACATCCGCATTATCTTCTCCGTATTCTTCATAATCTTTAAATGCTCCCCATAATAAATTTCTATTACCGTTATCAAAGCTATATACAGTCTCGATGGAAGGATTAGAAAAATCTCCATCAGTTTCTACAAATCTGTTTCCAGTATTAAGCAAATACTTGTTACCACTTGTATACTTGATCTGCCACTTACCATCTCCTGTAGTAATAGATTTTATCAAATCATAAAACCTGTAAATATCCTTTACAGGCAATATTCTGTTTCCGTCTGCATCAGCATTAAAGAATGCCCATGCTCTATTATAATACTCTGACTCTGTGTAATCAGCAACAGTTTTTGTAAACTTATCTTTGAATGATAATGGATTGTTCAATGCATCATCATATGACCTTGAATAGCGGATGTCACCCACAAAATGATTCTCGAATACTGCGAGCAGCTCAAAGACTCCGGGTTTACGGAAAATCTTGTCGAAAACGAAATCGGTGAAAGATACGGCAGAACTTGCTATGAATTCAGCGCGGGCGACTCAAACGGGAACAGCGTCAATCTTATTGACGACGGCGGCGGAGTTGTAATTATTGTATCTCTCGCAAAATAATGCCTTACCGATTAACCCAAAAAACAGAACAAATATTAGACTGTAACGCTATGAACCCCCGAAACCGTAAGATTTCGGGGGTTCTCATTCTATCAAATTATCGTATTGATTAAATAAGGTTCAAATTGTTTCGTCCGTTTATTCTTCCGATTCAATTTTGATGTTTGCCATAACCTTTTCAACTATTGTGTCGGCGTTGAGATTGTAAACATCCAAAAGTTGTGCCGCAGGACCGGACTGACCGAAAACATCCATTACCGCAACAGGCACGACTTTGCATGGCGCATACCGAGATGTGACCTCCGTTACCGCACTGTGCAAACCGCCGATAACCGAGTGTTCTTCGGCTGTAACAATAAAATCTGTCTCTTTTGCTGCCTTAATAATAATGTCCTTATCAATAGGCTTAATCGTGTGAATGTTGATTACTCTGACGTCAATTCCTTTTTCTTCGAGAATTTTTGCCGCGTCGAGAGCTCTTGCAACCATCAGACCGGTAGCGATAATTGTCGCCCTGTTGCCCTCTTTAAGAGTGACGCCTTTGCCGAGCTCAAATTTATAGTTTTCATCGTTCACAACCGGTACGGCAAGTCTGCCGAATCTGAGATAGACAGGGCCCACATATTCGGCGGCAGCAAAAACAGCCTGTTTGGCCTCGATATCGTCGCAAGGGTTAATGACCACCATACCCGGAATACTTCTCATCAGGGCAATATCCTCGTTGCACTGATGCGTTGCGCCGTCCTCGCCTACCGAAATACCGGCGTGTGTGGCACCGATTTTTACATTGAGATGCGGATAACCGACAGAATTTCTGATTTGCTCAAAAGCTCTGCCGGCGGCAAACATTGCGAATGAAGAAACAAACGGAATTTTGCCCGTTGTTGAAATACCGGCTGCGAGACCGACCATATTTGATTCGGCTATGCCGCAGTCAAAAAATCTGTCGGGAAATGCCTTTTTGAATACGCCCGTTTTTGTTGCGCCGGCAAGGTCGGCATCAAAAACGACAACATCAGGATTAACTTTGCCGAGTTCGGCAAGGGCATTGCCGTAGCTTTCTCTTGTTGCAATCTTTTTTACATCTGCCATAATGATTAAACCCCCAGTCCTTCGCCGATTTTTTCAAGCTCTGCCATAGCCTGTGCATACTGCTCGTCGTTCGGAGCTGTGCCGTGCCATGACGCCTGATTTTCCATAAATGAAACGCCTTTGCCTTTAATTGATTTCTGAACAATTACCCAAGGCTTGCCGTTCTTTTCCTTTGTCTTTTCAAATGCTGCGTCAATGCTGTCAAAATCGTGGGCGTCGCAGGTGGTGACATTCCAACCGAAAGCCGCAAATTTATCCGTAATCGGATACGGAGACATAACATCGGCTATATTGCCGTCTATCTGCAAGCCGTTGTTGTCTACAACGGCAACGAGATTGTCGAGCTTGTAGTGAGCGGCAGCCATAGATGCCTCCCAAACCTGACCTTCCTGTATTTCGCCGTCGCCCAGAGCCACATAAACGGTAAAATCTTTATTTTGAATTTTGCCGCCCAACGCCATGCCGACAGCGGCGGAAATGCCCTGGCCGAGAGAGCCGGTAGTCATATCCACACCCGGAATATGTTTCATATCCGGGTGACCCTGAAGCATTGCGCCGACTTTTCTGAGTTTGAGCAGCTCTTCCTTCGGGAAAAAGCCCTTTTCAGCCAAAACGGAATAGTACGCCGGGGCTGTGTGTCCCTTTGAGAGAACAAATCTGTCTCTGTCCGGGTCCTTCGGGTTTTTCGGGTCGACTTTCATTTTATAAAAATACAGATATGTCAGTGTATCCGCCAAGGAAAGTGAGCCGCCCGGATGACCGCTTTTAGCTGAATGAACGGCAGTAACAATATCTTTTCTGATTTCGTTAGCCTGCTTTTCAAGCTCAAGTTTTATTTTTGAGTCCATAAAAACCTCCTAAGAAAAATTTTCTATTAATTGAGCCAAAAGGTGTCCGACGCCGCCGTCTGTACAGGACGGGACAACAATTTGACAAATATTTTTTATTTCTTCCGGTGCATTCGCCACGCAAACGCTCAAGCCGGCATTTTGCAATATTTCAATATCATTGTAATAATCGCCCACAACAATAGTGTTGTTTTTCGGTATGCCGCACCGCTTACATAAATCGTACAGCGCCGCCCCTTTTGACACGCCCTTAGGCATTATTTCAAAATAGGTGTCGGCTGTCATTATAAAATCCAAATCGTCGCATTTAAGAGTTTTGCAAAAATCCCGCATTTTCAAAAGATTTTGCTGTCTGTCGGCAAACAGTATTTTTATCCACCCGTTTTTAACGCTGTCTATATCGGTAACGACATAACTAAGCTTTTCGTCAGTAAGGTGATTATAAGTGTAATCGTTGGCGTTTATCAAATATGTCCTGAAATTGTCTGCCATGACTTCACAGCCGACCTTCGGGAAATAGTGCATGACGGTTTTCAGAACTTCCTTTGCCGATTCCGGCAATATTTTTTTTGAAAGTATTCTGTTGTGCCGATAATCGTAAAGAACGCCTCCGTTGTATGTGATAGCCGGGGCGTTGAGGCTGATTTGACTTAGCAACACTTTTACTGCCTCGACATTGCGCCCTGTCGCGACCGTGAACCTACCGCCCAAGCTTTGAAATTTGCCAATCATATCAACATTGTATTGCGGTATACCGCCTTTTGCGGTGAGCAAAGTGTTGTCAAGGTCGGTTATTACAATTATATCGCTTATGTTTTTTGACATTTAACTACTTTTGACCTTATTGTAAAAATTTGTAAATTGTTCGCACCAAGGAGCCTGAAATTCCATATACTCGCCTGTCGCCGGGTGAACGAACCCCAAAACTCCGGCGTGCAATGCCTGACCGCACAGCTCTTTGATAACATTTTTCGGGCCGTAAACCTCATCTCCGGCAAGTGGGTGGCCGATATACCGCATGTGAACTCTGATTTGATGGGTCCTGCCGGTTTTCAATCGACATTCCACAAGTGTAAAGCCATTCAGCCTGTCAAGCACTCTATAATGCGTAAAGGCATTTTTTGAATTCAATTCTGTGACGCAAAACTTTTTTCTGTCGGTTTTGTGTCTGCCGATTGGGGCGTCAATGTCCCCCTCATCTGTTTTTATATTGCCGTATACAATGGCGTTATAAACGCGGTTTATCGAGTGCTCCTTAAACTGCTCTGCCAATTTTTCATGGGCAAAATCATTTTTCGCCACAAGCAAAAGACCGCTTGTGTCCTTGTCTATCCTGTGGACAATGCCCGGTCGAATTTCGCCGTTAATACCGGATAAACTGTCTTTGCAATGATACATAAGAGCGTTTACCAGCGTGCCGGTATAATTGCCGTTTGCCGGGTGCACCACCATTCCCTTTGGCTTGTTTACAACCAAAAGATACTCGTCCTCGTAATAAATGTCCAAAGGGATATTCTCCGGTAAAATATCGACATCCCTGAGAGGCGGAACACTGACTGTTATCTCATCGTTTAATCTTGTTTTATAGTTTTTCTTTTCCGGTCTGCCGTTGACTGAAATCCTGTTTTCGTCGATGAGCATTTGAACGGAATTTCGCGAAAAATCGGTATTTTGAGAAATAAATGTATCTAATCTGACATTGCTGTTTTCCTCTGCTATTCGGAAAATTATCTCATCCATTCTTTTTATCCTTTTTGTTTTTATACTCTTCACAGAGAGCATAGACAAGATACAGAGTTATTCCGACGGTGATGTATATGTCGGCGACATTGAAAACAGCAAAATTCATAAACAGAAACTCAAAGTAGTCCACCACATACCCGCTGACAATCCTGTCGATGAGATTGCCTATACCGCCGGCTAAAACAACGGTCATCAAAGCTCTTTCAATTACAGTGCCGTATTTTTTTATAAAAATAAGATAGACCAAAAATGCCATGCTGACAATCGTAATGATTATCAAAAAATCCGTGTTTTTGCTGAGCATACTGAAAGCTGCCCCCGTGTTTTCGGTATATCTCAACCCGAGGATATGGGGTATAACCGTAACAGGCGTGCCGCCGCTCAGATATTTGACAGCTAAAATTTTGCTGAATCTGTCTAAGCCCACCAGCAAAACGATTGAAATTAAAGAATAAATCAATAGTATCTCCCTAAATTACAAGAGATTAGTACAAGCGCACTAACCTCTGAATCTTAATTATTCTCCGTCAAAAAGTGAAGAAATCTTATTAAATTTTTCAGATGTTTCTTCAGGCTCTTCTTCTGTTACTTCTTTTACAGGCTCTTCGCTTTCTGCCGGCAATTCAAACTCTACCGTGCTTTCTTCGGCGGAGACATTTTCAACCGATACATCTTCCGTCGGCTCAGCTTCTTCATCTGCGTCTTCGACAGGGATTACATCCGGGATTTTGCTGAGAGTTTCAATGTGCTCTTTGTAAAGTCCGAGAATAAGGTGTTTGAAATCACTTGCCTCCTGCTGAAGCTTTTTAACAGTGTTTTCATAGCCCTCTATTTCCGCATAGGCCGAAGCTATGATGTTGTTCTTTTTCTTAATCGACTCTTTTTCCAAGGTGTCGGCTTTGACCTTTGCATCGGCAATAATGCTCTCACCAAGTCTCTGTGCATTGATAAGAGTAGTCTTGATGCTTTCTTCATCAGATTTGTACTGTTCGATTTTTTCGGCAAGAATGTACAGTTTTTCCTGCAATTCGTCTCTTTCTTTTTCAAGCGCGGCAAATTCATCCGCAATTTTATCAATAAACGACTCTACATCTTCCGGTCTGTAGCCGCGCATACCCTTTTCAAATGTAATTTGACGAATTTCCTCTGATGTGAACATCTTTGTCCTCCTAATACTTTATATAAGTTATAAATAATCTGTCTTTTTTGCTTTTACCGCCGCTGCAAAATATTTTGTATTTTCCTTTGCCCCTTACGGATATAACATCTCCGTCGAACATCTCAAAATCGGATTTCTTTGCCGTCAAATGATTTACGGCGACATTTCCCTGTTTTATCATCCGGGATGTTTCGTTACGGCTTGCGTTCAAAACAGCGCTGAGCACGGCGTCAAGTCGCAGAGACGCCACGGTGACATCTTTTTTCTGCCGTATCGGTCTTGTGTATTCGACGCTTTCGTACCATTCTTCAAATGATGTGCTGCTGTGTTTTACTGTACGCAGCTCTTCTTTAATAATACTTGCCATATTTGTGTGGCAAACAATAAAACATTCGCTGTCGGATACCAATATGTCGCCGATATAGTCTCTCTTTATCATAAGTCCCATCAGCGAGCCCAAAAAATCTCTGTGGGTGAGCTTTTCACCGTCATACAGGTATGAGTGCAAAACGCATATCGGATAGTCGTAATCAAGCGGCTCGTCATACTCTGTGTGAACGCAGGCAATACAGCGCTCAAAATCTCCGGCATAGCCGGCATAGAACGACAGTTTTAAGCCGCCGAATTTGTTAAACCGCGAAATGAAAAGCTCCTTATGTCTCAAATCCAGAAATGCGGAAAACACCTTTCTCCCGGTTTTCTCGGCCCTCTCGCAAAGAGAGTACGCTTTTTTGTAAAACATAATCTCTTCGCTGTCGACAGGCGGAATAAAGCCTCTCAATTAGTAGCTTCCTTTGTCTTCAAACAAATCAAGTCCGGAATTATCCGAATTTTCAGGCGTAATAAGGAATGTGGAATTTGCAATTTTATACAAATTTGCCGCATTGGCATATGCAACGCCTGACAAAAAGTCGACAAGTCTTCTCGCTGTATCAACTTCACATTCTTCAAGATTGAGCACGACCGTCTTTTTAAGGTTGATGTTATCGGCAATATCTACCGCCTCGCCGAAAGAGACCGGCTTTACCAGCACATACTGCGGTCTGCCGGAAGCAACAGCTGTCACGACAGGCTTATCCCTCTTTGTTGCGGCAGGCTGTGTGTTCTGTGAAAAATCCGCTTTATATGTGTTCTCGACAGGTGTATCTTCCTCTTCAACCGATTCATCGTATTCTTCTTCAAATTCGTCTTCGTCGTCAATTCCGAAGCCGCGTCTGATTTTATCAAAAACGCCCATAACTGAACTCCTTTTTATACGTTATTATAGTTTCTTTCGCCGAAAATACCTCTGCCCACACGAATGAGGGTACTGCCCTCCGCAATGGCATACGGGTAGTCACCGGACATACCCATAGACAGTATTGACATATTTATATTATCTAATTTTTTATCTGATATGTCAACAAATAATTTTCTCATCTTTTCAAAATACTTTCTTACGCTCTCGTCTTCCAAACGGGGAGGAACGCACATAAGACCTTTGAGGACGACATTTTTGTACTCCGGCATAAGATATGCTATTTCTGCCGCCCGGTCGCAGCTTATGCCGCCCTTGCTCTCCTCGTTGCCTATGTTGATTTCCAAAAGGATGTTGCAATTTTTTCCCGCTTTGCCGTACTGCTTTTCAATTTCGTTGAGAAGCTTGACGCTGTCCACCGAATGGATTGTGTCCGTAAGCCGAGGCAAATATTTTACTTTGTTGGTCTGGAGCGAGCCGATGATATGACACGGCACATTGTGAGATGAGAAAAAATCGGCTTTCCGCTGTAATTCCTGAACGCGATTTTCGCCGAAAAGGGTTATTCCGGCATTGTATGCCCTCTCTATTGCGTCGACGGTCTGTGTCTTTGACACTCCCATGAGAGTTATGTCCTCAGGCTTTCTGCCGTACTTGATGCAAGCCTCGGCAATTTCTTCTCTGCATCTTTTAACATTTTCCTCAATGTCGTAATCAAACAGTTTATAAGTATTTTCCATCGTAAAGATTCCTACCTTTCACAACTATTGAATCGTATAACTTAACTTCATTTGTCCCTTTTTCTGTGTTCAAAGGAACAATCACATACTTGTCATCTTCACACAGCGGAGTGACTCGCTTAAATTGCACCACATTTGAGTATATCACATATACGCCCATTGCGTCATAGGTGTTTCCGTTTTCGTCGGTTCTTTTTTCAAAATGAAGAGCCGTTTTCGGTATTTTAATACCGGTGTACTGTTTGAACAATATTTCACAGTCGGTTATTCGTTTGCTCCGGGCCTCCGGAGTCATAACCGAGCATTGAACGGCGACAAAAGTTTTATCACCCTGTTCAATCAGTTTTGTGACGGAGCCTTTGTAGTATTCATTGTCCGGTACGGATATCGATATATTAACCGTCTTACCCACATAGAGATTCTCCGCTTTGTCCGTATCGATGTACAGACATAAATCCCACTTGTAGTCGGTGATAACCTTTCCGTACACTCCGTTATCTACCGGATATTCGGCGGGTGAAGAAATGATGCTTTCACCCTCTTCGGCTGAAACGGTTTCAAAATACCGAACTTTCCGAATGTTTTCGTATCCGTCTGCTTTGCCGATAAAATAGCCGGTTTTGCTTGAATAAAGGCTTTCTGCTATGCCGCCGACACCGCCGCTGAGCCGGGCGATTTCGTTGTCTGTCACAGCCTTAGCGACGTTGTAATCGGTCTCTTCGCCCGTTGCAACATCTATCCTGTTGAGATTCAAAGACAGGTCAATGAGAACATCGCTAAGACCCCGATAGTCTTTTGCGGCGGTCATCCTCGACAGCTCACATATCCGGCTCGAAAGCTGTTTTTTTGTTACCGACACATCGAATGTGCCGCCTGTGGAATAGCCGATAAGAGTGTCGAAATTGTCTTTTGTCTTTTGCTTATCTCTTATGAGATGCATTTTTTCAACATCCCGTTTTGCAGAATAGACATTTGCAACAAGATTGTTTTTTGATATTCTCTCGCCGTCCGATACAAGATAGTCTACCACGCCGCCGGAGGAGTGAGTCAACAGCACTTCCGTGCGGCAAACAATGCCCTGTGAAACTATGCTGTCATTTATATAGCCCTCGGCCGCTTTTACGGTGTCGATTTTGTTGTAGTTTACGGCATAAGCCTGTGCCGTCAGAAAAAAAGCCGCAAAAATAAACAAAAGCAGAAAAATAGGTTTTCTCTTCTTTTTGCGAGATTTGTATTCTGTTTTGTTTTCGGTATTTGCCATAACTATTCCAAAAAATCTTTAACTAATTTTTCTGCTTTTTCAATATAATCGCTGTCTTCCGGGTAAAGCCATACGACATCGGCCATTCTGTTAAACCAAGTCAGCTGTCGTTTGGCGTAATTTCTCGACGACTGTTTCAGCTTGTCAACACATTCGGACAATTCGGCATTTCCGTCAAAATACGGAAAAAATTCCTTGTATCCGATGGCGGAAACGCAGGTTTTGAAACTGTCTCTGTTTTTGTAGACATATTCGGCCTCTTTTAGCAAGCCGTCGTTCATCATTAAATCTACGCGGCGGTTGATTCTGTCGTACAGTGTCCGCCTGTCGTGAAAATTCAGCCCTATAATCAGTGCGTCGTACGGCTTTTGAGCCGGTTTCGAGTTTTTTATCTGCTCCGACATAGTCTTTCCCGTCAACCTGTATATTTCTATTGCTCGCAACACTCTCACAGTGTTGTTCGGGTGGACTGTCTTTGCGTATTCCGGGTCTATGCGGCACAGCTCGGAATACATGTGTTCCTTTCCGTATTGGGAAAGTTCTTTTTTTAGCCGTTGTTTTGTTTTTGTGTTGTCGTCCTGGTCAGAAAAAGAAATACCGTTTATAAGGCTTTCTATGTATAGCCCCGTGCCTCCTACTACAATCGGCAATTTTCCCCGGGAGGATATCAAATCAATTTTTTCCGCGCAGGATTTGACAAACAGCTGAACATTATAAGGCTCGGTAGGCTCTAATATGTCTATCAAATGGTGTTTTGCAACGGACTGCTCATACTTTGTGGCTTTCGCCGTGCCTATGTCAAGGTTTTTATAAATTTGCATGGAATCGGCAGAAATTATCTCACCGCAAAAGTTTTCGGCAATTTTCAATGAAAGCCCGGTTTTTCCGCCGGCGGTCGGGCCGCAAATCACCACTATTTTCTTTTTATCTGCCAAACTGCTTTTCCAAGTCCTTTCTGCTGATTGATATGATAATAGGTCTGCCGTGCGGACAGTACAAAGGTATTTTCTTTTCTTTAATATCCCTGACCAACCGGGTCAGCCGGTTAATCTCGGATTTATCGCCGCCTTTAATTGCGCTTCTGCAGGCGACGGAATGGAATACCCACTCGATTTTTTCGCTGAAATCGGATAAATTACCGTTTGACAGGTTATATGCTATCTCGGCTACCAAATCGCCGGGGTCGTCGTTTGTTATGTACATCGGTATAGCCCTGACCACAACACCTGTTTCGCCGAATTCTTCAATTTCAAAACCGGCGTCGGAAAGCAGCTGTGAATTCTCCGCAATAGCCGCCTTTTCCGCCCGATTTAATCTGACGGTTTGAGGTGTAAGCAGCATTTGTTTAGCCGCCTTTTGATTTGACATCAACTTTTCATATAGAATTCTCTCGTGTGCCGCGTGTTTGTCAATTACTGTCAGTTCATCGTTGCTTTCACAGAGAATATATGTGTCAAAAATCTGCCCGATTACTCTTATGTCTTCCCGATATTCTTCGTGATATGCGGCATCGGTTTTAACCTCCTGACAAACATTGTAAGAAAGATTATCAGGCGCCCTAAAATCCGCGTCTTTTTTTGTCTTATACTTTTCGACGGGCTCTGAGCGAAAAACATCTGCCGTGTTCTCTTCAATTTGAGGTGTTATAAACTTTTCAAAATAATCGTCTTTTTTGTCCGAAATATTAAGGCTTATAGACAGAGTTTGATATTTGCCGTCGCTTGTGTTTGTGTTTTCCGTCGAATTGTTGATATAAAAATGAGACTTTTTATCTGTAAAGTCAGTTTGCTTTACATTGTTGAAATCACTGTCAAACGCCGTTTGCTGTTTGAATGTATATTGTTTCAGAGTTACATCGCCGGTTATAGCGTTTTTTACTGCTCTGTACACGGCGCCGAAAACTTCGCTGTCGTTGGCAAATCTCACCTCGGTTTTTGCCGGGTGAACATTGACATCCACCAGTTCAAAAGGCATATCTATATTCAATACATACCCCGGGAATTTACCCGACATTACGGTGCCTTTATAAGCGTTTTCTACCGCGGCAATTATTGTCTTGTTCTTTACAAATCTGCCGTTTACAAAGGAAAATTGCATATTTCGAGACTGTCTCGAGGAATGAGGATAGGTCACATATCCGCTTATTCTGTATTTATCGTCGCTGTAATCCACGGCTGTCAGAGTATCTGAAAACTCGGTTGAAAATAAGCTGGCAATCGTATTTAACAGGTTGCCGTCGCCGATTGTGTTGAATATCCCTTTTCCGTCTTTAATAAAGGAAAAAGATACCGACGGCTTTGACAATGCAAGATTAGTGACAATATCCTGAACATAACCGGCTTCCGTAGCGTCCTTTTTTAAGAATTTCATTCTTGCCGGGGTGTTGTAAAACAAATCCCTGACTGTAAAGCGAGTTCCGTTTACAAACGGTTTTATCTCAAAAGATACTTCTTCACCGCCCCGAATTTTGTACTCTATCGCAAAATCCCGGTATTCAGTCTTTGTTGTGAGAGTGAGTTTTGATACTCCGGCAATGGAAGGTAAAGCCTCACCCCTGAATCCGAGTGAATGTATATTGTCTAAATCGTTTTTTGTGCTGATTTTACTTGTGGCGTGTCTGACAAAGGCGGTGCGTACATATTCGCTGTCTATACCGCAGCCGTTGTCCTGTACCGTTATCTTTTTTATACCGCCGCTCTCAATATCCACCGTTATTTTGCTTGCCCCGGCGTCTATTGAATTTTCCGTCAGTTCTTTAACGACCGAGGCCGGTCTTTCGACCACCTCGCCCGCTGCAATAAGCTCGGCTGTCTGTTTGTCGAGAATATTTATTACCGCCGTTTGTCTCACCTGCCTTTATATCATGGATTTTAATTTGTATAAGATGTTCAGAGCCTCTATCGGCGTCAAAACATTTACATCTATTTTTGAGAGTTCATCTCTTATTTCGTCCGGCAGACTGTCGTCCGGTTTGCCTACCGAAATATATGCGTCTTCAAAGGATAGCTGTCTCACCGCCATTTTTTCTCTTTCGGCGTTGTCTGTCAGCTCTTTTAATATTTCTTTAGCTCGCTCTGTTACAGAATCCGGTATGCCGGCAAGTTTTGCGACTTGTATACCGTAGCTGTCGTCGGCGCCTCCTCTCACAATTTTTCTCAAAAAAGTGATGTCGTCGCCTCTTTTCTTTACGGCAATGTTGTAATTGACAATGCCGTGCAGACTGTCTTCCATTTCCGTGAGCTCGTGGTAATGTGTGGCAAAAAGAGTTTTGCAGCCAATATTGTTTTCGTTGTTTATATACTCGACGACGGCTTTTGCTATCGACATGCCGTCAAATGTAGAAGTGCCGCGGCCGATTTCGTCGAGAATAACCAAACTTTTTGCTGTCGCATTTTTGAGTATATCCGAGACCTCGCTCATTTCTACCATAAATGTGCTTCTGCCGCTGGAAAGGTCGTCGGATGCGCCTACTCTTGTGAAAACGGCGTCGCAAATAGGTATTTCAGCTTCTTTTGCCGGTACAAAACATCCAATCTGAGCCATAATCACAATCAGCGCCACCTGTCTCATGTATGTGGATTTGCCCGCCATATTCGGGCCGGTGATTATATTGACTCTGTTCTGTTTGCAGTCGAGCAGGGAGTCATTCGGTATAAAGACCTCTTCTTTTGACAGCATTTCAACCACCGGGTGTCTGCCGTCCTTTATAAGCAATCTGTCGCCGTCGGTAATTTTAGGCTTAATATAGTTATTTTTTTGTCCGACATAGGAAAACGATGTCAAAACATCTATCATTGCCAGCGATTTTGCGGTCGACAGAATTCTGTCGGCGGCGTCGCTGATTTTAGTCAGCAATTCCCGGTACAGCTGTTTTTCCCTTGCAAGCAATTTTACGTTAGCTGAAAAAATTTCCTGCTCAAGATTTTTTAATTCCTCGGTAATATATCTTTCGGCGCCGGCGAGAGTCTGTTTGCGAATAAAGGTGTCCGGCACCATATCCGCATAAGATCTCGAAACCTCAATATAATACCCAAAAACTCTGTTGTATCCTATTTTAAGTTTAGGGATACCTGTTTCCCGCTTTAACTTTGTTTCAATGTCGGCGAGAATGCTCATACTGTCATTTACAAGATGTCTGTATTTATCCACGCTTTCATCGTAGCCGTCTTTGATAAAACCGCCGTCTTTTGTAGTGACGGGCGGGTTTTCAATAATAGCCCTGTTTAGAATATCGCCCAAGTCGGCCAAGTCGTCAATTCCGGCGTTCAACTTGGATATAAGTTCGTCTGTCGACTGGGAAAGCCGGTCTTTAACAGGCTTAATTGCCTTGATAGACGAGGACAGAGAAAAAACATCCCTCGGGCCTGCGTTTCCGAATGAGGCGCGAGTACACAGTCTCTCCATATCCCGAATGTTTTTGAGCAGGTTTTGAATATCCATTCTCAAAATAGGGTTTTGATTGAAGTATTCGACGGCGTTAAGCCTTTGCTCTATTTGGTTTTTATCGGTAAGCGGTGCAGATATGACTTTTCTCATCATTCTCTTACCGAAGCTTGTCTTTGTGCTGTCGAGCACCCAGAGAAGACTGCCTTTTTTCTCTTTTGAGCGAATGGTTTCAAATATTTCCAAATTCGTCGTGGTAGTATATGAAAGCTTCATATAGTTTTCCCGAGAGTAGCTGTCTACATCGTCGAGTTTTTCCACGCCGATTTTTTGTGTTTTTGACAAATAGTCTATGAGCTGCCAAAGACAGCGGTCCGTGTTCCGGTCAAAAGATTTACCGAACTGTTTTTTTACGGCTTCGTCTATAGCATAGTCGTTGTAGTCGCTGTCGTCATACAGCTCTACGGAGCATTGTAAAATATTTTTTATGTATTCCGTGAGCCATTTAAGTTCAAGCAGCCGTGAATTGATGATAATTTCTTTAGGGGAATATTTGAACAATTCCGACTTTAAGTCATTTTCAAAATTGCCGTGCTCCACAACGGTGGTTTGCATAGTGCCGGTGGAAATATCGCAAAAACAGACCCACGCGGTACTGTCTTTTATATATAGAGAACATATATAGTTGTTTTTGCTCTCGTCGAGCATGCTGTTTTCCATAACCGTACCCGGAGTAACTACTCTGATTACATCTCTGTTTACCAAAGTCTTACCCTTTGTCGGCTCTTCTGTCTGCTCGCAGATTGCGACTTTGTGGCCTTTTTCCAACAGTTTTTGAATATATGTTTCACAGGCATGGTAAGGCACGCCGCACATCGGCGCTCTCTCGGGCAAACCGCAATCCTTGCCCGTCAGGGTGAGCTCGAGTTCCTCTGACGCTAAAATTGCGTCGTCAAAAAACATTTCATAAAAATCGCCCACTCTGAAAAATACAATATGGTCTTTATGCTTTTCTTTTACAGCAAGATATTGCTGCATCATCGGCGAAAGATTTGCCAAATTAACACCGCCTTACAAAAATTTTATCCGTTAGAACAACCCGAGCAGCTTGAGCAATCCCCGCCGCAGCCGCCTGCCGGCATTTCAACGAGCATTGGGTCGCCGCCGTCAAATGCGGCGTCGATTATGGCGCTGATAAACGCTCTGAGATTGTCTGCTTCGTTTTTACATTCATTATAAGAAATCATACTGTCATTTGCCATAATTTCTTTATAAATTGACATATATTCTTCATAGAGCTCATTGATTTTTTCTTCGTTCTTTTCTTCTTTTACAGCTTCAATTCTGTAATTCATCTGAACGATGTTGAGTTTAGAGATAAGTTCCTGCAGCTCCCGGTCCATATCGTTCATTCTCTTTGCCTGTTCAAGATAGACCAGTCTGTCGTCGCTCTGAAGTTTTTTTGCCAAAAGTTTGAATTCCAAAATGATGTCGTTTTCCATAATTGTCACCTTTCTGTTTTTATGAGTTCAGCCGTAAGGCTGGTACCTGTTTTACCTGTAATTCTGACATTCACAAATTGATTGAGAATATCGTCCTTGCAAAATAATTTTACTACAAAATTATTTTTCAGTCTACAAGTATATAGCTTGTCGTGTTTTTCTTCGACGAGAGCTCGGTATTCTTTACCTATGCAGTCGTTCAAATAGTCAAAAGTAATTTGCTGTTGGACTTTAATAAGCCTGTTGAGCCATTCGGATTTTTCTTTGTGCGTCACGGTATCCGGCATTTGGGCTGCTTTTGTGCCCATTCTCTTTGAGTAAATGTAATTGAAAATTTGGGTGAATCTCACCTGTTTGCACAGATTTTCCGTGTCGAGATATTCCTCAAAGGTTTCACCGGGAAAACCGACTATTATATCCGTTGAAAATGTCACATCCGGTATTTGTTCTCTGGCGTAATTTACTATCTCCATATATTTTTCAACCGTGTATTTTCTGTTCATTTCCTTTAATACGCGGTTGTTGCCCGACTGTATCGGCAAATGTATCCGGCGCGATATTTGAGGGTTGTCTCGAATAACGTCAATCACCTTTTTTGAAAAGTCTTTCGGATGAGATGATATATAGTGAATTACATATTCGCCCTCGACCTTGCAAAGCATCGAAAGCAAATCCGCAAAGTCCACCTTTTCTTCCAGCCCTTTGCCGTATGAATTTACATTTTGGCCCAAAAGAGTGATGTCTTTATAACCCCGATTTACAAGCTCTGTAAATTCGTTGAGAATATCCCGAGGCTTGCGGCTTCTCTCTCTGCCCCTTACATAAGGGACAATACAGTAAGAACAGAAATTGTCGCAGCCGTACATTATTGAAATTGACGCCTTGACATTGCTCTGTCTCAGCACCGGCGAATTTTCAATTATTTCCGTTCTGTCCTCCGGCGCTAAAATCTGCTTTTTTCTTTCGCTGTAACATTTGTAAATCAGTTCCGGTAAAAGTTCCGCCGCATTTACGCCGAAAACGATGTCTACAAAAGGATAACTCTTTTTGATTTTATCCACAATGTGCTGCTGCATTACCATACAGCCGCATACTGCGACAATCATATTCGGGTTTTGCTTTTTCAGCGCCTTTATCTTACCTATGTTGCCGAATATTTTAAGCTCGGCGTTTTCTCTAATCGCGCAGGTGTTATAGACGACTATATCGCTCTTTTCGAGCTCGTCCGTCATCCGATAGCCCAGGCTGTAAAGCATACCTCGTATTTTTTCCGAATCGTTTTCGTTTTGTGCGCAACCGAAGGTCAAAACATTAGCCAAAGGAATTGTTTCGAATTTCTCGATTAAAATATTTCTGACGCTTTCCCGATAGTTCACTTCTGTCTCCCTGTTTTCAGATATTTTTTCAAAAATTGACCGGTAAAGGACTTTTTGTTTTTACATATTTGCCGCGGTGTGCCCTCGGCGACTATTTGTCCGCCCGCGTCGCCGCCCTCCGGGCCTATATCAATTATATGGTCTGCAACTTTTATCAAGTCCAGGTTGTGCTCAATTACCACTACCGTGTTGCCGGCGTCCCGCAGAGTTTGCAAAACTTCTATGAGTCTGTGTACGTCCCGGGTGTGAAGTCCTGTGGTAGGTTCGTCCAGAATATAAAGAGTTCTGCCGGTCTGTATTTTTTGCAGTTCATTTGCAAGTTTGACTCTCTGAGCTTCACCGCCGGAAAGAGTGGTTGCGCTTTGGCCGAGAGTGATGTATCCCAAGCCCACATCGTAAAGCGTTTTGATTTTTCTGTATATCTTAGGGTGATTTTCAAAAAACGCCATTGCCTGTTCAACAGTCATTTCCAGCACATCGGATATGGTTTTGTCTTTATATTTAACTTCAAGAGTTTCCCTGTTGTACCTTTTACCTTTGCAGACATCACACGGAACATAAATATCCGGCAAAAAGTGCATCTCGATTTTTAATATGCCGTCGCCTTCGCACGCCTCACAGCGACCGCCTTTTATGTTAAATGAAAATCTGCCGGCGTTGTAGCCTCTTATTTTGGCGTCGTTTGTCATTGCATAAAGGTTACGGATATCCGTAAATACCCCGGTATATGTCGCCGCATTGGAACGAGGGGTTCTGCCTATTGGGTTTTGGTCTATGAAAATGACTTTGTCTAAATTTTCAAGACCCTCTATCCTGTCGTGCTTACCCGGTCTGGTCTTTGCCCCGTTCAGCTCGGCAGCCGCTTTTTTGTAGAGAATTTCATTTATCAGTGATGATTTGCCGGAGCCGGAAACACCGGTAACACAAACAAATTTGCCCAGCGGTATTGTGACATCAATGTTTTTTAGGTTATTTTGTCTTGCACCGACTATTTTCAGATACTTTCCGTTGCCCTCGCGCAGCTTCTCCGGCACCGGTATAAACTTTTTGCCGCTTAAATACCGGCCGGTGATGCTGTTCTCACAGGCTATAATATCTTCGCATGTACCCTGTGCCACTATCTCGCCGCCGTGTACGCCTGCTCCGGGGCCGATATCTACAATGTGGTCTGCCGCCCTTATTGTGTCTTCGTCGTGTTCAACAACGATAAGAGTATTGCCCAAATCTCTAAGCCTTTTAAGTGTATCTATAAGCTTTTCATTGTCTCTTTGGTGAAGACCTATAGAAGGCTCGTCAAGTACATACAGAACACCCACAAGAGATGAGCCGATTTGAGTTGCAAGTCTTATTCTTTGGCTTTCGCCGCCGGACAGAGTCTGTGCGTTTCTCCGCAGAGTCAGATATTCCAGCCCCACATTCTGCATAAATTCCAGTCTTGCCCTAATCTCTTTGATAATAGAGTGGGCAATCATCTCTTCTTTTTCGGTGAGTTTCAAATTATCCAAAAATTTGAGAGCGTCCCTGACGGACATTTTTGTGAAATCGGCAATGCTTATTCCGCCCACCGTCACAGCCAGTATTATAGGTTTCAGCCTGTTGCCGTGACAATCCGGACATTCGATACTCGACATAAAACCGGATATTTCTTCTCTCACCCAATTTGAGTTAGTCTCTCTGAAACGGCGTTCAAGGTTTGGAATAATGCCCTCAAAATCCGTTACATATTTGCTCATTCCCTTGTCGGAGGCTCTCTCCATTTCCAGCTTTTCGCCGTTTGTACCGTAGAGAATAGCTTTTAAGGCGTCTTTTCCCAGTTCTTTAACCGGGGTGGACAGACTGAACTTATATTTTTTTGCCAGTCCTTTATAGTACATATCGGCAACCGAGCCTTCATAATAGTACCATCCTCCCGCTTTTATTGCCCCCTGGTTTATTGACAACTCTTTGTTCGGGATTATCAAATCCGGGTCTACTCTCAGATACACACCGAGACCGGTACATTTTTCGCACGCGCCCAAAGGATTGTTAAAAGAAAACATCCTCGGCGAGAGCTCGTCTATTGATATATTGTGCTCCGGACAGGCATAATTTTGTGAAAAAAGCAGCTCTTCGCCGTCGATTATATCTATAATAACTGTTCCGCCCGTCAACGAAAGCGCTGTTTCAATGGAGCCAGTCAGACGGCTTTCGATACCCTCTTTTACTGCCAGTCTGTCTACGACGATTTCAATAGAATGTTTTTTATTCTTTTCCAAAGAAATTGTTTCGTCCAGGTCGTAAATATTGCCGTCAACTCTCACTCTGGTAAAGCCCGATTTTTTGGCGGCGTCAAATTCTTTTACATGCGTACCCTTTGCGCTTTTGACAACAGGCGCCAAAACCTGAAAACGAGTACCCGGCTCAATTGCCATAACCCGATCTACCATTTGGTCTACCGTCTGCTGCTTTATTTCTCTGCCGCAGATAGGGCAATGAGGTATACCTATCCTGGCATAGAGAAGTCTTAAATAATCATATATTTCCGTTACCGTGCCGACTGTGGAGCGCGGATTGTGCGATGTGGTTTTCTGGTCTATGGATATAGCCGGCGAAAGTCCCTCTATTGACTCCACATTCGGCTTTTCCATCTGCCCGAGAAACATTCGGGCGTAGGACGACAGACTTTCCATATATCTTCTCTGTCCGTCCGCGTATATCGTATCAAATGCGAGAGAGGATTTGCCGCTGCCGGACAGGCCGGTCATCACGATGAGTTTGTCTCTCGGCAAAGTCAAATCAATGTTTTTGAGGTTGTTTTCTTTTGCGCCTTTGATAACTATTTGATTATTTGCCATTTTTCACCTATTTCATTTTTCTCAGTTTTTCTATTCTGTCTCTCAAATAAGCCGCATGTTCAAATTCGAGAATTTTTGCGGCGTCTTTCATTTCTCTTGTGAGCTTTTCTATCAGTTGCTCTCTTTCCGCCCTGGACATGCGTTTAGTCTGTTTTGTAGGGGCGTTTTCTTTTTGAGATATTTCGATTATGCCGCGTATGTCTTTTTTAACCGTCTGCGGCACAATCCCGTGTTCTTCGTTGTATTTTATCTGTATTTCACGGCGGCGGTATGTTTCGGTAATCGCTCTTTCCATTGAATCCGTAACGGTGTCGGCGTACATTATGACCTGACCGTTTACATTTCTCGCCGCTCTGCCTATCGTTTGAATGAGGGATGTTTCGCTTCTCAAAAAGCCCTCTTTATCCGCGTCAAGAATGGCGATAAGAGACACCTCAGGCAAGTCCAAGCCCTCTCTCAAAAGGTTTATACCTACTAAAACATCTATTGTTCCCAAGCGCAAATCGCGGATGAGCTCCATTCTCTCGAATGTGTCGACTTCGTGATGCATATATTTGACTTTTATCTTTTTGCCTGAAAGATAGTCCGTCAAATCCTCCGCCATTTTCTTTGTCAAAGTGGTAATGAGCACCCTTTCGTTGCGCTGTATTCTCAAATTGATTTCGCCGAGCAGGTCTTCTATCTGACCCTCGACTGGCTTTACAATGATTTCCGGGTCGACAAGTCCCGTAGGTCTGATGATGAGCTGAACCGTTTGCTCTGCGTGTTCTCGCTCGTATTTACCCGGCGTCGCGCTGACAAAAACCGTTTGGTTTATCTTTTTTTCAAATTCCTCAAATTTCAGAGGTCTGTTGTCAAATGCGCTCGGAAGTCTAAAACCGTATTCAACCAGATTTTTCTTTCTGGCATAGTCTCCGCCGTACATGGCCCCTACTTGAGGTACGGTAACATGGCTTTCGTCTATGAACAGCAAGAAATCGTCCGGGAAATAGTCCAGCAATGTAGTACCGGTTTCGCCCGGTTTTCTGCCGGAAAAGACTGCGGAATAGTTTTCAATACCCTTGCACATTCCGACTTCCTGTAGCATTTCCATATCGTATTGGGTGCGCTGTGAAATTCTCTGTGCCTCAATGAGCTTGCCTTCTTCGGTAAACTTCTTTACCTGACCGTCCATCTCGTCCCTGATTTTTTCAAGGGCAACTTTCATTTTTTCATCCGAGACAATGTAGTGGCTCGCCGGGAAAATCGCAACATGATTTACAGTTGCCTTTACATCGCCGGTCAAAGCGTTAATCTCTCGGATTCTGTCTATTTCATCGCCGAAAAATTCAACTCTAATCGCCGTATCCTGTGAGTAGGCCGGGAAAATTTCGACGGTGTCTCCCCTTACTCTGAACTTATTGCGGACAAAATTTATATCATTTCTCTCATACTGCAATTTTACTAATGCTTTCATTAAATCTTCTCTTGACATCCGATTGCCCGGACGCAGAGAGACAACCATTTCGCGATAGTCGATAGGGTCGCCGAGAGAGTAAATACAGGATACCGAGGCGACGATTATCACATCTCTCCTCTCGGAAAGCGCCGCCGTTGCACTGTGTCGCAGGCGGTCGATTTCCTCATTTATATCCGAGTCTTTTTCTATGTATACATCCGTCGACGGAATGTATGCCTCCGGCTGATAATAATCGTAGTAGGACACAAAATATTCCACTGCGTTGTCAGGAAAAAATTCCTTAAACTCCGTGCAAAGCTGAGCCGCCAAAGTTTTGTTGTGCGCTAAAACGAGAGTCGGCCTGTTTACCTTTTGAATAATCTGAGCCATTGTGTATGTTTTGCCTGTGCCCGTTGCGCCGAGCATAATCTGGCTTTTCATACCCTTTTCTATGCCCCGAGCTATTTTTTCAATAGCCTGAGGCTGATCGCCGGTAGGCGTATAATCACTTTTCAGAACAAATTTATCCATTTTACCTTTATTTGAAAATATCGAGTTTTGAATTGTCTGCCATTGAATAATAGTCGCCGTCTGCAACTATTATGTGGTCAAGCAGTTTGACATCAACAAGTTTAAGTGCGAGATTTATTTTTTCCGTCAGAGAAATATCATCTTTTGACGGCAAGGCTACGCCCGCCGGGTGATTGTGCCGTATCATAACATTTGTCGCCCCGGATTTTGTCGTTTCCGCAATGATGTTCTTAACGGATATCCGCGTCGAATTTACATTGCCCGAGCCTACCTTGACGCATTTTACAATATTATATTTATCGTCGAGCAGTGCTATCCACACTTCTTCCGTTGTTTTAGCGGCAAATCTCGGGACAAAATATTCGCCCGCTTCTTTTGATGTTTTTATTGTTTTTATGTTTTTGAGTTTATCTATACTGTAAGCAGAGTATATCTCCGGCACTAATTTTATCAGTATGGCGGAATGTTCGCTGAGGCCGCCGACTTTGCACAGCTCCTCAATCGGGGCGTCAAACACGGCGGAAAGACTGCCGAATCGGTTTATCAAATTGTGTGCAACTTCGTTAGTATCCGACCTCGGTAAAGCATAATACAGCAGTATTTCCAAAATGTTGTGGGAATCAAAATTTTCAAGTCCGGACTGTAAAAACTTCGCTTTCATTCTCTGTCTGTGTCCGTCGTGAATACTCATAAAGCCCCCATGTTAAGTATTTGTATGTTTATTTTTTTGATTATAAATGATATAATCTGTAATAAACTATTATACCATAAATACAGCAAAAATTAAAGTAGGATATATAACTTATGAAAAGTTTTACAGCCGTAAAAAACGATGAGGGCGTCAGGCTTTTGCGCTTTGTGGAAAAGCAATGCCCTAATATGCCGAAAGGGCTCATAAGAAAGGCGTTTCGCAACAAAAGAATAAAAATTAACGGCAAAAAGCAAAGCGAAGACTACCGTATAATGTGCGGCGACCTGATTGAAATGTACATAAACGATGAATTTTTCCCCGCCCGCGCCGAAACCGAGCAATTTGAAAAGCCGGAAATAAAACTCGATATTATTTACGAAGACGACAACATCATTCTCATCAATAAACCTGCCGGGCTTCTGTGTCATTCCGATAACAAAAAAGAGCCGAATGTCGTTGATTGGCTGAAAAGATATTTGACCGAAAAGGGCGAATATCGGCCCGAAACGGAAAACACATTTTCACCTTCTCTGTGCAACAGAATTGACCAGGGTACCGAAGGCATAATTATCGCCGCAAAAAAATATCGCTCTTTAGCGGATATGAATGAGATAATAAGAGACAACGGAATAGTAAAAAAATATCTCTGCATCACGGAAAAGGAAATCAGGGACGGCATTTACACGGCATTTTTGAAAAGAGACAAAGCCAAAAAAAAGGTCGCCGTTTCCAAAACGGAAATACCCGACAGCAAAGAAATAGTAACGGAATTTCATACTTTTTCACATAAAAACAATATGTTTTTAATCGAATGTACTCTTCATACCGGCAGAACTCATCAAATACGTGCGCATCTCTCTTTTTTGGGGCGGCCTATTGTCGGCGACAGAAAATACGGCAGGCCGAGCAATCTGTCAAAAAGCCAAATCCTTTGCGCATATTCTCTTACATTTCAAAACATAAGTGTAAATAATTCTCTCTTCTATCTCAACGGCAAAACTTTTGAGTTAAAAAATTGTTTGCCGCAAACCGTTATGAAAGGATAAAAATATGAAAAATTCATGTCTTATACTCGTTGATTTGACGGATGAAACTTTTGAAAAAATATCTTCGCTTTTAGGCGAAAAATACCGTATAATAACAAAAAATCAATTTAACGACGGCACCGAATACGAAAAAATCGAAATAATTCTGGGCAATCCGTCGGACGAATTGCTGTCAAAATGCCGTAATTTGAAATGGCTGCAGCTCGAATCCTCCGGTGCCGACCGCTACGCAAAGCTTTTGGACAAATCAAAAACCGTTCTCACCAATGCAACCGGTGCTTACGGCCACGCCATTGCCGAATATCTCACAGCCGGCATATTTTCGCTTTACAAAAAGCTGAATCTCTACCGAGACAACCGGTCAAAACAACTTTGGAGAGACGAGGGTAAAGTCAAAACCGTCGCGGGCAGCAATGTTCTTGTTGTAGGTCTTGGAGATATTGGCTCTAATTTTGCCAAAATTATGAATCGGCTCGGCGCAAATGTGTATGCAATAAAAAGAACCCGGTCAAAAAAGCCGGATTACGTAAAAGAGTTGTACACTGTGGATAGTTTGGATAATCTGTTGCCGAATATGGATATTGTAGCCCTGTGCCTGCCGAATTCCGACAGCACCAGGTATCTTTTCACAAAAGACAGATTTGAAAAAATGAAGCCTACCGCTGTAATTGCAAATGTGGGCAGAGGCAACGCTGTGGATAACAACGCTCTGTGCGAAGCCCTGCATTCCAAAATGATTTACGGCGCGTTGTTAGATGTAACCGACCCGGAGCCTTTACCGGCTGAGCACCCTCTTTGGAAAGAGCCGATGGCAATAATCACCCCTCACACATCCGGCGGTCACCACGCCGAAGAGACTGTCAGAAACATAGAAAATATAATTTTAGAAAATGTCGAGAGGTATTCCGGCGGTAAAGAGCTGTCGTATCTTGTGGACTTTGACACGGGGTACGGCAAAAAATAATATAAGCGCAGAACGACATATCCCGACAAAGTCGGCTCGGCAATGTCTGTTCTGCACTTAACCGTTAAATTTCTGATTTTAAGACTGTTCTGTATGTATTGCCGTCCAAATCCTTGTATTCGATACGGTCATCGTAAATAGCCATATAACCGTGCGCGCTGTTTTCTTTCGGTATGGAAACAGAGCCCGGGTTCAGATAAATACACATATCTGTTTTTTCAAATGCAGGCACATGCGTGTGTCCGTGCAAAAGAATATCGT
>JAQXIW010000054.1 GCA_029007985.1 Oscillospiraceae bacterium | reverse complement strand
CTGCTTTCCAAAAGGGCTTTTTGCCCTTTTTATTTTGCTGATTTGCACAAATGATTTCAACATATTTCTACACGAAATGTGACATTTTTTGTTTAATAAAATAAAAATGTAAAGTATAATTATATTATATGAACAATTAGGAGATGATTTTATGGTACAATCCACAATTATGTGTGAAAGAAGCGTGTGCACCTATATGCCGTCAAAGGCGCCGAAAGGTCTGCTTTTCATGTGCATAGACAAACCGGGTACTCTCGCCCGCTCGCTTGAATATATAGAAAAATACACCGGCAAAGAGTACGGGCTGGCATGTATCTGCGTTCAGCCGAAAAACGCCTACGACGAATACACTCCGTGGCCGGCGCCGTCTATTTACAGCGGTCAAGCGCCTTTCACAGGCAAAACCGACGAATATCTCAAAGATGTGACCGAGACTATTATTCCTTGGTTTTGCAAGGAAAACGGTCTTGATTTCCCGGCGGAAAAAAGAGGAATCGTGGGCTACTCGCTTGGCGGCGCGGCGGCGCTTTACTCATTTATGAAACAGGGCTATTTCGGCCACCTGGGTATGTGCTCGGGCTCTGTCTGGTATCCGGGCCTTATTGACCGGCTGAAAGAATGTGATTTGCCGATTACGAGCGGCTGCGTCTATCTGTCAATGGGCGACAGAGAGCAGACGGACTTTCTTAAAGAGTTTTCAAACCTCAACCGACAGGTAAAAGAGATAAAGACAATTTTTGAGCGGAAGCTGGACAACCCGACCTGTGTAAAATTCGAATGGTCAAGCGGTGAGCACGGCGACAATATACCGGCAAGGCTGGCGCAGGCAATGTTTTATCTGGAAAGCGAAATGTGATGGAAATAATCGCTGAAATACACACCGACTACCCGGAGAAATTCGGTATACCGAAACAGGCCGGTATCGTTGCCGATTCGGTCGGCACAATCAGGTTTTGCGGCAAGTACAATGTGAACGAAGCGGTAAAAGGGCTGGAAAATTACGACTACATCTGGATTTTATGGCAATTTGACGGCCCGGTAAGCGATAATTTCACCCCTACGGTGAGACCGCCGGTCTTGGGCGGCAATAAGTACGAGGGTGTGTTTGCAACGCGCTCACCCAACAGGCCGAATCACATCGGTATGTCGTCGGTGAGGCTCAAATCCGTCGAATTGACGGAAAAAGGCCCGGTGCTGACGGTGCTGGGCGCAGATATGCGAGACGGCACAAAAATATATGACATAAAGCCGTATATACCGCGGGATATTCACGACATCTCCCGACACGGTATAGCCACCGACGGCGGCCACAGGCATCTCGAAATTCAAAACCCGGATTTGCTGTGGGAAAAATGCGGAGAATATGCAAATATAATCGCCCAAATTCTGCAAAACGACCCTCGCCCGGCCTTTCACAAGGACAGCGACCGAATCTACGGTGTGAAATATGCAAATTTTAACATCAAATTTACTGTAAAGTTAAACACCTTGATAGTTGTTGCCGTTGAGATTTTATGAATTTCACTTCTCTTAATTAAAGATTATTTAAAACAGGTTGAATTATTTATTTCAACCTGTTTCTTATTGTTAGATTGGTATTAACTTTAACATCCGGAAAAATCAATACAATATATTTCCCGCTTTACTCCTTACAGGTGTAAAATATTCGAAATACCGAACAAAATAATGTTATATTGGCTTTTGTAACATTATTTTATCCACAAAAATACCCCCGATGTGCACCGCAAAATGTACATCGGGGATAGTTTTATATTATTTTGTTCTTACTTCTGCGCCGACGGTGTGTACAAGCATTCTGATTATAGAATTTGCCGCCTTTTCGATTTCCTCGGTTTTGAGCGTCTTTTCATTTGAGCCGACCACAAGTCTGATTGTTACCGACTTCTTGCCTGCCGGCACCTGTGCGCCCTTGTATTCGTCAACAAAGGACGCGCCCTTGATTAGCTTTTCGCTGTTGGCCTTTTTCATAATTGCGGAATGAATTGTCTCCCACTTTGTGTTTGCGTCAAAGAGCAGAGATACATCGTATTCCGTTTCAGGATATTCGGCCAGGTGTTTGAATTCGTTTGTTCTCGATTTGAACGGCTCGAGAGCGTATTCGTCGATTTCAAACAGCATTGTCGCCAAATTCTTAATGCCGACAGCCATTGACGCCTTCTTTGAGAGCAAAGCCAAGTTGCCCACGCGCTTTTCGCCCACATAAATATTGAGCCAAACCGTGTTGTCTGCCCAGACCGGTTTTTCCGTCTGTTTGAATTCAAAAGCCGGCATGTGAGTGTATCTCGGCATATTTTCCACAATGCCCTTTGCCTTGCGGAAAAGCGCGGTCACATTCTTGCCGTCGCCTGCCAGAGCGCCGCCCACATACTTGGTGCAGTACGGGATAGCCTCTTTTTCGTCGTACTTTCTTGTGTAATCCCTGTCTTCAAAGACCTGAGCTTCCTCGAAAATGCCGAAATCGTTATAAAATCTCTCGTTTTTAGCCACGGCGTCACAGAGATTAGGCAGAATTGAGGCTCTGACATACTTTTCTTCCGGTGACGGCGGTGTTGAGAGTTTGAGAATGTGTGTTGTGTCCTGCAAAACCGCTTCAACCGCCTTGTCGGTCATCCACGGATATGTGAACACCTCCTGCATACCGCAGCGCACAGCCAAATATTCCTTGATGTGTCTTGTCAAGTCAAAATCAAGCTGATTTATGGCGTGGTCGAATGTGGTGGTGATGCTTCTCGGCTGGAAATTGTCATAGCCGTACATTCTGCCGACTTCTTCCATAATATCGGCTTTCATCGAAATGTCGCCGGTCGCTCTCCAGGACGGCACAACAACATGCATATTGTCGCCGTCGAATGTGACCTTGAAACCGAGCAGCTCCAATTTTGTCTTGTAGAAATCCTTTGTCATATCACCGCCCAGTCTTCTATCGAGCCAGGACAGGCTGACATCAATTTCCGGCTTTTCAATTTTTACCGGGTAAACATCTTTGTAGGAAACCACCTTCATTTCAGGGTAAATTTCCTTAAACAGCTTCATTGCCAAATAGTATGTAATGTCGCATCTCTCCGGGTCGATAGCTTTTTCGTATCTGGCGGCAGCGTCGGTACGGCTGTCGTATCTCTGCTCTGTTCTTCTGATACCTGTCGACTCAAAGTTGGCAATTTCGAGAATAACCTTTGTTGTGGTATCGAGAATGGAGTCCTTTTTGCCGCCCATAACGCCGGCGAGACCAACAGGGCCCTCGCTGTCGGCGATGACCTCGTCGTCGTCTGTCAAGTCAATAACCTTGCCGTTGAGCAATTCCAATTTTTCGCCCGGCTCGGCTCTTCTCGAAGAAATAAAGCCCTTGATATTGTCTCTGTCAAATGCGTGCGTCGGGTTACCTGTGGCGAGCATAATGTAGTTTGTGATGTCGACCAGGGCGTTGTGCGGGCGCATGCCGGCTTTCCAAATGCGGCACTGCATCCAGAACGGAGCCGGTTTTACATACACATTTTCAATCTGTGTGCCGATATAGCGGCGGCATCTGTCCGGGTCGAGCACTCTGACATCCAAATCGCCGAAATCCGCCTGTTCCGCTTTTTCAAAATCCGCCAGCGGCAGATTATACAGGGCGGCAATTTCTCTGGCAATGCCGTAGTGACCCCAAAGGTCAGGGCGATTTGTCATTGATTTATTGTCTATTTCGAGAATGACATCGTTCAAATCCAGCACATCCGCGATGGCGTCGCCGGCTTTGCAGTCAAAATCCGAAAGGTCGACGATTACATGCTCGTCTTCCGTCGGGAAAAGGTCGGCAAGGCCTACTTCCGTTGCGCCGCAAATCATACCGTATGAAGATTCACCGCGCAGCTTTGACTCCTTGATTTCCACTAAGTCGCCCTGTCCGTGCCATTTTACCATTGCGCCCGGCTTTGAGACCAATACCTTTTCGCCTGTGTAAAGGTTTGAGCCGCCGCATACAATCTGTTTAATCTCACCGCCGCCGATGTCGACCATACAAATTCTGAGAGAATCGGCGTTCGGGTGAGCTTTGACTTCTTTTATTTCGCCTACAACCAGATTTTCAAACTGTTTTGCCAGGAAAATCGTGTCCTCGACCTCGACGGTCGACATTGTAAGGTCATAAGCCAGCTTCTTGAGGTCCATATCGTCAGGAAGCTTGACATAATCTTTAATCCAATTTAATGATACTAACATTTCTTTCTCCCCTCTTTACTTGAACTGTTCAAGGAATCTGAGGTCGGCACTGTTGAAGAAACGGACATCGTCAACGCCGTAGCGCATCATAACAAGTCTGTCCAAACCGATATTTACATAGAAACCGGTGTATTCATCAGGGTCGAGACCTGCCGCTCTCAGAACATTCGGATGAGGTGTGCCGCCCGGCATAACTTCAATCCAACCGACATGGTGACATACAGGGCATCCCTTGCCGCCGCAAACCTGGCACTGCATATCAATTTCATAGCCCGGCTCAACAAACGGGAAGAAGCCGGAGCGCATTCTGATAGGGACTTCTCTTCCGAAAACCTTTGAAAGAATGGCCTGAATCATAACTTTGCCGTCGACGAAGGTGAAATCCTTGTCGACGATGAGAGCTTCATACTGGAAAAAGGCTCTCTCATGACGGGCGTCGGTTGTTTCGTTTCTGTAAACTCTGCCCGGGTATACAAATCTGTACGGGGCTTTGTGAGTCTGTAAATATCTGACGGAATCGCCTGTCAGATGCGGGCGCAGACAGAGCTTGTCCCATGCCTCGCCGCTGTCGTGACCTTCAAGCCAGTAGGTATCCATGCTCTCGCGAGCCGGGTGGTTCGGCGGAAAGTTGAGGTTGTCAAAGGAATAGTATTCCGATGAAATATCCGTGGATTCAAAAATTTCAAAGCCCATAGAGCGAAAGGCGTCGTTCAAATCGTAGCACATCTGTGTAATTGGGTGCAAACCGCCCGAAATCGGCGCATAGCCCGGCACGGTTACATCAAAATCCGCCGGCACTTCGCTGGCTTTGAGTTTGAGTTCCTCTCTGGCGGCGTCGATGAGCTCCGAAAGCTCGTTTTTAGCCCGGTTTACAAGTTTACCGGCCTGCGGTCTTTCTTCCGGCGGAAGCTTCGGCATCTCTTTCATCAAAAGAGTGATTTCACCCTGTTTGCCCAAAAGACTGCTCTTTACCTCCTGCAGCTCCGCCTCGCTTTTACAGGCGGCAATTCTCTCTTTGCCCCGTGAAAGTAAAGCTTCAAGTTTTTCTTTCATTTTCTTTTCCTCTCTTTTGCTTTTTGCAAAAAATAAAATGTACGATTTTGATTGCATTTTTCATCTGGCCGCATACAGAACGGAATGCATTGCAGAAAAAAGCCGCCGTCTGTGTCGCAAACGCAACTCAAACAGCGGACTCTGTATTACCCTAAAATTCAGGAAATGCAAAAGTCCGCATATATAAACTTAAAAGTGCATAAATCGTATATGCGCATTTTGACATTTCCCCCTATTTCAAATTTTTATACAATTATATTATACTTTTTGCCGCTGTTTGTCAATACTTGCGGCGAATTGCGGCGCATATTATATAGTTTATATAATATATTACATTATTATATGTGAATTATATTTAACAGTTTATATAAAGTTTTTATCGAAACAACTCGCGAAAATGCTTATGAATAATTTGTATGATTATCGCAGATTGCGCGTGTCATCGTATATATTGATTTTGCAAATTTTGTCTTTTGAATGTGGACGTATTACGGCGGGGTACCCCCTTATGAATACTAAGGCGAACCCATACAAAAATCATTTACAAAATCCGCATACACTCCCGGGCGGTGCTTTTGCTTTGAGCCGGTGTGCGCCGAAACTCTGTTATCCGGGTATTGTACACACCCTTACATTGTGGTAAAATAAGGTCAAAATCTAAATTTTACGGTGACTGATATGTTTTTTGAGATAGATAATGATGTAAAGGAAATCACCTTTACCGAAATAGACCGTGAAAAGCTGACAATCGGCTGTGTTACAGCCAAGGAATTATTGGAATACGGCCCGGCTTTGGGCTTTAATGAGGACACGGTTAGCCAAAGCCAGACGGCAAAATTCTTTTTTAGGTCGGGTATCGAGGTTCACAGCTTCTACACCTTTGCAAAACTGACTATAGTCAATTCAAACGACGAAGAGGACTATATCTCCCTCTATATCCGGGAAAACCTTTTGCTTATTGTGGATATTATCGACAAAGACGATTCGACGATAAACACTTTTTTGAATGTGGTCAAAAAATACCCGGTCGAAAAAATCAACATAAGCCGCATCGTAGTTGGCTTTATCGACGCTTTGCTGTCGGATACGGCGAAAGTACCCGAGCAGCTGCAAAATCGGTTGACGGGAATGGAAGAATCTGTGCTGAACGGCACGGCGGACGGTAAATTCACCGCACGACTTTTTGCGATAAAGAAGAAAATTTTGAGATATTACAACTATTACGGTCAAATAGCCGACTTTGCGCTGACAATACAGGCGAATGAAAATGATGTTTTAGATGACGAGAATATGATTTTTGTGTCAAATCTTCTCGGCAAGCTGTCAAGACTCAGCGACAATATGAACTTGCTCAGCAGCACAGCCGACCATATTCAAGACGCCTACACCGCATTTTTGGATTTGAATATGAACAACTCCATGAAATTTTTCACCGTCATCACCACAATTTTCTTTCCGCTGACGATAATTGTCGGCTGGTACGGAATGAATTTTCACAATATGCCGGAGCTCTATTGGAAATACGGCTACCTGTATGTCATTTTGCTTTCTGTCGCCGTCGTATTGGCTCTGGTATGGATCGGTAAAAAGAAAAAGTGGTTTTGATTAAATTTTATCAAAATATTTGTCAAATCACACTGAAAAAACATAATAAAACCGGCTGTTGCTCGACAGCCGGCATTATTATGTTCCGAAAATAATTAGTAAAACAATATTTTATGATTATTTATCCGTAAAAACAAGTTTTGCGGTGAAAATATTGGCGTCATTGTGTTCACCGGAGACCAAAACCGTGTTATCCGTCAGCGAATAGTTGATTTTCAGCGTTTCGCCTGCCGGAATTTGCCGATTATAGTTTATGTCAAGTGTTTTAACTTTACACTTCTTGAGCATATCAATAGGCAATAAATCAAGTATATAGCTGACATAATGACAGTTATTCAGGTGTCCGTTGGCGTCGGCGTCGGAAAAAAGCACCTTCCTCTCGGTTGTGTTTTCCAATTCGCCTGCCTTTACCCTTGACGGCATCTCAATTTCAAAGCCGACCGGTCGGGTTTCGCCCTGTAATTCAATGCCGGATTCCTTGCTTGTCAGGGCTTTACCCCGGTCAAAACCGTACAGCGACCATTGAATACTGCCCTTCATAACGGTTTCACCCTTTTCATCGGTGAAATTGTACATTCTCGGGTAGAGCATGTGTCGCCGATTTTCCGGCCAGGTGTTCATAATCAACACATCGCCGTCGCCCACCTCTTTTTCAAACTCATAGTGCGCCCTAACCGCAACCCAACACATATTTTTCGGGCGCAAAACATCGTAGCCCACGCCCAGCTGCGCTCCGTTTACCGTCGCCATGTGCTGAGCAAGCTGTAAAAATGAGAACACGCCGACTTTACCGGTCAAATCCAAGTCTTCAAATCTGATTTCGTAGCTTTCCGTGTACATTATTTTTTCAATACCTTTGTGACAAATATTTCCGCAATGAATACGAACGCCAGGGCGAGGGCGAATGTCAGCCCCCAAGACAGGCTGAAAACCGTTTGCAGTATCTCGGCGGCAAACATAGCGATAAGAAATACAAAAAAGTAGTGCCAAAACTTCGATTTTTCATTCTCTTTTTTGCTTAGCGCCTTGTTGTCTTTTTTCCCGAGAATATCCCGTTTTGCCCTTTCATACCGTTGCCGCTGCGTCATCGGCGGTTTCTTTTTCGGCGGTGGGCCTTTTTTCTTTGTCTTTGCCATCTGTGTGCCTCTGTTATATATTATTGTTGTACTGATTTTATTTATAACAATGTTTTAATATTATATATAACATTGTTGTATTTACCTATATTTAACAATAAATCGGACTAAATTCGATAAGAATTTCAAAAATTATTGAAATTTACAATTATGTAATATTTTCTCTCTATTTGCCCTGTTATTTACAGAAATCCAATATAATATCTGCTATTTTTTCGCTGTTTTTAATGTAAGAGCCGTGGTCTTCGCCCGGCAAAATGCACAGAGTGCTGCCCTTAATACAGTCGGCAATATGTCTTGTGTGGCTTTCCTGTATTATATCGTTGCTGCCGGCGAGCACCAAAGTTTTGGCTTTGATTTTGAAAAGCTCGCTGTCGTCGATGTTCGGCTCTTTTAACATCATGTGAATTTTTTCATCTCTGCCGAAAAACCACATTATTCTGAACATCCACAAAAGCTTTTTTGACACGGCGTCCGGTCTGGTATTTGCGCCGGAAATTATCAGTGTGTCTATTAAATCCGTCTGACTTGCCACCAGCAATCCGATGATTCCGCCGTCGGAAAACCCGTAAAATGTCACATTTTTCAAATCCAAAGCCTTGATTAATTCTATTATATCCTGCCGCATCGGTTGATATGAGTATGTCTCCACCGGTGACGATTCGCCGTGACCTCTTGAATCAATCAAATAACAGGTAAATCTGTCTTTCAGTTTTTCCCGGGCGACATTGAATATTTCGTGGGTTTCGCCGTTGCCGTGTACCATTATCAGCGGCGAGCCTGTGCCGACTTTTTCATAGTTAAGCGTAATGCCGTTTACATCTATCTTCATTTTTGACCTCTTTTTTAATAATAAAGATATTTTATCATATTTTCGGACAAAAATAAACAGACTGTGCGCAGACAGGTACCCGAAAACCGAAATTTCATATTCTGTCCGCATTACAGTCCGTATTTTTTAGGGTTCACTGTATTCTGAATCCCTTTTTATTTGTCAAAATCATTATGCTTTCCCAAAATTTTTCCTTTTCTGCCTCAAAAAAAGTGGAATGGGGTATTATGTGAAAGGAAATAATCTTGTTTTTCGTGTCAATCCAAGCCTTTATCATTTGTGCCTCCGAGCCGTTTTGTAATATATACAGACGGCGGCGGCAAAATGTTGCAAAAAAATATGCGAAATCTTAAAAATTTCGCATATCATAGCCTTGCGGCTGCTTTATTTAATTGTACCTGTCAGGACATCGCATACCATTTCGGCAACGACAATATCCTGTACCGCAATACCTGTGAGGTCGACAACGCAAATCTGCTCGTCGTTCTCTCTTGTTTTGCCCTCAAGAATGAGATTGCCCAGCTCGATAAGGTCGCTCTTTTTGACCGCGCCTTTTTCCAAAGCCGTTCTTGTATCGCCTACTTCTTCGCACTGGTCGATGTAGTCACAGACAATCATATCGGCTTTTGCATAAAGCGAAGCGTCGATTTCGTTTTTGCCAACCGTGTCGGCGCCCATACCGATTACGAGAGAGCCCGGTTTTACCATATCGCCGTAGATAAGCGGCTCTGTTGTATTTGTACAGGAAACAATATAGTTAGCCTGTTCGCACAATGTAGACACATCGTAAGCCGGGGCAATTTTTACGCCCTTCTTTGCGTATTCGGCAACAAAGGAATCAATGAGCTCTTTTGTATAGCCGTATACGACGACCTCCAAATCCTTGTGGAATTTGAGCGTGGCGTCGAGAATTGCGTGAGCCTGTGTGCCTGTGCCGAGAATGCCGAATTTTGTGATTTTCTTCGGTGCAAGATATTTGGCGGCGATGAGTGTGGCCGCTGCTGTTCTGAAACCGGTCAGCCAGCCGTTATCCAGCAAAATGGCTTTTGTCATACCTGTATTTGCGTCAAAAACGATGTTCATACCGTCGGATGTCGGCAGACCGAGCTCGGAATTTTCCGGGAAACCGTTAAAAATTTTGATGACGAATGAATCGTCGCCGTTTACATGGCCGTATTTGATAAATGTGTTGCCGACAGGCTTGTCGAACTGAAGATAACCGACAGGCGGAACATTTGTCTCGCCCTTTGTGAACTTTACATAGCCGTTTTCCAGCTTTGTGATGAGGATAGGCATGTGCTGTTCGACTTTTTTGATTTCTTCGAGATTAAAAATCATCATAAGATTTTTCCTCCTCTTTCTTTTTATATCACCGCCGTCGCGGAAGATACCTGTGCAGATATATAGCAATATTATACACAAGTAGTAATTAAAAATCAAACAAAAAATGATATATTTCTGAAAAATATTATTTTATATGCGTACAAATGTACATTATTTGCATACACGGGCGACGAACATATTATTTTTCATTGTCAGTGGACGGTAGCTGACATTTCTCGCCGGCGTGGCGTCAATAATCATACCGTCGGAAACATAAATAGCTACATGGGATATGCCATTGTATCTGCCGTTGTCTGCGCCGCCGTAGAAAATCAAATCTCCGGGGAGAAAATCGCTCTTATCCTTGACCGAAACGGCATATTCGTTTTCCAATCCGCTGAAAATAGCCCGGGCATAAGTCATATCTCCGTTTGAAATATCCACCCCGGCGGATTTATAGGCTAAAAAAATTAGCGAAGAACAATCCTTGTATCCGTCGGACATTCGCTTTTGCTGTGAATATTCGTCCCCCAAATGTTCAAGACAATAGCCGACGGCGGCTCGAATTTCGGGGCTGTCGGTGTTTTCACACAGATTTTCGATGATTTTTGCCTTTTGCTCGTCGGTCAGGCTGAGGTATGTTTTCTTTGGCAACCCGAAGGAAGTAAAACCTTTCGGCAGAATAAGCCGAAGCAAAGCGACGAAAAGTACCGCCGGAATTATGATTTTTAATTTTATCTTTTTCATTTTTTCACCGTTTAAGGATTTGTCTTATTACCGTTTTCAAATAAAGACCGGTTTTTAACAATTATAAGTCAAAACAGCCTCGTTTTTCAATTTAACATTGTTATATTAAGGAATATTTAATAATAAAACAATGTTGTTAAACTATTTTTTGATAAGCTATTTGCATTTTTAATTATTATATATGTAAAAATATATAATAATGAAATAGTGCTATAAAAGAATCATTTGATGTTAAGTTATTATGCTTTACATATTTTTTAGATGTTAATTCAAGTCAAAACGACAAAATATCTAAAAAATCCGCAATAAAAAAGCGGCTTTTGCCGCTTTCAAAACATATATTTTGACAAAATGTATATTTGAAATCTTCTGTATGCCCATATGGGTTGTGTCTGTTTCATTTTTTGATTGTTTCGGGGTGATACAGAGTTTTTCACCTATGGCAAAATGTTTGTATCCGACACCTTATACAAACCCCTGCCTTACATCATACTTTTTATTCCAAATCCAACATCATCCGAATATGCGGTATGCCGTCCTCTAAAAACATATCGGAAATCTGTACAAAGCCTTCCCTTTCGTAAAATCCCTTGGCGTACTGTTGCGCCTCTATGAACAGGCGGCTTTTTTTCATAACCGTTTTTGCTGTGTCAATACCGGCTTTTAAGACTACTGCGCCCCAGCCCTTGCCCCTTTCGGTTGACAGGACTCTGCCCATGTGGGCGGTTTCCCGGTCTTTTTCAAACACTCGGCAATACGCCTTTATTTCACCGCACTCTCTGACAGCCACATGGTATGCTCTTTTGTCGATGTCGTCGACCTCAGGGTATGGGCAATTTTGCTCCACAACAAAAACATTTGTTCTTGCTTTGTATATTTCAAACAATTCAAGTGTTGAAAGTTCGTCAAAATACTTAACTGTAATTTCCATATTTACCTCACTTTATAACGCCGCCACCCAGACAGATGTCGCCGTCGTAAAATACAGCCGACTGACCCGGTGTGACGGATTTTTGCGGCCGGTCAAACACTACTCTGCATTCGGCGCCGTTTGGGAAGACCGTACAGTCATATTCACGCTGTGAATATCTCGTCTTGACCTTGCATTTGATGGCCTCTGTCGGCGGATTTTTCAATATCCAGTTTACTTTTTCCGCCGTAAATCTGTCTGAATACAAATCGCTTTCCGCGCCCATAATCAGACGGTTGGCGTCGGTATCAAAACCAACCACATAAATCGGGTGTTTGTAGGCGATACCCAGACCTTTTCTCTGGCCTATCGTGTACCTGTACAGCCCCTCGTGTCTGCCGACGACCGTGCCGTCGGTCAAAACCGCGTCGCCCGGCATTGGCTTAATGTCGGAATTTTCCTCTAAAAACTTTTTGTAATCGCCGTCCGGTATAAAACAGGCATCTTCGCTGTCCGGCTTTGTGGCTACCGCCATGCCGTGCTCGGCGGCGACTTGGCGCACCCGGTCTTTTGACTCAAATTCCTCCAGCGGAAAAATCAGCCTTTCGGCAATTTCCGCCGTCATATTGTAGAGAAAATATGTCTGGTCTTTTTGAAGGTTTCTCGCCTTTTTCAGCACAACGCTGCCGTACTTTTCGCTGTACTCGGTGCGCGCGTAGTGGCCGGTAGACATATAATCACAGCCCAGCTCACGCCGTTTTTCAAACATTTTGCCGAATTTTAAGTATTTGTTGCAAACGATACACGGATTCGGCGTGCGGCACAGCCTGTATTCATTTATAAAATTTGATATGACTTTGTCGGAAAATTCCGCCGTAAAATCAAATGTGTAATGCGGTATACCCAACTCGTCACAGATTTTCTTTGCGCCCTCCGCCCGTGATTCGTTGCCGCAGGCGTCGGTGTTTGAGCCCTTTGTCAGCCGCATTGTGCAGCCGATGACCTCATATCCCTTTTCTATTAACAAAACAGCCGAAACGGATGAATCCACTCCGCCCGACATACCCAATAAAACTTTCTTACCCATAATCCACCTTTAATAATTGTCTAAAAAACTGTGCTCTCCGCCGCTGTCCTTCCACCCCGGGAATGTGTCCAGCTGTACCGTGTGAATGGCGTTGAAAATACATTTTTCAATATCCGGGCTGGTTTTTTTCATTTCTTTCAGCATATTTTTGACATATTTTCGCTTTGATTCGCTCTCTTTGTCCCGCGTCGCCGTCCTTTCGGTAAACTTGCAGGCACAGGCCAGAAATTCCAAACCGTTGTATCTCTGCCAGGCGATAATATCGTCCTCGTGCACACAGTACATCGGGCGAATGAGCTCCATACCCGGAAAATTCGTCGAATGAAGCTTCGGCAACATGGCTTGCAGCTGTGCGCCCCAAAACATACCCATGACCGTCGTCTCGATGACATCATTAAAATGGTGGCCTAGAGCGATTTTGTTACAGCCCAGAGCCTTTGCCCTGTCGTAAAGCGCACCTCTGCGCATTTTGGCGCAGATGTAACAGGGGTTTTTCATCTGTCTGTCGGCAATGTCAAAAATATTGCTCTCAAAAACCGTCAGCGGAATATTCAGTTTTTTCGAATTATCTTCTATTTTTGCCCTGTTTGCCGGGCTGTAGCCCGGGTCCATACAGAGAAAGACCAGCTCAAATTTCACATCCGATATTCTTTGCAGCTGCTGCATGAGCTTAGCCATACACATACTGTCCTTGCCGCCGGATATACAGACGGCGATTTTGTCGCCCTCTCCCACCAGCCGATACTTTTTGACGCCCCGAATGAATGGGTTCCACAGTTCTTTTCTGTATTTTTTAATCAAACTGCGCTCGACTGTCTGATAATATTCCAATTCTTTTGCCATTTATATTTCCTACTAAAATAATATGTTAATGATTATAGCATTGCACATATTCGTTGTCAATATATACATTATATAATATGGGGGCGCAAAAATAAAGAGAGCCGCCGCGCGACTCTCAAAATTTGGGTTTATATGTCGTTTCTTGTCAGCACAGGCTCGAACTTTTTACATTCCGAAACGCTCTCGACGCCGTAGCCCAAAGCCAGGGCGGACAGCGGTCTGTGATTTTCCGGAATTGAAAGTTTAGCCATAAGGTCGGCATTTTTCTGCAAACCGGCTGTGACGCCGTAAAGGTAAATGTTTGACAGGCCTAAGTTTGTAGCCTCCAATGCCATCATCTCCACAACGCAAGCCGCATTCATTTCGGCAATGCCCGGGGCGGACGGCGGGCAAGACACGATAATCAAAGCCGGCGCATCATAGATACAGTTTCTGTCCGGCCCGAAAATGCCGCCCAGAGTTTTGAGCATTTCCCTGTCGGTGACCACCGTCAAGTGCGGTCTGCCGTCTTTCGGCAGTCCCAGCGGCGACAGCGAAGCGGCTGTTACCACTTTTTCCAGTTTTTCCTTTTCCACCGGCGCGTCGGTATAGGCGCGGCAGGATTTGCGTGAAAGCAATACTTTTTCAAATTCCATAAG
>JAQXIW010000053.1 GCA_029007985.1 Oscillospiraceae bacterium | reverse complement strand
ATCACCGTGCCGATAAAAAGCGGCGTGTGGTTTTCGCTTTTGCAGACGGCGTAGACAAAAGGTCTGTCAAGGGCGACGAATTCCGTGCGCATAAGCGACATCACTCTTATTTGCGCCATTGTAGCCCGGGCGGCCTTTGTGCCTTTTCTGTCGGTCTTTATATGGGCTTTTTGTTTGATTTTGCCCACGAACAGATTCTCGCCTATGGCGGTCAAATCCGATTTTTGAGAATCGAAAATATCCGATATTCCCATTGAAATCAAGGTGTTTTTTAGATTGTTCCGTTCATAGTCGGTCGCAAATTCCGGTATCAGCACTTTAACCGGCGTGCGCCGGGCGGTTTTCAGAGCTTTTTCAAACTTTTCGCCGGTCAGGCTCTTGGCATAATCTACGGCGTTTATATTCTCGTTCGGCAAAAGGGCGACAAATTCGTATTTTCCGCCCTTGTAGAGCTTTGCAAAGCCGATTGCGTCCTCGGTTTTAATATAGATATTTTCTTCCGAGCACATCATATCGGTCTCGGTTTCTCTGCCGTCAATATCGGTGAAAATGCCCGGCTCTATGTCGCTGTCTTTATACCGTTTATCCCACCGGGCGTCAAAACATACGGCGTTCAGCATAATCATCACATCGAGAGGGTCTAACCCGTCAATGATTTTGTCTATCATACCGTCGGTATGCTTTTTTGTAAAGCCGTTAATATCCGCTACCGCTTTTTCGTCAAAAGCGCACTCTTTAATTTCGGCGGAATAATATTTTTTCATCGCCCCGGTAAAATCTTTTTCAGGCCGAAGCTTTGCGGCGGCGTTCACCCAAATGCCCCCGGCATTTTTGAGAGTTTTGCCCCCGTCCGCAAAAAAGTCTTTTATGAATCTATTCAGTTGCTCTGTTTTTGCGCCTAAAGCCGTCTCGATTTGGCGCTTTGTATCCGACTTTGCGCCGTTTGCAAGCATAGCCAAAATATTGACGACTCCGACAGGAGCAATCAAGATGTTTTTATCGCTCTCAACTGTCTTTGAAAACAGCCGGAGAGAAAAATCCGTTATTTTTTTATACATATTTCGCAACCCGCCTTTCTTTGTATATTATATCACACATCCGGCAAAATTGCGTGGGGTATTTGACCTGCGGCGGCGAATAAACTATAATGGACAAAAAGGCGGTGATATAAATGAAAACGGAAAACGCTAAAATCCGCCCGGCGACAGACGGCGACCGTCGGCGGATAGAGCGCATAATCAAAACGGCGCTGGGATATTCGTCCATGGACGGCGAAAAGTTTATAAACAGGTATAAAAAAATACTTGCCGACCGGGCGTTTGTCACCCTTGTGTGCGAATATCGGGGTGAAGTCGTCGGTTTTCTGGGCGCGAGAAAAGAAATATCCTATGAGCAAGACGACGAATACATAAGAATACTCGCCCTTGCCGTCGACGAAAAAATGCAAAACGCCGGTGCGGGCGGTCTTTTGATCGGCGAAATAGAAGCCGTCGCAAAGGAAAACGGCATACACCTGATAGCGCTGTCCAGCAATTTCAAAAGGACAGCCGCGCACAAATTTTACGAGAGCAAGGGCTTTGAAAAAACAAGTTATGCTTTTAAGAAAAAAATATAAAAACAACGGCGGCAAGTAAAATTGCCGTCGTTTTGTATTTACATTGTGTAAGGCGAGCCCGGGATATACGGACTTTTCGGGTCGTAGACCGTGTGGGAAATGAGATAGTTCACCCACTCTTTTGTGCCGGACGGCGTCAAGTGTATGCCGTCGGACGCCGCAATATCCTCTCTCAGATAGCCGGAGGCGGATTTTAACACATCGTATGTGTTGAGTAAAGATAAGCCCTCTTCATTGCACATTTTGCCTATCGCGCTGTTTGCCCGGTAAATTCTGTCGATTGTGAGATTCGGGTACTTTGTCTGTACCGTCGCCGCCGTCGGCGGAATTGTGCTGATATATATGAGGGCGTTCGGGGCGTACTGTTTAATCATATTGACCATCTGTTTGTATTCCCGAATGAATGCGTCAACCTCTTTGCCCGATTGCAGGGTGTTTGTACCTATGCAGACATAGACTTTGCCCGGGTTCATATCTCTGAGAGTAGCCCACGGGTCGATTTTGCCCAAGCCGTTGTCAAAGTCAATCAAAACGCCCGGCTGTGTGTAGGACGCCGGAGACAGCGATTTTTTAGTCATAAAATGGGCGGAGTTTCTTTCCAGGCCGAGCGCTTCATAGCCGTAGATGTGGAATGAATCGGCGAGCGAGTCGCCCATAAAGACGGCGTCGTCAAAATATGACGTGTCCACTCTGCCGTTTTCGGCAACCTGTATCATTTTTATTTCCGGTGTGACTATCTCTAAATTCACCGTGTCCCGAACAGGGCCCTCGTAGCTGTCGTATTCCGAGGCTATTTTGTCGACTTCGGTATTAGGCACCAGCGCGCCGTCCTGTGACAGAATCGGGATGTCCTCCTCCGGTTTTGAGAAATGTTCAATCACTTTCACAATACCGAAGGACAGTACGAGAACAAACACCGCACAGCAGGCTATCGCCGTGTTTCTCTTTTTTCTCTTGGCGCGGATTCTCTTAGCCCTCTCGTCCTGTGAAACATATTTTTTTGCCAAACTACCACCTCATTTCGTTCTCATATTATAATATATTAAAAAGTGCTTTTCAAGACATTATTTATTACAATATTGTGTATTTTCGGTTAAGATTTTGTGTGAGGCAAAAGCGCGGCGCTCATTGTAATTTATGTAAATTTATTATAAAATATATGTGTTGCAAAAGTTTAGGGGGGATTAAAACGAAAAAGACAAGTACGGATTTGACCGTCGGCAGCATTCCTTATCGGATACTCACATTCGCCATGCCTATTCTGGCAGGTCAAATTTTTCAAAACTTATACAATTCGGTGGACTCCGTCGTGGTGGGCAACTTTGTGGGCACTACCGCTTTGCGGGCGGTGTCTTCCTGTTCGGACATTTCACAGCTGCTCATCGGCTTTTTTACCGGTCTGTCTGCCGGTGCGGGAATACTGTTTTCCAGATATTTCGGGGCAAAAAACTATGACAGGCTGCACGACGCCATACACACGGCTCTGACCTTTGCGGGCATTTTGGGTCTTACAATGGCGGCTTTAGGTATTGCGTGCACACCGCTTTTGCTCAAAATGGTAAAATGCCCCCGGGACGTATGGGACGAATCCTCTGTCTATCTCAGGATTTACCTTGTGGGTATTTTCTTTACCTCAATATACAATGTGGGCGCCGGCGTTTTGAGAAGCGTGGGCAATTCCCGCTCGCCTTTTATATATTTGGTCATTTCATCGGTTACCAATATAATACTCGATTTGCTGTTGGTGGTCGTTTTCAAAATGGGCGTTGCCGGCGTGGGCATAGCCACTATCTTTTCACAGTTTGTATCGGTGTTTTTAGTCTTCAGAAATATGCTCAAAACCGAGGATGTGTATAAGCTGGTGATTTCGGATTTGAGAATTGACAGAGAGCTGCTGGGTCAGGTCGTCACCCTGGGGCTGCCGGCCCGGGTACAGGCGTCTTTGATATCAATATCAAATCTCTTTGTACAGAGATACATCAATTCCTTCGGCTCGGCGGCCATGGCGGGCGTGGGCAGCGCAAAGAAGATAGATAAATTCGTCGGTCTGTGCGGCCAGAGCATCGGCATGGCGACAGCCACCTTTGTATCTCAAAACATCGGCGCAAAAAAGTACGACCGAGTTTTCAAAGGAATCACCTCGGCGTTTTTGCTGGCTTTGGTGCCTTTTATCTTCCTCGGCACGTTCATATACACAAACGCCGAGCTTGCCGTATCTCTTTTCACAAAGAGCCCGGAATCAATATATTACGGCTCCCGAATGATATTGACAATGCTGCCGCTGTATATTTTCCAGATTGTAAACGCCGTGTACTCGAACGCCGTCAGGGGTTTTGGCAAGAGCTTTGTGGTCATGATTCTCTCACTCTGCGGAATGGTAGGCGTCAGACAGATTTTCCTTTTTGTCACTATGAATTACATCGCCCATGACATACATTTTGTCTACTACGGCTACCCGGTGGGCTGGCTTTTCTCGGGGGTTATGGTCTATCTGTACTATCTGGTCACGATTCGCTCGAAATACAAAAAGAACGGCACGCCGAAAGCGGCATAAACAACAATATTACTGACTCAAAACTTATCGAGGTGAATTTATGGTAAACATCGGCAACGACTGGGACAATGTGCTGAAAGGCGAATTTGACAAGGAATACTACCTGAAACTGAGGCGGTTTCTCAAAAGCGAATACGCAAATCACACGGTGTACCCGGATATGTACGACATATTCAACCGGCTGAAATACACCCCTTACGCCGATGTCAAAGTCGTCATCTTAGGTCAGGACCCGTACCATGAGCCGGGCCAGGCTCACGGGCTTTCTTTTTCGGTACAAAAAGGCGTGGCTCTGCCGCCGTCCCTTGCCAACATTTACAAGGAAATATCCGACGAATTCGGCGTTCAAATGCCGAAAGACTGCGGCTGTTTGACGGATTGGGCAAAACAGGGAGTTCTGCTTTTGAACTCAACGCTGACGGTCAGAGCGCATCGGGCGAATTCCCATTCAAAACGGGGCTGGCAGATTTTCACAGACAATGTGATTAAAAAATTAAACGAGAGAGAAAAGCCTGTGGTGTTTATGCTGTGGGGTTCAAACGCAAGAAGTAAAAAAACTTTTATCAACGCAGACAGGCATCTTGTTTTGGAATGTGCCCACCCGTCACCGCTGTCGGCGTACAGGGGGTTTTTCGGCTGCGGCCACTTTATAAAAGCCAACGAATTTTTGGCTCGGCAGGGTGAGAAGCCCATCGACTGGACAATAAAAAATTAAACAACTGACGAGTTGACAATTATTTATTATGTGTATATAATGGATTTGCTCATCGGAGGGCATGTAAACGCATTTACAAGCCGGATAAGATGGTCGGGGGCGCCTGACGGTCTTTCCGGCTTTTTTGTTTAGGGGGTGTGATATGAAAACAAGCAAAGATTTTACGCAGGGCGCAATACTCAAACCTATGCTGCAATTCGCCGTACCGGTTTTGGCGGCGTCGCTTTTGCAGTCGCTGTACAGCGCGGTCGACCTGATGATAGTCGGCAGATACGGTCTGGCGGCGGATGTATCCGGCGTCAACACCGGCGGTCAGATAATGATGACGCTGACATTTTTTGTCACTTCCTTTGCTATGGCGGTGACAATTCTCATGGGTCAGGCAATAGGCGAAAAAAAGCCTGAAAAAGCCGGCGAAATAATCGGCACGGGCATAATCATGTTTGCGGTAATGGCTTTGGCGCTGACGCTTTTCGGATTTTTCGGCGCAGAAATGCTGGCAAATGCGCTGAACGCGCCGCCGGAGGCCTTTTCACAGACGGTTTCCTACACTAAAATATGCAGTGCCGGTTTTGTGTTCATCGTCAGTTACAACATATTGGGCGCCGTATTCAGAGGCGTGGGCGATTCGGTTATGCCGCTTATATCGGTGTTTATCGCCTCGATTTTCAACGTCGCCGGGGATTTGTTCTTTGTGGCTGAGCTCGGCATGGGCGCGGCGGGCGCCGCGATTGCCACGGCTATGGCTCAGGCTCTCAGCGTGGTTATTTCATTCTTTATCATAAAGAGAAGGACTATGCCTTTTGAACTGACAAGGGACAAAATAAAAATAAATCCTCTGCACTCAAAAAAGATAGTTTCTCTGGGCGTGCCGCTGTCCTTACAGGATATGCTGGTATCGGTTTCCTTTATGTTCTTACTGGCTATCACAAACTCGAGGGGCGTTATTGTCTCCGCCGGCGTGGGCATAGCGGAAAAACTCTGCGGCTTTATTATGCTGGTGCCGTCGGCTTTTTCCCGGTCAGTTTCCGCATTTGTCTCTCAAAATGTGGGCGCAAAAAAGCCGGAGAGAGCAAACAGGGCAATGTGGTACGCCATCGGCGTTTCGCTGTCAATCGGCGTCGTTATTGCGTGGTTTACGATTTTCCACGGCGATATTATGTGTAAAATATTCACGAAGGACGGCGAAATCATACGGCGGGCGTGGGAATACCTGAAAGCCTACGGTATCGACACGGTTTTTGTGTGTTTCCTTTTCTGCTTTACCGGTTATTTCAACGGCAGAGGCAAGACAATGTTCACAATGGCGCAAAACATCCTCGGCTCTTTCGCAGTCAGAATTCCTGTCGCCTATATTGTGGCAAAGACCGCCGGCTCGACGATTTTTCAAATCGGTCTGGCAACGCCGATTTCCTCGCTTTTCCAAATCATTTTGTGCCTCGGCTACTACATTTGGCTGAGAAACAGCGACAAAAAATCAAATATTTGACCTTGGGCGGCACGGACCGCCCTTTGTTTTTGCGCCGCAATGTGTTATATTATATGTATATTAACGGAGGCTTTGACTATGTCCTACACAACGCAACTTATAGATTTTATATCAAAATGCCCGTCGGTCTATCACCGGGCGGACGCAATATCAAAAGAGCTGGAGCAAAACGGCTTTACAAGACTGTACGAGAGTGAAAAATGGTCTCTCGAAAAGGGCCGCGGCTATTTTACCGTCAGAAATTCCTCGTCGGTCATTGCGTTCTTTATGCCGGAAAACCTGACCGGCTTTAACATTGTGGCGTCGCATCTCGACAGCCCGACCTTCAAAATCAAAGAAAACCCGGAGATGAGAGGAGCGTATGTCACCCTCAACACCGAAAAATACGGCGGAATGATAATGTCGACCTGGACAGACAGGCCGCTGTCGGTCGCCGGCAGAATTCTAACCGAAGAAAACGGCAAAATTGTGCAAAAGCTCGTCGACATCGACAGGGATTTACTGATAATACCGAATGTCGCCATTCACATGGACAGAAGCGTAAACGACGGCAAAAAGTTCAACGCGCAGACGGATATGCCGCCGCTTATGGCGATGGCAGACGGTGAACTGTCGCTGGCGGATATAGTCGCAGAGCGGACAAACACCGATAAAAACGCCGTTATAGGCAGTGATTTGTTTTTATACAACAGACAAAAGGGCACAATCGTCGGCGCAAAGGGCGAATTTGTATCAAGCCCGAAATTAGACGATTTGCAATGCGTTTTCGCCTCTCTCAAAGGCTTTGTCGAGAGCGAAAAACAGGGCGCCTGCCCTGTTTTGGCGGTATTTGACAACGAAGAAGTGGGCTCGGGCACAAAGCAGGGCGCGGCCTCCACATTTTTGGAGGATGTGCTGTACAGAATAGCCGAAGGCTCGTCTCTCGGCAGAGAGGATTATGTCAGAGCGCTGTCTCAGAGCATGATGATTTCTGCCGACAACGCCCATGCCGTACACCCTAACCGGCAGTCCTACGCCGACCCTACAAACCGCCCGGTCATCAACGGCGGCTTGGTGATAAAGTACAACGCGCGGCAAAAGTACACATCGGACGGCGTCTCAGCGGCGCTGTTGAAAGCAGTGATGAAAAAAGTCGGCGCGACTTGGCAGACATTCCACAATCGCTCGGATTTGGCGGGCGGCTCGACTCTGGGCAATATATCCGACACAAAGGTGTCTGTAAACACCGTCGATGTGGGCTTGCCTCAGCTGGCTATGCATTCCGCCTACGAGACGGCCGGCGTCAAGGACACCGAGGACTTTGTAAAAATCTGCCGTCGGTTTTTCGGCACGAGAATAGTAAAAGACGGCGACGACACATATATTTTGGAGTGATTTATGACATTTGACTTCATAAAATCGCCGTCTGCGGCGGCTGTCAATCGGGCGGCGGCGGAATCCCGGGCGGATTGGCTGATTATCACCGATGAAAATTTTGAAACGGACTGTGAAATCATGGGCATCCTCGAAAGCTTCATATCCGAAAAAAACGCCGTCGCGGTGACTTTTCGCATCACCCCCGACGACAGCGGCGCAAACTACGACCCGGCGACTCTCAAAACCGGGTATATTAAGGAGCGCGCTTTTGCGGCGGACAGAGAAATATTTTTGGCCGTCGGCGGCTTTGACGAAATGCTTTCCGAAAAGGGTTGTTTTGAGCTTTCGGCAAGGCTGAAAACCCGGGGCGACATTTACTATTGCCCTTTTGCCGTCGCAAAAAGGCTTAATCCCCCGGACGAAAAACAAAAATACATAAAAGGCCTGGCTGACGACATATTTTTGGCCTATAAGTACGGTTCAAAAGAGGACGCCGCCCGGGCAAAAAAAGCCTTTCAGAACGCCGTGAAAAACCCGATTCACTTTGAATCCGTCAGAAAGGACTTAGTCAAAGAATATCGGGCTCATTTCGGCAAGGTCTCTCACTTTTCAAAATTCCGCAGACAAAACCCGGATTTGTTTTCAAAGACCGATTTGCGGCTGTCCCCTTTTGAGGCGGCGGACAGGGGCGTTTATCCGGCGGATGAAACGGATTTTGCCCCGCTTATCTCGGTCGTGATTCGCACCCATGAAAGAAAAGAAATTCTCAGGCGCACTCTTACCTGCCTGAGAAATCAAATATACAAAAATTTTCAGATTGTAGTCGCCGAGGACGGCAAAAACACCGCCGAGCAGATGATAAAGACGGATTTTGCGGATTTGAACATAAAGTATTTCGCCACCGGAGGAAATGTGGGCAGAGGCAGAGCCGGGAATTTGGGCATTGAAAAAGCCGACGGCGAATACATAGCCTTTTTGGACGACGACGATTACTATTACGCCGACTTTTTATCGGCGTTCGTCTCCTTTTTCTCCAAAAACCCGGGCTGCGATTTGGCGATATGTTCGGGTATGCGGTACGAGACGGACATTTTGAGCCGAGAGCCCTATGAATTCACGGTGGGCAAAACCTATCCCATTCGCTTTGACAGGATAAATCTGATGGATATGTGCGTAAAATGTCGTATTCCGATGCCTTGTGCCGTGTTCAAAAAAGAGCTGTATGAAAAGTTGGGCGGCATGCACGAAAACATAGGCGGTGACGAAGACTGGTTTATGTGGCTGAAATTTTTGAAAATTCGGAAAAGGGCAAGCAAAAATGCCCCGGATATACCGCGTGCCCTGTCGCTTTTCGGCTACCCGGCCGACCGGGAAAAACGGGCTCAAAGGGAAAAGGTCTATGCCGAATACGACAAAATAATGCTGTCGGACGACAGTTTGGTTTTTACCGTGACGGCGGACGAAATAAAAGAGTGGGAAAACGCCGTGAAAGCGGACGCCCTGCATCTGAAAAACATCGGTGCGGCGCAGAGTTTTATGTCGTCGCTCAACCCAATGGGCTGTAAGGCGATAAAATACGCCGACGGCGAGACTCTGACCCTCACCGCAATGCAGATAAACAAATACTATTACCGGCTGATGAGCGAATATCTGAAATAAACCGTAAATCAACCTACGGATTTTGTCGGATATTCGTCAGTGTTAAAAAACTTCTTTATTACAGCCTGCGGCAAACACAGGTATTTCACAATAAAACACTTTTATAAACTAATAAATCCGCGGCTTATACTGCATAAGCCACGGATTTTTCTTTACCGACTGTTTACGGTACGGCAAAATTTGTGCCGTGCGGTTATTATGAGGTGAAGATTTATATTTTGCAAAAGTCTTTGAGCTTTTCGGTATCCGACGCTTTTGCAATTCCGCACCCCTGCCGAACAGCGAATAAGCTGAATCTATCCAAACACGACAAACAAAAAAGCACCTTTACAGGTGCTTTCTTTTGGTGGGAGAGAGTGGATTCGAACCACTGAAGTCACTGACAACAGATTTACAGTCTGCCCCCTTTGGCCGCTCGGGAACTCTCCCATATTTAATTGTTAATAAAAATGGAGCTGGTGGACGGATTCGAACCCCCGACCTGCTGATTACAAATCAGCTGCTCTACCGGCTGAGCTACACCAGCGCAAATCACTTAATGCTCAATTATAATAACACACAGACAAAGTATTGTCAACATTTTTTTCTAAAAATTTTTAATGTCAAAAATCTGCGGCTGTCGGTTATGCCCGTCGGAAATAACCGGCAGCCGCTGTGTTTTATTTTCTCAACTCGTTTTGATAGTCTTTTGACAAATCCATGACCGTGCGGAAGAATTTTTCGGCGTAGGGGGCGAATTCCCGCGGGGAATTTTCCTTTACCTTATCCAGAATCGCCTGCTCTCTTTTCGCGTCGTATGTAGGCAAACCGTTTGCAATCTTGTACCGAGCCACATCCCGTGACAGCTGCATTCTCTTGATAAACAGTTTTAACATCTCATCGTTTATCCGGGATATTTCCGCCCTTGTCTTTTCCAAATTTAGTTCCATAAAATCACCTTATTCAAACTCTCCCAGGGCGTACATCATAAGCGTCGCCCCTGCCACCCGGGCGGTCTCGCATCTCAGTATTCTCGCCCCGAGCACTGTATTCACAGCCCCCTGCCGTACCAGCCGGTCGGCTTCCCTTTGAGAAAAACCGCCTTCGCTGCCCACGATAAGAGCCGCTTTTTTGCAGAAGGAAAAATCTATTTGCGAAAACGGCTCGGCGCCGTGTTCATATAGCAAAATAACCTTGTCAAACCGTGCCAGCATGGGCAAAATCTCTTTGAAGGTCTTTGTCTGCCGTACGGTCATCGGCGCGCTCCTGCCGCACTGTTTTGTCGCCTCGTCGGATATTTTTTGCAAACGGGCGGTTTTGCTCTCATCTCTTTTGGATTTTTGCGCCACACAGTATTCGCTGACAAAGGGCACAATCTCCTTTGCGCCCAGCTCACACATTTTCTGTGTGATAAATTCCAGTTTGTCCCGTTTCGGCAAAGCCATAAAAACCGTCAGCTCGCTTTTCGGCTCGGCGGCGTTTTTTCTTTTGCCGCTCACCTTGAACAGAATTTCGCCGTCGGTCACCGTCTGCGCCACGGCGTCGTAGTCGTAGCCAGTTTTGTCGGTGAGAATCACCCTGTCGCCTTCTCGCAGTCGCATAACTTTTACAAGGTGCTTTGCCTCCCGGCCGGCCACCGTCGCCGTATCGCCGTCAAGAGAAGTCAAGAAATATTTGTGAGCCATATCAACCTCTGTATTCGGCTTCCAAACATACCCAGCCGTTCTTTTCATGAACCTTTGTTATCTCAAAACCGATGTTTGTAAGACAGGCGATTACCTCGTCTTTTCTCGTGTCGATTATGCCGGAAGTGATATACAAACCGCCGTCCGCCAAAAACCGAGGCACATCCTTTGAAAGCATCATAACCCGGTTTGCGACGATGTTTGCCACCACGATGTCGTATTTGCCGCTCGCCTTGTCGGCAAGGTCGCCTATTTTCACGGTGAATTTGTCCGCAACGCCGTTGAGCCGGGCGTTTTCGCCGGCAACCTTGACAGCCGTCGGGTCGATGTCAACGCCCTCGACTTCACCGGCGCCCAATTTTATAGCGGCAATGCCCAAAATGCCCGAGCCTGTGCCCACATCAAGCACTCTCTCGCCGCCGCGTATCTCTCTGTCCAGCACCTCCATACACAGATATGTGGTCTCGTGCGTACCCGTGCCGAAAGCCATACCCGGATCCAGCTTTATTATCTCTCTGTCGGTTTCGTATGTCTCCCAGGACGGACAGACCGCCAGCCTGTCGCCCACATCCATGGCGTGATAATACTTTTTCCAGCCGGTCTCCCAGTCCTCCTGATTTACAAATTCCGTCTCGCATCTGTACTCGACGCCCAATTCGCCCAGCCTGTTTTCCAGCACAAGTCTCAGCCCCTGAGCGTCCAGCTCCGGCGAAATGTAGTGGTGAACTATGATTTGATTTCTGTCCTTATCCAAAAGCTCCTGTTCAATCAAGTCCACATGAGCGATGTTTTCCACCTCGGTTTCCAGGTCGGAATAATCCTCTATCTGAACGCCCATCGGGCAAATCTCAGCCGAGACAAAGTCAAAAACATCCTCGTATTTTTTGTCTGTGATGATTTTTATATCAGTCCACTGCATAATGTATCTCCTAAATAAATTTACAACGAAGCTCTACAACTACGCCGACAACCGTGACCGGCAAATTTTTACATTCGAGCTTTGAATAATGTATCGGTTTATAGGCGGTGTTGAGCGGCGTCAGAGTTATTCCGTCGCCCCGAAAGGTTATTCTCTTTACGGTGGCGTCCTCGTTGCCCCGCATGACCACGGCAATTTGTCCGTTTTCCGCCGTCGACTGCTTTTTGACTATCACTATGTCGCCGTCGCTCATTTTCGGTTCCATGCTGTCGCCGCGGATTTTCAGCCCAAAGAGTTCACCGGTGCGCGCCAGCTCTTCGTTTATGTTTTCATAGCCTATTATGTTTTGTACCGCCGTGTTCGGCTCGCCGGCTCTGACATAGCCCAAAACGGGTATCTGTCGGGTCTCGCCGGACATATCGTATTCGATGTCCGCCCCGGTTATGTCGGAAAAGGAACAGCCGAAAAGCTCGCACAGTCGCACTATTCTGTGGTAGTCGGGCTTGCGCTTGCCTGTCTCCCACATGGCTACCGTGCTGGTGGACACGCCTATGAGCTTTGCCAGCTGATATTGGGTCCAGTTGTGCATTTTGCGGAGTTTTGCGATGTTTTCCATACCGTGCCCCCCTTTCGTTTTCTGTATTATATCACACTTTGTGATAATAATAAAGCGAATGTGCAAAACAAAGATTTTTATAAATACAACTAAAAGTAGTTATTTTGTTTTAATACTTGACTTATAGTTGTATTTTTGCTATACTATATTCACAATTCGTGATAATTTGGGAGGTGTGAAAATGTTTAGACACGCAATGATAGAAGATATGAAAAAATACTCTCTTATAAAAAAGAGCATGCCCTATGTCATAGGCAGAGTGGTGAGTTTGGAGTCAAAAATCGAAAACCGGCAGGGCGAGGAATACGATATGCTGAGCGAAGAGCTGTCGAATTGGCGCAAAATCCGCGCCGACAGCGAGGAGTTCATAAGAGACATGGACTATTGCCTGTCACAGCTTTCGCACCGCGAGGAGCAGTCGCTGAGGCGTTTTTTCATCGACAGGTCGAGATTTTATGTCGAGGATCTGGAGCTGGAATGGAATGTGGAGCGCACCACCGTCTACAATGTAAAAAACAGGGCTTTGGACAAGATGACTTTTATGTGGTACGGCTACCGCAAAGACGACGGGTACAGAAACATACGCAGGACAAAACGAAAAGAAAATCAAAGCCGAAAAAAGTGAAATCGGTTTTGAATTTCGCTTTGTCTTTGTACCTGTCAATCGCCCGACACGGCAAAGAGCGAAAATGCCCGCCGTGTTTTTTATTTGTTCACAAATACGGGGCATATTCACTTTATTTATTCATATTTTTAATGTATAATATATGATGAATAATACTATTTTTACCTTTGGGGGTATGGTATGGACAGAGAAAAAATACTTATAGTGGACGATGACAAGAATATATGCGAGCTGCTCAGGCTCTATTTGGAAAAAGAGGGCTTTGACACCGAAATCGCCAACGACGGCGAAAAGGCCGTGGAGATGTACGGCGAGGGTGTTTATGATTTGATACTCATGGATGTCATGATGCCGAGAGTCGACGGCTGGGAGGCATGCCGCCGCATAAGAGCAAAGGGCAACACCCCTATAATTATGCTCACCGCAAAGGGCGAGACCTTTGACAAGGTGCTGGGCTTGGAGCTGGGCGCCGACGACTACATAGTAAAGCCTTTTGACACAAAAGAGGTGGTCGCCCGCATCAAAGCCGTGCTGCGCCGCTCGGGCAGAGCTTCGCAGTCAAACCGGGGCTCATCGGCAGGCGAACTGGTATACGACAATTTGGTGGTAAATATCACAAAATACGAATTGCGTGTAAAAGATGCCGTAGTGGATACGCCGCCTAAGGAATTGGAGCTTTTATACCATCTGGCGCGGAATCCGAATAAGGTATTCACCAGAGACGCCCTATTGGACGAGGTCTGGGGCTTTGAATACTACGGCGACAGCCGCACAATCGATGTACACATCAAAAGACTGAGAGAAAAATTAGAGGGCGTCAGCGACAAGTGGTCGTTAAAAACCGTTTGGGGCGTCGGCTATAAATTTGAAGTAAAAGAATAAGTCTTAATATATACAATAAGGAGAACTCAAAATGATTGAATTCAAATTCGACACACAGCTTCTCATTGAAGGCGAAGGGCTGGACGAGGACGAAATTTACGATTACTTCGTGGAAAATTTCAAAGGCGACTGTCTTTTGGCGGTCGGCGACGAGGATTTAATTAAAATCCACTACCACACAAACGAGCCGTGGAAGGTGCTGGAATATTGCGCCACACTGGGCGACATTCACGACATAGTCGTAGAAAATATGGAAAGACAGGAAAACGGTCTGCACGGCTGATTTTAATATATGAGAAAAAGTATTGTATCCCGATTTTCATCGGCAATAAATATTCTCATTATGTCTTCAATAGCATTTTTGGGCGTGTTTTTTATGTTTTTTGCGGGGAAATACCTGCGGACAGACAGAATGAACACGCTCAATTCCTGTGTTGTCAACGCACAGCAGGCATATATTGAGAGTTTGCGCACCGATGATTTATCGACAGACGAAAAAAGAGATAAACTGAGAGAAAATCTGCGTCTTATTTCAAACACCACCTCCACAAAGCTGCTGCTTGCCGACGAAAACGGCAAGTGCTTGGTCTGCACCGAGGACAGCTGCGCCCACGAGGGAATGTTTGTGCCGGAATCCGTCATTTTAATGCTTTCCTCCACGGACAAATCCGTCAGCATCGACGATTCCTTTGCCAATATGTACGACACGGCGTACTACACCGTGGGCAGAGCGATAAGAAACGCCCGCGGCGACATAACCGGCTTTGTGTTTTCCTATTCCGACGACACAAGAACATCGGACTTTATAAAAGTGCTGGTTATGATATTTTTGACCTGCGCCGTTATAATGCTGATGATTTCGTCGATAGTGTCGGTTTTCGTTACAAACAGAATGACCACCACATTGCAGTCGGTCACAAACGCCGCCAAAAAATTCACCCAGGGGGATTTCTCAGCCAGGGCGGATATGGGCGGCGACGACGAAATAGCACAGTTGGCATACACCTTTAACCAAATGGCCGCATTCGTCGAGAAAAACGAAAAATCCCGTTCCTCCTTTGTCGCCAATATCGCCCACGAACTGCGCACGCCGATGACGAGCATCAAGGGCTTTGTGGACGGCATTTTGGACGGCACGATTCCGCCGGAATCCGAAACAAAATATCTGAAGGTCGTATCCGAGGAGGTCGGCAGACTTGCCCGACTGACAAACTCCATGTTGGACGTATCAAAGCTGGAGAGCGGCGAATATCAGATGAACGCGCGGAATTACAATGTGTGGGATACGATAGCCACCGTTGCGTTCGCCTTTGAGAGCCGCATAGAGCGGGGCGAAATAGACATAAAAGGCTTTGAGCCGACAAAGGTTATGGTATACGCCGACAAGGACCTTGTCCATCAAATAGTGTACAACATTATGGACAACGCCCTGAAATTCACCCCAAGGGGCGGATATATCGGATTTGAGATAATACCGGACAAGCCGTCCGGCTTTGTGACGGTGAAAATACGCAATTCGGGCAAGGGCATTTCCGCCGAGGCTCTTCCGTACATCTTTGACAGATTCTACAAAGAGGACACCTCGCGCTCGGTTCATGTCAAAGGCGCAGGCATCGGCCTGTTCATCGTAAAAACTCTCGTACAGCGCTCGGGCGGCACTGTAACGGTAGAGAGCCAAGAGAACGAATACACCGAATTTATATTCACTTTGCCGTCTGCCGTATCGCAGAAAACGGTGATTTTGCCGGCCATAAATTCGGTTGAAAACTCTCTCAAATCAAATAAAAAGAAAAAATCCGGCAAAAAAAATAAAAAATCCGAATAAACCTCGGATATTTCACATTTTTAAGGTACAATATCCGCAGTAAATTCACAGGAAGAAACAAAAATGAAAAACAACAAGTCAAAAACGCTGTCCGTGGCAATAGCTATGGGATTTATGGTGCTGACCGCCTATGCAGTCGGGTATTTTTTCGGCGGAGATACGGAATTTTCCACCGATAAACTAAACGAGGCGACAACGCCGACCGACATAATAACAAACATCACCCAAAACGACAATGTGCCGCAAATAGAGATGAAGCCTGCGCCGGACAATCTGGACGACGGCTACGACACCGTGTCGATATACGAAAAAGTGATACCGTCCGTGGTGTGCATAAATGTGTACGGGGGCGATCCTCTGTTGGCGGACGCCTCCGGCACCGGCATAATAATGACCGAGGACGGCTACATAATAACAAACGCCCATGTCATAGAGGGCGGCACAAGCGTAAATGTCGTGCTGAACGACGGCAGACAGATGAGGGGCGTAATAGTGGGCGCCGACAGCCGGACAGACCTGGCGGTAATCAAAATATCCGCAAGCGGTCTCGCCTGTGCGGAATTCGGAGATTCCTCATCGCTGAAAATCGGTGAAAGAACCGTGGTAATCGGCAACGCCGGCGGACTTTCCGGCTCCTGTACCACCGGTATAATATCCGGCCTGGACAGAAACATGGATTCCTCCCGTCGTTCTCTGTCGCTGATTCAGACCTCCCGGGCGATAAATCCGGGCAACTCCGGCGGCCCTCTGCTCAACAGATGGGGCCAGGTCGTCGGCATAACATCATCTAAAATCGCCTCCGTCGACTACGAGGGCATCGGCTTTGCCATACCTATATCGAGCGCTATACCGATAATTGAGGACATAATCCAAAACGGATATGTCACCGGCAGAGCGGCTCTGGGCATATCGGTGGTCGAATTGAACACCTCCAACGGGCCGGAAAGCGGCTTGCCTTCCTACGGCTCCTGCATTGCGGCGATAAACCCGGGCTCGAATATGGCACGGGCGGGCGTCAGAGAAAGAGATGTCATCATCGAGGCAAACGGCCGCAAAGTCGTGACAAACGACGATTTGTTGGAGGAATTGGAAAAATTTGCCCCGGGCGATGTCATCAATTTGGGTATTTTCCGCCCGGAAACAGAGGAGACATTCTATGTGAATGTTCTCTTGATTGAGGCGAAATAATATTCGAATATCTTGATTTTTATAAAAACAATCGGTGAAAGCATCACTTTATTTATTAGGTGCGGCAGAATCCGATTGTTTGTTTTTTTACAGAATAAATTTCAAAAGTCTCACTTTATGAGCGATAATGGCTGAGGGTGTCCGGGGACACCTTTGCCGCAGGCAAAAGCACCGACCGAGCCGACAGCCGTTTTTAGTTGATAGGACTATTAAGAAAGGCTCCCCTTGTCAGAGGATGCGGGTGTCCGGGGGACACCTTTGCCGTAGGCAAAAGCACCGACCGAGCCGACAGGCGTTTTTAGATGATAGGACTATTAAGAAAGGCTCCACTTGTCAGGGGAGCTGTCAAAACGGAGTTTTGGCTGAGGGGTAGTATTTGCAAGTAAGCATTACAATTATGATGTATTTTTTCTCTCCCTCCGGCAAAAATCACAGATTTTTGCCACCTCCCTCATCAGAGGGAGGCACGCGCTGATATTTCTGCTCTCAATAGAACCGTAGGGGACGATGCCTACATCGTCCCGTCAATTTAATTTATTGACACTATTTATATGACATCTAATTTTTGTTATCCCGTTCTCTCCCTCCGTCAAAAGTCTACGATTTTTGCCACCTCCCTCATCAGATGGAGGCACACGCTAATATTTCGTCTTACAAAAGAATTGTATATACGAGTACATTTTATCGTAGGGGACGATGCACACATCGTCCCGCCATTTTCTTAACGATAAAAATTATATAATAACTATTTTGACAAAAAAGTTGTT
>JAQXIW010000052.1 GCA_029007985.1 Oscillospiraceae bacterium | reverse complement strand
TCCCGAAAATCCTCATAGCTTTCACAGGCCAAGGCAAAGGCAGTTTTGAGTATTTTTTCGCCGTTCATACTGTCCTCCTTTCAGAAAGAGGGCGGAAACCGCCCCCGTGTTAAACAATCGCTCTTTCGACTACCGCCGAATCAAACCGTCCGTCTTTTCTGACAATCGCCTTTACCGTACAGCCCTTCGGCGCAGAGGCCGGGCTGCCCTGTGCGGCGGAGGCGGAATATCTCGGGTCGGTGCCGTCTACGGTGTAGAGAGTCACGCCGCCCGAAACGCCGCCTGTAACAGTGCCGTTTTCGGATATTGTCGGCGCGTCGCATACCCGGGCAATGTTTGTGTCAACATCGACATAGATGCCTACGGCTCTCGGCGCAAATACAAAGCAATCGTAATATTCTCTGCCCTCAAGCAGCGAGCCGGAAATGCCCGGTGGGTCTCGGTGCAGCTTTGTTTCGTTGAGCTTTACCGGCGCCGTGGCGGAATTTTTGTGAACGATAAGGAAATTCACGCCCGGCACCCATCTGGTCGCCGGCACTTTGACCACGCTCATATTGTCATACATGCCCACAACGCCCTTTGACAGAGCGTCTTTGCCCAATTCCGACACAGCCATAAATTCGTCGGAGTGTTTGAGCAGCTTATAGCCCTGTGCCGACACAAACAGCGTTCTGTTGTAGGACGGTACCTCGCCGTCGTCCATAACCGCCGTGGCGGCGCTTATTCGCTCGCAGATGTTTTTGCCTGTGAGAGCCTCCGACGAGCCGTAGACCGTACCTGCGCCGTGGGCGAGCTTGTCAAAAACATATCTGTCAAATTCCGGCACAGCTCTTTCGATAAGCTGCAAAGCCAGCATTTTGCCGGCGTTTTTTACATAGCCTTGGTCGGCGTTGTTGCCCTTGTCGATTGTCAAAGCAAAGCTTCTGTCCTGGGTGAGAGTGAGCTCCTGCATGATGTCCTGCATTTCGACAGGCTCGCCGTATCTGTTCAGCCCCTCTCTTTTGTAGTCGTTCATCGGCACGGTGAGCGGCGTCATAACTCTGACCGTCTTTGCGCCGGTGAATTCAAACTCCTTTGAAAGTCTGCCCCCGATCAGCGAGCCCTGTGTGAAGGCGGACTGTGTGACATTGCTGTCAAGTGTAAACAAATTTACTGCCATAGTTTTTCTCCTTTTCTTTTTACATTTCGTTTAGTGCCGTCACAAAACCGTTTATAAACGGATTTGCGTCCGCGTCTGCGCCGCTTGAATGAAGCGACAGAATTTCCGGCCGGGTTTCAGCCCTCTCGCCGGCTGTGTTCTCCGGCTTTTCGCCGACCGCTGTCTTTTCGGTGTTTTCCATATTGCCTCCTTTATATTTACTCGACGGCGCCGGTTTTCCCCGACTTTTGCCGCCTGTGAGTATATGATACGCCCGCCGCAAAAAAATCTCATACGCATTTTGTCCGCCGAAAATCCACCGAAAATACAATCAAAATGCAGTTTTTATTATTTTTTTATCTAAATAACAATGATTATTCATAATTTTAAGCAATAAAAAACGCCCTTTCGGGCGGTGAATGTTGAAAACTTTTTTGTATATAAAAAAGTTTTATGTAAAATTTTTAGATATGACATACTTTTAATGTGTAAATACCGTTCCGAAAGTTTTTGAGGGATACGGGCGGCAATCTTTTTAATAACGCCGAATATGTGTTAAAAAAAGTAAAGCCGTATAAGTTTTCGGAAAAATACGGGCAAAACAAAAAGCGGGGTGAAACCCCGCTAAAATGTTTGCACAACAGCTTTGTATAAAAATGATTATTTATACTTACGCTTACGAGCAGCTTCGGCCTTTTTCTTGCGCTTTACCGATGGCTTTTCGTAATGTTCTCTTTTACGAACTTCAGCAAGAACGCCTGATTTTGCACATGAACGCTTAAAGCGACGAAGTGCTGAATCGATGGATTCGCCATCTTTTACTCTGATTTCTGACATCTGTTTCACTCCCTTACGCTTTCTAAGCACTTATTTATGTCTACAAACAAACATATACTCTATTATACCCATTGAGCCGTATATTGTCAATAAAAATTTTAACTCACAAGGGTAAAAAATTGACATTTAGGGCAAAAACAAAGGGCGTTTCAGCCTTTGAAAACACCCTTTGAAAGCTTAATTATTTAGCCACAATGTTGACCATTCTGCCCGGCACATAGATCTCTTTTACGATTGTCTTGCCGTCAAGCTGAGCCTTTACATTCGGCTCGTTTTTTGCCATGGCGATGATTGTGTCCTTGTCGGCGTCCCGAGCGACAGTAAATTTGCCGCGCAGCTTGCCGTTTATCTGTACAGGGATTTCAATAACCGCGTCGACGCATTTGGCCTCGTCGTATTTCGGCCATTCGGCTACCGAGCATCTGCCCTCGCCGCCGAAGTTCTCCCACATTTGCTCCGTGATGTGCGGTGCAAACGGGTTGAGCAGCAGGATAAATGTCTTGTATTCACCCTTTGTGATTGAGCCCTTTTTGTAAATCGCGTTGAGCAATTCCATCATTGCGGCGATTGCTGTGTTGAAGCGAAGATTCATAATGTCCTCGCCCACCTTTTTGATGAGCTTGTGGAATGAGCTCTCAAAATCCTTTGAATAGCCCTCTTCGTCGGTGACCATATCGGCAAGAGCCCAGACTCTGTCGAGGAATCTGGCGCAGCCCTTGATTGAATTTTCATTCCAAGGGGCTGTCTGCTCAAAGTCGCCCATAAACATTTCATAAACACGGAATGTATCGGCTCCGTAGGTGGCTACGACTTCGTCCGGGTTGACAACATTGCCCAGGGATTTTGACATTTTTACAATCGGGTGGTCAGCCATTTCGCCGTACTTTTCGACCAGGGCGGCTTTTGCAGCCTTTTCCGAGCCGTATTCGCTAATCAGTTTATTCTGTTCCTCCGCCGTCATATTGACAAAGCTGTGCGGATTGAGGCCGAGAATCATGCCATGGGATGTTCTCTTTGCGTAAGGTTCCGGACAAGGGACAGCGCCGATGTCATAGAGGAACTTGTGCCAGAATCTCGAATAGAGCAAATGCAGAGTCGTGTGCTCCATACCGCCGTTGTACCAGTCGACAGGCAGCCAATATTTCATTTCATCCATATCGGCGAATGTCTTGTCGTTGTGCGGGTCGATGTAGCGCAGGAAGTACCAGCAGGAGCCCGCCCACTGAGGCATTGTGTCTGTCTCTCTCTTTGCCGGGCCGCCGCAGCACGGACAGGTGGTGTTGACCCAGTCGGTGAGCTTTGCCAGCGGGGATTCGCCCTCGCCGGACGGCTCAAAGTCGGTCATCTCCGGCAGAACAAGCGGAAGCTCGCTCTCCGGCAGAGGCTGCCAGCCGCATTTTTCACAGTATGTCATCGGGATAGGCTCGCCCCAATATCTCTGACGGGTGAAAATCCAGTCGCGGAGCTTGTAGTTTGTCTTCTTTTCGCCTATGCCCTTTTGAGTCAGCCAATCAGTCATATACGGAATGGCGTCTTTAACCGTCATACCGTTGAGGAAGTCGGAATTTACCAAAATACCGCTGTCGTCCTTTGCGGTGAAAGCCGCCTCCTGTACAGAGACTTCGCCGCCTGATACGACCTCGATTATCTCACAGCCGAATTTCTTTGCAAATTCCCAGTCTCTCTCGTCGTGGCCAGGCACAGCCATAATTGCGCCGGTGCCGTAGGTGGAGAGAACATAGTCGGCAACAAAAATAGGTATCTGTTTGCCGTTTACCGGGTTGATCGCCTTTACGCCCTTGATTTCGACGCCTGTTTTTTCCTTGTTGAGCTCAGTTCTGTCCATGTCGGACTTTCTGGCGGCGGCGTCTCTGTAAGCGATGATTTCGTCGATGTTTTCAATTTTGTCGGCGAATTTGTCGACGAATTTGTGCTCAGGGGCAATTACCATATATGTTGCGCCGAAAAGCGTGTCAGGTCTTGTGGTGTAGACCTCCAGCTCTTCGCCGACAGTCGTGTTAAAGCGCAACTGCGCGCCGTAGGAACGGCCTATCCAGTTTTTCTGTTGGGTGGCGACTCTCGGAATGTAGTCCACCGTGTCCAAATCGTCGATGAGCTTGTCGGCGTACTCGGTGATTTTGAGCACCCACTGGCTCTTGACCTTGTGTACTACCGGGCTGCCGCATCTCTCGCAGACGCCGTTTACGACCTCTTCGTTTGCCAGAACTACTTTACAGCCGGTACACCAGTTGACATTCATCTCTTTTTTGTACGCCAGGCCGTGTTTGTAGAGCTGAATGAAAATCCACTGAGTCCATTTGTAGTATTCCGGGTCGGTGGTGTTTATCTCTCTGTCCCAGTCAAAGGAGAAACCCAGGCTTTTGAGCTGCTGTTTGAAATGGGCCACATTCTGTTTTGTGACAATGGCAGGATGAATGTGATTTTTCATCGCATAGTTTTCCGTCGGCAGACCGAAGGCGTCCCAGCCCATTGTGTACATGACGTTGTGTCCCGTCATTCTCTTGTATCTTGAAATGATGTCCATAGCCGTGTATGAGCGCGGATGGCCTACATGCAGACCGGCGCCGGACGGATAAGGGAACTCTATCAAGCCGTAGAATTTCGGCATTGTATGGTCCTTTTTCGTGGCAAAGGTCTTTTCATCGTCCCAAATTTTTTGCCATTTCGCCTCATTGGCGGCAAAATTATATCTTTCCATATTCGTATATCCTCTGTTTATTGATAATCAGTCTTCCTTTAGGTCGACAGCGATTTCCACGCCGTCTGCCCACAGTTTATCCAGATTATAATAATCTCGTGCGTCAGGGTGGAAAACATGTACGATTACTGTATCGTAATCCATAAGAATCCAGTTTTTTGATTCATAGCCTTCTATTCTCGACGGCCGAATGTGGTATTCTTCATTTAGCTTCCATTCAACCTCATCTGCCAAACTCTTTACCTGAGTCGTGGAATTACCCGTGGCGATTACAATGTAATCGGTGACGATTGTCAAATCCTCAATTTTTAGGACTTTGATGTCGCGGGCTTTCTTTTCATCAAGAATTTTTGCGATGGCAACCGATAGCTCTAAACCTTTCATATTTCCTCCTTGCATAAATTTAAGTTTTGCCGATGTGTTCGGCGTATTCTTTATTTTATAACATTTTTTTCATTAAATCAATATTTTTTAGGCTCTGCAAAAAAATCGGAAAGCAAAAACAGGGCGATACCGCCCTGTCTTCATTTTCTTTTTCGCGCCCTATTGCCGCCCGGTGAGACTGTCATACCATGAGTCTTCGCCGTCCTCTCCTTCGGTTTTGCCGCCGAGAGTGTTCATAGCGCAGAAATACCTCAAAGCGTCCGGTGCGTGGGTCAGCTCGTGGGGCTTGTCGGATACATCGTTAGGATTTTGAGAATCGTGCGACAGAGAAGGCAGAGTGCGGATAAGGTTTGTACAGCTTGTGAAAATTTGCAAAGCCCGGCAATCCTTTCCGTCTTGACCCGGTCGAATTTTGAGAAACTCCTTAACCCGATACCGCCCCGACACCCTGTCGTTTTGGGATTTTGTCAAATAGATACCGTTTTGCCGAAAAATCCGCGCCACGCTCGCGCCGCTGTCCTGTCGCCTGTTCCACATGTCCGGCGGCGCATAGAACACCGACGGCATTTCTTTGCATTTCCGTTTTATTTCTGCCGCCGCCCGGCTGATGATGAGATTCGGCTTGTAGATTTCGTCGTATACATAGTATTTGTCGGCTCCGTCATAGGCTATGAACAAGACAGCCAGCATATCCAGCCCGTAGTCCATCGACCGATATTTTTTCCAATGTGGCGGAATTTCAAAGGGCTTTACCGTGTGAATTTGCCTGTTCCACTCGTCGTAATACCGCCCGTCCGCTATGTCCCAGTCGCCGCAGAGCAGAGCCCTTTTATCTTTTTCCGACAGGTTTTCCAGCCTTTTGACATAGTCGGCGTCGCTTTTCATCAAAAACAGATTGTCCGTCACCAGCGAAGGTATGAATATTCGGCTGCCGGCGGCGAAAGTGTGTTTTTCGTCAGCCTGTCCTATGTCGATAAACCTCTCTTTTACCCAGCTGTGCCCCACTCCGCCCGGATTTGTGCTGCTTTTCACCTGTTTCGGGTACCCGTTCACTCCGCGCAGACGGGATATCAAATAGACATACATCTGTTTTGTGAAATGCGTCAGCTCGTCAAACCTTATCACATCGTACTCGGCGGATTGGTATTTATACACATCGTTTTCGCTGTCGCAGTAGCCGAATTCCAAAACCGAGCCGTTTGAAAACTTGCCGATGTGGTTTGTCGCCGTGTATCTGTAAATGCTTTGCGGATAGAGAGCCAGAGCCGTGCGGATAAGGCTTCTGTCCAGTTCCGGAAAAGTGCGCCTCAATATGAGCTGTTTTGAGCCGGGGTATTTCAAAGCATAAATAAGGGCGTCAATAATCTGGGCGTAGGATTTGCCGCCGCCCGCCCGGCCGCCGAAAAGCACCTCGTCGGCGTCTGCGTCGATAAACTTTTTCTGTTTTTGGGTTATCTCGATATTCATTCAACCACCCTCACGGATATTATTTCCGGCTTTTGCCGCTCTGTCGGGGCCATTTCCCTTATGAGCTTTATCGCCCGTACATCTCCCGCCGCCCGCTTTTTCACCAGAGCCGCCGCCACCGCGTCCGCCCACTTTGCGCCGGGCTTTGAGATATTTAATTGTTCTTTTTCCTGTTTTGACAGTTTTTTGCCCAAAAATGCCCGCACCTGTTCACTTAGCATAATTTCACCCCCGAAAAGAGTTTACTCTTTTGCCCGGTGAAAGTCATACAGAAAAAATCCGCAAAAAATTCAACAAAAATCCGGCGTAAATACAAACAAAAAGCCCTCTTGCGAGGGCTTAAATTTTGATTACATGCCGAAACCGAGGCTTGTGAGCAACAGGTAGTAGGCAATGGCGATAGGCATAAAGGTAAGCAGCAGAGGCAAAGTCTTTTTGACCATGTCGCCGAGAGATACATCAAAGTGCTCGGCAATGATTGAAAGACAGATATGAGTCGGTGAAACCTGCATTGCGATGTATGATGTCATCATCAACAGGCAAACCAGCGGCATACCCGCATTCGGTACTGTCGCCATAGCGATAGGCAAAACCGAGGCCGTCATTGTCAGCGAGCCGGCTACCAGTGTGCCGAAAAGGAAAATCAGCACATAGATAAGGAATGTCGGAATCGGGAACTTCGCAAAGAAGTCAGGCAACAGCTTGATTGCGCCGGAGAGTGTGAGGAATTCCTTAAATGTGTAAACCGCCAAAGTGTTGAAAACAATCTTTGACTCAAAGGCGGAAAGGAAGAACGGCTTGATGTCGCTGAATTTGAATCTGCCGACCACAAAATAAACGGCGATTACAATGAGAGCGGCTGTGACTGTCTGCATATTAAAGCCGACAATCAAAACGATGGCGGCGAGAATAGGCCACAGACCGGCAACCTTTTTTGCGTCCTCGGCCTTGTTTTCAGATTTTACACCGCCCTCAACCTTGTTCGGCACTTTGCCGCGCAAGAAGAACAGTATACCCAAAATAATCAAAACCGCAACCATCGGCAGCATACCGACGACAAACTGGCTGGCTGTGTAGCCGGTGAGAGCCAAAGCCAAGATGATGTTCTGATATGTAGGCAGGAAAGCCTCGGAAATATGGCGGAAATATGATGTGGTTACCGCCATCTCCTCTTTTGAAAGATAGTCGGAAGCCGAAGCCTCTACCATATCGCCGGCGATAAATGCGGCGTTAGGCGAAGGCAGCAAGCCGATGAAGATAGGTGCGGCGGCGCAGTTTACCCAGCGGGAATTGAACAGGCCGGAAAGACCGTCTCTCGCCGTGGTGATTGCGTTCTTTTTTTCCATCATTCTCTGCAGGAATGTGATGGAATACATAACCAAAATCATTTTGAGTGTATTTACGGCTGTGACCGTATTGATAACCGTGATTGCGCCCGTGGAAAGCGGGATTCCGTACAGGACCCAACATACCAGCGAGCCGACGATAACGGCTGTTGACATTTTACCCGTCTTTGCGACCATGACGATGACAACGGCAAAGACGACAAGAAGTTTCAAAAGTTCCATTGTAACCTCCAAAATTTTATATGCTTTCATTAACTCAACAATTATACAACAAAAACGGCGTTTGTTTCAAGTAATAATATACTTTTTTTGTGTATTTTGCTGTTTTGACAAAAAGCCCCACAATTCACAGCCCCGTAATAGTGTAAAATTTCGGTAAAAAATGAGGTAATACCGCCCACGAAAAAAACAGAGGCTGTGCGCCCCTGTTTTACTTTGTATTTTCGTATTTTGTATCCCGAATTTTCGGTTTTCCGCATTTCTGCATTTTGTTAAACCGACATAATATCGTCCCAAATGGAGTCGAAATTCTTTGAGTTGTATGTTGTGCCGGCTTTGAATTCGCCGATGATTTCCTTTGCCTTTTCGGCGTCGTCCCACAGCAAATCGACTATTGAGCAAGCCATAATTTTTGCAGGGTCGAGGAAAATTTCGTCCGGGTATTCCATTTTGAAGTCTTTTGAATGGAATGCGCCTGCGATACCGCCCGTGCCCGGCTGGATTGCCGGCATAATTGTGGCGATGTCGCCCATATCCGACGAGCCGCCGCCTATTGTCGTGTCGTAGACAACCGGTCTGTCAGGGAAAATCTCTGCGCCGTTGTCGCCGTAGATGTGAGCCAGTTTTGAGTTGTAGTTGCACGGCAAATCGCCCGCCATGTCGTTGATTTCCACTTCACAGCCCACAGCCATAGCACAGCCTCTGATAGCGCGGTTTACTTTGAAGTTGGCGTCCTTGATGGCCTCTACGGTTGCGCCGCGGACATACATTTCCATTCTGACATCGTTAGGTACGATGTTTACAAGCGTGCCGCCCTTTGTGATGATTGGGTGGATTCTGATGCAGTCTTGGTCTTTGAGAGTGCTTCTGACGGCGTTTATGGCGGAAAGCGCAAGCGCGGCGGCGTCAAGAGCGTTTACGCCGTCCCACGGGGCAGCGCCGGCGTGGGCTTCCTTACCTATGAATTTGACCGTCTTTGATACAAAGCCGACGCTCTTTGAGTCGGCTGTGATTACATTGTGGTCGTTGTTGGCGTGTACCATCATAGCCATGTCCACATCGTCAAACGCGCCTGTGTGAATAAGATTCTGTTTGCCGGACACATATTTGATTTTGCCCTCGTCCATAAGGCCCTTGCGGTATTCCAGCTCGACGCATTCCTCGGCAGGTACGGCAAAGAATGTGACATTGCCTGTTTTGATTTCGTCCTTTACGGCGTTGAGGCCTATTGCGGTGGCAAGGAGAGCCGTTATCTGACCGTAGTGGCCGCAGCAATGAGCCGCGCCTGTCACCGGGTCGGCGTACGGGTGGTCAGGACATACAACGGCGTCCAGCTCGCCCATAACACAGATGTTAGGGCCGTCCGCCTTGTCAAAAAGCTTGCCCTTTACGCCCGTCATAACCAAATCGGATTCGTATTTTATGCCGATTTCGTCAAATGTGTCTCTGACGATTTTAGATGTTCTCGTCTCTTTGTATCCCAATTCAGGGTGAGAAAAAATCGACATGCCGATTTCATAAAGTTTATCCTTGTTTGCGTCAATTTCGGCTATAATTTTAGCCTTGACCTGTTCTTTTGTCATTTTTTTATCCTTTCTTTTAATAACTCTTTACTGTACGACTATTATACTCTTTCGGTGTAAAATGTGCAATATGTATTTATAATAAAAACAGATGTACTCCGACAGCGTATGTTTATATATTTTACAAATGCATATTGTAATAATTAAGTAATTTTATTATAATATAAACTATGCTATAATAAATCGACTTTTAACAATCGAGGTAAAAATGAAAAAAATAATAACACTTGTGATTTGTGCCGCGCTTTTTTGCGCCGTATTGGGCGGCTGTGCCGGCAAAAGCGGTAATTCACGGTCAAGCGAATATACAAAGCACTCCACTCTTTTGCAGAATGACGAGGATTTGTTCAACACAGTCATCTCCGTCGTCGCCTACACAAAGACCGACGAGGAATTTAACGAAATGGTGCGGTACATAAACCAAAGATACACCCGGCTGAACGAAATGTACAGCATTTACGACGATTTTGAGGGCGTGAACAACATAAAGACGATAAACGACAACGCCGGCAAACAGCCGGTAAAGGTCAGCCAAGAGATTATCGACCTTTTGAAGTTCTCAAAACAGCGGTATGAAATCTCCGGCGGCAAAATGAATGTGGCAATGGGCGCCGTGTTAAAGCAATGGCATGATTTCCGCGAGGAATTTGCACTTGACGAAACAACCCCTTTGCCTGACATCGACGCTCTGCGCCGGGCAAGCGTTCACACCGACATAGACTGTATTGAAATAGACGAAGAAAACATGACGGTTTTTATCACCGACGAAAATGTGTCTTTGGATGTGGGCGCCGTGGCAAAGGGCTTTGCAACGGAAATAGTCTGTGACGAATTGAGCGAAAAATACGACAACTTTCTCATATCCGCCGGCGGCAATGTAAAAAGCCACGGTCACCCGATGGACGGCCGCACAAGATGGGGCGTGTCGATACAGAACCCGGCGGTAGACGAAAACTATAAAATGATAGGCGGATCCATGGATGTAGCGTATGTGGGCGGCGATGTGTCGGTGGTTTGTTCCGGCGGCTACCAGAGATACGCAGTGGTAGACGGTAAAAGATACCACCACATTATCGACCCTACAACTCTCTACCCGGAGGAAGTCTATCAGGGCGTCAGCATAATATGCGAGGACTCCGGCATGGCGGACGCGCTGTCGACGACGGTTTTCCTGTCTCGGCCTCGGGACGCTCTCGCTCTCGTCGAAAGTATGAACGGCGTGGAATGTATTCTCGTGGAGACCGACGGAACGCTGCACTATTCCACCGGAGCGGCAAAATACCTGTTGTCACAGGGCGTGAGCGCAAATACACCGGTTGAATAAAACCGGGGCGGAATACGGCGAAGTCGTGACAGAGAGAGAACGGAATAACAAAAAATCAGTTGTCAAAACAGTTGTCATATAGTTTGTATCAATAAATAATATGCGGGACGATGTAGACATCGTCCCGTCATTAGTTATAATGCTTTGATGAAATTTATTATTTTGAATATAGCATTGCTTGTGCAAGCCTCCCTCTGCTGAGGGAGGTGGCAAAAGTCGAAGACTTTTGACGGAGGGAGAGAAAAACACATCATAATTGTAATGTTTACTTATAAAGACTACCCCTCAGTCACCTTCGGTGCCAGCTCCCCTCACAAGGTGAGCCTTGCTTAAAGTTTCTGTTTATCAAAGTCGGATGTCGGCTCGGTCGGTGCTTTTGAGAGCAGAAATATTAGCGTGTGCCTCCCTCTGCTGAGGGAGGTGGCAAAAATCTCTGATTTTTGACGGAGGGAGAGAAAAACACATCATAATTGCAATGATTACTTGCAAAGACTACCCCTCAGTCACAAGTACCTTGTGACAGCTCCCCTGACGAGTGGAGCCTTGCTTAATAATCATGTCTTTTTAAGCCGCCTCTCTGCTCGGTCGGTGCTTTTGAGAGCAGAAATATCAGCGTGTGCCTCCCTCTGATGAGGGAGGTGGCAAAAATCTCTGATTTTTGACGGAGGGAGAGAACAAGACAGAAACTAATTTGTTATCAAAATAATTATTATATATTTTTTATCGTTAAATAATATTCGGGACGATGTGGGCATCGTCCCCTACGATAAAATGTACTCGTATATACAATTCTTTTGAAAGCAAAAAATCAGAGCAAGCCTCCCCTTTTGTTAGTAAAGGGGAGGTGGGTCGACGAATGTCGAGCCGGTGGGGATAGAAAATGCCGTTTGAATGAAACTTCAAAATACTTTTTTTCAAAAAATGAGTCAATCCCCCAGTCACGATTTCATCGTGACAGCCCCCTTTACACAAGTGGGCCTTTCTCAACTTTTTTGTTTATTAAAGCCGCCTCTCTGCCCGTGCGGCGTTCTTTTTCAAATAAACAAACCACAAACTAAAAATACAGGCTTGCGCCTGTATTTTTCTTTTTATCTGCGCTCACATAAAGCCGAGTAATGCAACCGCATGTATTTATTTTGACATTCTCTCTTTGCAGGCGGCGATAAAATCCTCTGCGATGGCGTCTTTTACCAGGTTTTTACCCTGTAATTCCGGGTGCCACTGGTAGCTGCGCACATAGTGGTCCGGGCTGTCAAGATACCAGCTCTCAACTATTCCGTCCGGAGCCTTTGCCTGTACTATTACATTTTTGCCCGGCGTCTTTACGGCCTGGTGGTGTGTGGAGTTAAT
>JAQXIW010000051.1 GCA_029007985.1 Oscillospiraceae bacterium | reverse complement strand
AGCAAAAAGTTCCGAACTATGGCTATATTGTAGCATACTTCGGTCTATTTGTCTCATTCCAAAAAACGAAATTTAAAATATTTGTCAGCCTAACAAGCCTTTCAAGTCAAAAGAGATAGGCTTGTACTTGAACTTGGCAAGCGGTATTTTCTTGGTCTGATTGGATAACAGAGTGATAATGTCATAGGCTTGTTCAAGATAGGTCTTGTCCTTGTTCTTTTCGACCCAATAGAACAGAGCCAAATAGTAATCAAGGAACTTTGAACTTACACCGTGATACAGATACATAAAATCACTGATGTTGTGGTGATAGCCGTTGATATGCCCCAAATGAAATCCTCCGCTTGTATGTTTTCCGCTTGGGATTTGATTTAAGGGTATCTTGTATTTGTTGGCTACGGTTACTTATCTCGGACAGAGAGATTAACAAAAGAACGAAGTTGATTTGAACGGAATTTTTCTCACCACAATCTGCTCCGCATACTTTCTTACCTTTCGCGGCGGCCGGTGCTTTTGCTGTGCAAAGGTGCTGCCCGCACTCCTGAAAAGTTGAGCCGCACCCAATAACAGAACTGACAAAAGAACAGTAATCTTACGGGTGATTTCAATCGGTTGGGCTTATACACAGACTTTTTGACTGTCGGCAAGGTCGGTGCTTAAACGGAAAATATTCAGAACAACACACTCACAATATGCAAAGACAGATAAAACCGTCGAACGGATTCAGAGCGGATTGCCGCTCTTTTATTTTGCAAAAAATATAAGCTCGGGGCAGGGGGAGAGCCCCACATCTGAAACAGGGCAAGAAAAACCGCAGCAGGAAACAGGGACAAATAAACCCGATTCAAAACGGCGGCGAGAAAAAGCAGAATAAGGACAGGCGTGTTTCAGCAAAAAAGATTTATCCTCTTCGGGGCAATTTTCCTTATCCTTTCTCGATTGGATAAATCACTGCAAAAGCAAACAATATAGTAATTTTGAAGACCTTGTGTCATCGGAAACGATAACCAAGGTCTCCTTTTTTGTCGCAAGAGAGACCTTAACCGCAAACTTCTTGCAAGATTAGACCTATCCTTGCCAATCGCCTTTGTTTTCTTGATTTTTTCGGATATAAAATGGAAAAAAGAAAGGTGTGGACGAGAAATATCCTTGCCAAAAGTGGCATCATCCTTGCTAAAAATGCATAGGAAATGCAGAAAGGAAAAGAATAAAAAGTTTTGCACTGATGAAACTAAAAGGAAAATGGTGAGATAAGGCGGCTGACTATTCTGCGCCACAGGGGAAACACTTGCAAAATCAAAACGAGTGTGGCAGCCAAACCTGGAGAGCCAAAATATATGCGTTAAAAAACGGGGAAAAGAGCACCGAAAAATCGAGCAAGCCGAAAGAAAAAAGCGTTCTGCCGCAGCGAAACAAGAAAGTATCACTGCGCCGCCAAAGCCGAAAAAGAAAGGGAGAAAACGGGAAAAGTGTATGCATTTGAGTGTATTTCTGTGGCGCACAACAAAATGTATAAACATTCACGGAGCGAATAAAAATAAAAGCGCAGTGAGCGATTTGTACATATTTTTATTTATAAATTTAATAATACGCGCGTGCGCTATATTATAAAATAGAGCGGCGGGGCAAAAGCAAGGGGGGGAAGCGTGCAATATTCGCCCTGCCGTGCCGCAGAAAACAGGCAATATCGGATTTTGGGATGGGTGAAAAGGGTAAATATGCCGCATTTTATGGGTCGCTTTGATAGGCTTTTTGCCCAAAAAAGCGTAAAGCCGGGTTTGCTCAATCCGTTTCGGCGAGTTTTCGCGCCATTATCCGTGTATCGCCGTGGCACTTGATTGTCTGATTTGATTATGCGAAAATGCCGCAACGTTTTTGCTTTTCCGGCGGTTTTGCGGATTATGAAACGGCGTTTCGGGTTATCGGCGGCTGTTCTGCCCGCAGGAAACCGAGAAAACACCCTGTTGCGCCGGTTTGGCTTTGCCTCACCGTTCGCTCTTTTGGCTGAAAAACTTCGGTTATCGCAAATAAAACCCGGTAAAATACGGCGGACGCCGCAAACAGACGCCGGGGAAAATTCAAAATCATATAAAACAGCCCTATTTTGCCCGATTTTGCGCTTTTTGATAATCTTTCGGTGCCTTTCAGCAAAACGGAGGAAAAAGGTAAAACAGCCCGATTTTGACGGGAACGGCGCAATTTTCACAATTTTCTGTGTTAAGATTTTGCGGTTTGGGGCGATATTTCGCTCGGCATCGGGCGAAATCGGCGCATTTTGACGGCAAAACCGAGACCTGCTGTGTTTTCTGTGTGCGGTATCGGATATTTCGGGCAATTTTCGGCAGGTATACCGGGGGTGCAAGCTGTGAGTATGCCTTTTGATTTGCGCCAAATACGGAAATAATTATTCAAAATCCAAAACAGAAGCGAAAACCGCAACAAACCGAAAGAAATCCGTTTCAGCCTGACGATATTGCGCCGCTGGAAACACGCCGACCGCACAATAAGGCTTTGATTTTCCTCCAAAACAGATATTGCGCATCTTTTACCGGGGCAGTGTTGTCGATTTGAGTCAAATTCACACAAATCCAGCCAAAGCATCGCCGTGACCGCGACACAGGATAATATCCGCCCCCGACAGACCCGTTATAGCGGCATAACAGCCGATAAGCAGCCGTAGAATTTTACAAAACGCCGCCAGGACAGCAAAAAACCGGCAAGCCCGACAACGCCCGGAACAAAGCGGAACAAAACCGATGGGTGAGAGCCCAATTCAGTCCGCCGCCAAAATCCCATCACCCTAAAAAGCGCCGCATCGGCTTATTCCGCCTGCAAAAAGCATCAATTATATGTAAAGCACAAACGCTTCACATATAAAAGCAAAGCTGTTTTGCAGTTTTTCTTATTTTTATGTCTGAAATTTACTAAAAAATAATAAAAAGACCGATGATATACACATCGGTCAAATACGGTATTCTGTTTAATTTTTACAAAAATAACTGTAAAGGTGATTTCTTTACATCAAAATACGCCAAAAACCGCCGCTTTCACTCCTCTTTCGGCTTGTTTCCGCCCGAAATAACAGAATTGCGGCCAGTCAATTCCGCCGTGGGTGCAAAATCGGCAAAGCGTGATTTATACGGCTCAAAGCATAATATTTCACCCGACAGCCCGAAAATTTGAAATCACTTTCCGTTCAGGTAGTCTTCCGCCCGGATAAGCACCGATTTGTCGGTGTCATAGGTCACTTTTTGCAGAGCCGTCTCAAAATCCGCCCACTCCAAGCGGTTTACTTCGCACTCCTGGTTTTTCATTTCGCCGCCGATACATTCCGCAACAAAAAACACCACATCCTTGATTATGTTTTCATAAGGCGAAAAAGTGATGACTTTGCGAAAATTCGTGTCCAATTTCACGGTCAGGTTTGTTTCTTCTCTGATTTCTCGCTCGGCGGTTTCTGTTTCCGTCTCGTTTTGCTCAACATGACCTTTCGGTAGAGACACATGCCCCTGTACCATGTGCTCTAAAAGGTACAGCCTTTTGCCGTTTTCGTATTTGTACACCGCCGCACCGCAGCTTTTTTCTTTTATCATAGTTTTCACCGTCCTTTTTTATATTATACTATGTTTTATTCGTTATTTCTAACAAATTTTGCCAAAATTTTTTTAACACTCTTAAATAATATGTCATAATTTTTCACATTGTTTATGCTATAATATATATGCATTAACATTGTGGCTTTTACTGTGCGAAAGCGGGCCCGGTCACCTGCCCCCTGACAGGGTGAGCCGTTTTCAATACTTATATCCAATAAGGGCTGCCTTTCGGCCGTGATTCTCTTCACCAGTATTCTTCACATCAAATTACACCCCGACAAACAGTTTATTCAACAAAATTTTACAAATTATTATTTTATAGGAGACAAATTATGAAATTAGTAGTTGTAGGCGGCGTCGCCGGCGGTGCATCTGCCGCAGCCAGAGTCAGAAGACTTGACGACAAAGCCCAAATCGTAATGTTTGAAAGAGGCGCAAATGTGTCCTTTTCAAACTGCTGTCTGCCGTATCATCTTTCAGGTACGGTAAAAGACAGCAAATCGTTGGTACTCATGACGCCGACGGCATTCCAAAAGAGATTCCAGATTGACGCCAGAGTCAATTCCGAGGTCGTTTCCGTCGACAGACAGAACAAAACCGTTCATGTCAGACAGTCAGACGGCAAAGAGTACGACGAGAGCTATGACAAGCTCATTCTCGCCCCGGGCGCAAACCCGGTTATGCCGAAATCCATTAAGGGTATCGACAGGGAAAATGTGTTCTCAATCCGCAATGTGACCGACATCGAAAGGCTCAAAGCCTACATTGATATGGCGGGCATTGAAAACGTCGCCGTTGTGGGCGGCGGCTTCATCGGTGTGGAGGCGGCTGAAAACATTGTTCACGCCGGCAAAAAGGTCACGCTCATCGAGGGCACAGAGCAGATTATGGCTCCGTTTGACTACGATATGGTACAAATGCTGCACAAAGAATTGGACGACAACGGCGTTGATTTGAGAGTTTCCACAACGCTGAAAGCGGTTGAAGACGGCTTTGTGACGGTGGAGAGCGACGGCAAGGAAGAAAACATAAAAGCCGACTGTGTGGTAATGGCTATCGGCGTTGCGCCGGAAATTAAGCTCGCGGTTGACGCCGGTCTGGAAATCGGCTCCACAAGGGGTATCAAGGTCGACCACAACTATCTCACCTCCGACCCGGACATCTACGCCGTGGGCGACGCGGTTGAAATTTTCAATATGCAGACTCACCGGGCGACAAGACTTGCGCTGGCAGGCCCTGCTCAGAGACAGGCGAGAGCCGCCGCAGACCACATTTACGGTATCGCCAACGACAACAGGGGTGTTATCGGCTCGTCCTGTGTGCGCGTTTTTGATTTCAACGCCGCTTCGACGGGTCTCAACGAAAAAGCCGCGGCAAAACGGGGTTACAGCTATGATTCCGTCCTCATTTACGCCAATGACAAAGTAGGTCTTATGCCGGGCTCGGCTTATATGGCGTTCAAACTTGTGTTTGAAGTGCCGACAGGGCTTATTTTGGGCGCACAGGCGATAGGCAGAGGCGATGTCACAAAGAGAATTGACATCATCGCCACCCTTATCACAATGCACGGCAAGCTGACGGATTTGAGAGATTTGGAACTTTGCTATTCGCCGGTCTATTCGACGGCAAAGGATGTCACGAATATGGCGGCTTATGTTGCTCTCAATGTGCTTAACAAGGTCTACAACCAGGTGCATGTATCGGAAATTCGCAATCTGGTGGAAAGCGGCGCCTTCATCGTGGATGTGCGCGAAGAAAAAGAATATCGGTCGGGTCATTTGAAGGGCGCTCACAACATACCGCTGTCACAGCTGCACGAGAGAATGAACGAAATCCCTAAGGATGTACCGGTCTATCTGCATTGCCGCTCGTCACAGAGAAGCTATTACGCCATAAAAAAGCTGATAAACAACGGCTACAGGAATTGCTATAACCTTTCCGGCTCATATCTCGGCTTCTCCTACTATGAATATTTCAACGACAAGCGACTTGGCAGAGAGCCGATTCTCACACGGTATAATTTTAAGTAATATATAAGTAATATAAAATATCCCCTTTCCGATTTTGGGAAGGGGATTTTGAGACTTAATCGGTTTTGAGAGAAAACTTTCGGTTCAATGGCACGACAAAAACCTTTCAGTCGGGTACAAAACGGGAAAGATTCCGGCTCATTTTGGCAAAAGATTTTACAAAAATACGCAAAGACAACGCAAAAGACAATTATTTTGCGTTTATTCACACTTTTTTTGAAAATATGTATTATAATACATTTAATATATATGTATTAGAGGGCATTATGTGGTTATACAGAGGCAAAGACGATTTAACAAAAGAAATTGACGAATACTATCATTCAAAAGGCGACTATTCCCACGACGAAGATTCTTGGCTCCTCGGGGAAGAGGGCAAGGCTCACGACAAACATTCTCTCGGCTATGAAATTGCCGAGGCGGAAAACAAAAAGTATGTCGACCATTCAAAACATTCCTTTGCGGAGGAAGTGGCGGAATCCGACAAAAGCCGCAGATGCAAAAGCGGCACGGATTTGGGGGATATGCTGATTGACTCGATTGAGAAAGCGTCTCAAAAATCCAAAGGCACGCCGTCGGCTCAAAATGTTTTCACACAAAAAAGCACCTACAATTACGGCTACAACACAAGCCGCCAAAGACGGACGGGCAGCCGCAGGTCGACGCCTTTTGTCGCTGTGTTTATTATGCTTGTATTTTTCATCATTTTCGTGGCGATGATGATTACCGGGCTGGGCGCGGTAAGACAAGTTAACCGCCCGGATTATTCCTACACGGAAGCGGAAGAGCTCACCGTTGTAGACTTTTACCTTGACGAATACAGCGACATCCGCCGGTCACACCCGGACTACGATTTCTCACAGGTCGATGTCATAGCCGAGCTCGCCGAAGAAGACCCGGTCTTTGTGACTTTAGAGAATTACAATATTCTCTCGAGTGCGTGGTGTCAAATATCCGGCGACAATGTTTATTGGTACATTGATATGTTTGATTCCGGCGAGAGTGCCGACAGAGAGCGGATAGCCGTTGCCGTCGCCGCATTGAGCGACGCTGTGGAGGAATACGACCTGTCAGACACAGAAATAAATGTCTATGTCTACAATGACAACTACACACATTATTTTGTTGTCACCGAGGACAGTCGGTACAACTTCCTTGATGTTTTCACCCGGCTTAACGAAGTATGAAAAAAGACTACAAAGAGTGGCACGACGGCGTATCGGCGGGATTTGTCGGCAGGGAAAAGACGGTGAATTATCTCAACAATGCGCTGACCTATTCGGCTTATGTGGGCTATCCCTTGATTTTGGCTTGGTTTTGGCTGACGAAAACGCCGCCGATTTACGAAATGGCAAAACTCCTTGTCATTCCGGCGGTTTCCTTTCGGCTGTTGACGGCCGTCCGCGATAAAATCGACAGACCGCGCCCCTACGAGATGCACGATATAACACAGATTATCAAAAAAGACAAAAAAGGCCATTCCTTTCCGTCCAGACATTGCTTTTCGATGGCGTGCATTTCAATGGTGTTTATGTATGTAAACCGGGGGCTCGGGCGGCTGTTCGTCCTGTTTACCGTCGTTTTGGCGGCGCTCAGAGTCATAGGCGGTGTGCACTATCCGTCGGATGTGGCGGTCGGATGTGCGGTCGGCTTTCTTTGCGGTGCGCTGATTTTTATTATGTGAGGCGGCTATGCACCCAAAAGAGATATTGAGCGAAGCAAAAATCCTATATTCTCGGCGAAAAACGCTGTGTATTGAGATAAAACCCGGCGGCGAAATTGTGATAAAAGCCCCGAAAGGCACGCCGAAAGCCGTGACAGAGCGTTTTGTGACCGCCCACATTGATTGGATAAACAAGAATTTGCACAAAATTCGGGCAAGGGAGGAAAAGGCGGGCGGCCAAAAGCCCTATTCGGCGCAGGACATAAGGGCTCTTACCCTGGCGGCGCAAAGAATTATACCGCCGAGAGTCGCGTATTTTGCCGAAAAAATCGGCGTTTCCTACGGCACGGTCACGATTCGATGTCAAAAAACCCGATGGGGCAGCTGCTCGGCAAAGGGCAATCTCAATTTTAATCGGCTGTTGGCGGATATGCCGGCGTGGATTTTAGACAGCGTGGTGGCTCACGAGCTATGCCACCGCAAATTTATGAACCACTCGCGGCGGTTTTATTCGGAACTCAAAAAAGCCTATCCGGATTACGCCCGGCGGCAAAAGTGGCTCAAAGAAAACGGCGCTCTATATTTGCAAAGAGCCGGCAGGATATGAAAAAGATAAATTAACAACATGAAAATAAATGCAAAGCCTTTTTACTTTACAGCAATGTGAGCGGAAGGGCTTTGGCTTTTTATTGGGTAATGCGGGATTTTAACGCAGTAAGATAGGCGCAGTGAAGTATATTTAGTATTTATGTGAGCAACAGAGAGAGGCGACAGGCATCTTTGATAGGCAAGATTATTATGCAAGGCTCCACTTGTCAGGGGGTGCGGGTGCCCGGTGGACACCTTTGACGAAGTCAAAAGCACCGACCGAGCCGACAGACGGGACCTGTAAAACGAAGTTTTGACTGAGGGGTAGTCTTTGAAAAGAATGAACACGCTGTAACGGAAATACAGCCTATTTATCGTAGGGGACGATGCCTACATCGTCCCGAACATTATGTCTTTATTTTACAGATTCACGGAAAAATTAGAGTTATCTGTTCTCTCTCCGTCACGGCGTTCCGCCGTGCCACCTCTCTCATCAGAGAGAGGCTTGCATTTACAATACAATACTCAAAAGACGAAAAACATACAAATCAATTTCATTCCCCCAAAGTGCGTGGTTAATCTTCCGGATGAGATTCCAAAAAAAATAGCACAATTCTCATTCTGTTCGTAGCGTTTACATTCTCACAAGTACCCCCAAAATGTACCTAACTGCATATTTTGCTTTTATTTTCCGACTGATTGTATTATAATATATGTATTATATTATATACATCAGTGTAAAAGAAATTTAACAGCACAACGTAAAAACGGTATACGAAAGGACACAGAATTATGAAAAAAGTGTGGGTTATCGGCCATAGGGGCACGGCGGCGCATGCTCCGCAAAACACAAACGCGGCTTTTCAGACGGCTTACCGCATGAAAGCCGACGGCATCGAGACGGATTTACAGCTGACGGCGGACAATGTGTTGGTGGTCAATCACAACTATTTTATCGACGACAATTCAAACGGCAGCGGCGCAATCTGCAATATGACCTACGACGAGCTGGTAAAATACGATTACGGCGCATACAAGGACGAA
>JAQXIW010000050.1 GCA_029007985.1 Oscillospiraceae bacterium | reverse complement strand
AAATTTGCCAGCGTAGACACCATTGAAAATACGCCCGCCGGGCCCTTGCCTATGGTCTTTGATATATAGACCTTTGAAAACAGGCTGTTGAGCCACAGCATTATCGCCGTTGGGGCGAGAGCCAGACCGTAAGGCAACAGCTGTTTGTTGGCCTCGGAAAAAAGAATTTTCGGGGATATGCTGATTCTTTTAATGTTGAGAAACAAAAACACCAGCGCAAACCCGCCCATGCCGATAAGCATAAACAGTACGAGAGTGTCAAAATCCCGCTTTACAGCCGTGCCGAAAAGGAAAAACAGTTTTGTGAAAAACTGATTCGCCACGCTCTCTACGGTGTAGAGAACAATTTTGCCGTCCATACGGTACAGAATGTTTATGTATCTGCCTATCATTGAGAAAAATGCGTTGGCAAACAGCATCCACAGGTACTTTGTCGCCAGCTCGTCGGCAAAGAATATGCCCAAAACTCGCTGCGGAAAGAAAATACAGCTGATAAGACAGGTTATCAGCAGAACGACCGACGAAAAGCCGAAGCAGGCGCCGAAAAGACTGTTTTTGTCCAGAGGTTTCGGCGGCTCGTTAAAAAATCTGATAAAGGACTGATCCATACCCAATATACAGATATTCATTATCAGAGTCGTCGTCGAGGCAAATATATCCACCTGACCGTAAACATCCGGGTCTACAAACCAAGACACGCACAGCAGCGAAACGCCGTATATAAGGGCGTTTATTATTGTGGCTATCGAATATTTGACGATAGAGAACAACAGGCTCTTTGACGAAACGGAGGATTCATTTTCCATCACTTCACCTCCGCTTTGCCGTCGGGCAAAAACTTCTTAATGTTTTCGGCGTACCGGCGCCGAGTCTCTTTTGAAACATGAGCCTTTGAAATGTGGCCGTATATTCTGCCCGCCCATTCCGACAGGCCGCCGAACATTTTGAGTTTAGCAGGGTCCAGCTTTATTGCGTACATAATGTGCAGACCGATGAGAGAGAAATATTTAAGCCATGAGAATTTCGGCGTAAAGTGGTCAAAAGGTCTGCGCTCGCCTTCGTCGCTTTGCAATACCTGTTCGAGAGCGTCTGCCATGCGGATATATGACGGCACATTCTCGTCAAAGTCGTAGTGCGACAGCATCAAATCCTTGTCCACAGGGAAAGGTGGATTGTCCGCCGTAAAGCATTTAACAAAGTCTTCGTAGTTGTCTATGTAAGAGCAATCCTTGTACACCACCGGGTCGTATTCCCATTCCACAGGGTAAGGGCGAATCACAAAACAGCTCTTTTTCGCAAAGTATATTTCCGCAATAGATGTGCTCATCCAGGTGAAAATAACATCGCTCCGTGTTATCCACTGCTTTACGGAATAGTCTGTTATCAGGTGGAAATTTTTGTGTTTTGCCCGCATTTCGCTCAAAATAGGGCTGTTCCATTCCGACGGGTGACGGCGGTATACAAATTCCACATTTGCCCCGTCATCGCTTGACAGGTATCTGTCCACCCATTCGAGAGTGGTGTTCATTGATTTTGCCGATGTCACTCTGAATTGGTCAAATCCCACCCCGGCAAGCTCGTTTAATTCGGATATCTCTTTGTCCGTCATATAGGCGGTGGAAAAAGACGATATGTATGTGACCAGCTTTTTTTCCTTGTCCAAACCGAATTCCCGGCACAGCGCGTCCTTGTCTTTATAATAGCCCTTGAACTGATCCCTCAAAAAATCCATTTGAATCGGGCCGGTGATGACGGTGTTTTCGATAGGTACGCCGTATTTTACTATTCTGTCTCTCGCCTTTGTACCCCAACAGGTGTGCAGAGCGTAGGACGCCGATTCGCCGCAGTTGAAAAACGGCGAATTTTCCTGTTCTTCCGACAGTACCTGTTCCCAGTGCAGATTGACGACCTTGTTGCACACGCCCACATTGTTGTAGACAAAGCTGTTCATCGTCTTGTTGTCATACATGGCGGAGGCGACTAAGACCTTAGGCTTTTTCCATGTGAAATATTTTATTTTTTTGCGGTCGAGCAGCTGTCTTATCTCGGCGGTGTAGCCGCGTCTTTCAAGCTCCAGCTTTAACAGGGTTATGCTCTCGTATTCTCGCACCACATGCTCGTATAAAATCAGAAAATCAAGTCCCATATTTATCTCCCGAATAACATTTGCGTAAACAGCGGCAAGCCGGTCTCTAAATCGAGGTGGAAGCCGTCGTAAAAATTGTATTCCGTAAAAGGCGAATCGTCGGTGTATTCATAGTTTAACACCGTGCTGTAATTTGCGGCTTCGTTTATGAATTTTTCCAAATTCTCGCCGATGCCCAGCTTATCCACCACCAAAGCCCTGAGGGATTCGTCCATAGGCGGCAAAACGGTGTAGACGGTTATGCCTTTTTCCGCCAGCTCTTCGCACAAAGTCTTGTATCTTTCTATGTCCCGCGTATCCTGTTTGTAGTTTTCACAGACCGAATAGATGGTTTGAGCGTACTCCTCTAAATTTTTGCGGTATTCTCTCGGCGTGCCGTCCGGGTAGTAGTAGTCGCTGTCCGTCCAATGCCCGATTTCCTCCGTGTCGGCGTCCGGATTTGAGGTGAGGGCGTATTTAATCTCGTTTAGCATTTCGATGTTGTAGTTAAAATTCAGCATATAGGCAAACGGGTTTGCGGCTATCGTCTTTATCCGCGACATTCTGTCTTTGTAATAGCTCTCGTTGAGAGTGTAAAAGCTGACCCCCACATAGACCGTGTGAATGTCCGGGTTTGTTTCCAGAGCGTACTCGATTAAGTCCATGCTCTCGTTAAAGGACGCGCCGCCGAACGCCAGCTGACCGACTTTTTCGCCCACTAAGCGTTCAACCTCGTCCATGTCAAAATGCGCCATGCGGCTGTCGCCGACCAGAATGACATCCGACGGGTCTTTTGTGAAATTTCTCACTCTGACAATGGCGGAATCTTCCGTGCCGCCCTTTTTCAGACCGAAATAGTTGTAGGGCTCAAAATATATAAACATTGCAAAATATGCCGCCACCGGCAGCAAAATAAGCAATAGTTTTTTGCATAGTTTTGCCATAAAATACCTCTTTTGATAAAGCGTGACTATCTCATATTATATTATAATTAAAATATTTTGTAAATAATCGGCAAAAAGTCAATCTGTAAACAATGTGTAAACACATATTTAACTTTTTGTCGGAATATTGAAAAAGCGCCGCTTATAATATATAATATACTAAATCTATGCTATATTCAAAAAGACATTCATCGAGAGGTAAAATATATAATGGGTAAAAAAGTTCTTGTAACGGGTGCAGACGGTTTTATCGGCTCACATCTCACACAGCAGCTTATTCACGAGGGCTATGAAGTAACCGCTTTCTGTCAGTACAATTCATTCGGCACATGGGGCTGGGTTGACACCTTCTCAAAGGAGGAAAAAGACGCTCTCAATGTGTTTATGGGGGATATACGCGACCCTAACGGCGTAAGAGTCGCAATGAAAGGACAGGACACGGTTTTCCACCTTGCCGCCCTCATTGCCATTCCGTTTTCCTATCATTCGCCGGATTCCTATGTCGACACCAACATAAAGGGCACACTCAACGTCCTGCAGGCGGCGAGAGATTTGGACACAAGAAGACTTTTGGTCACATCTACATCCGAGGTCTACGGCACGGCTCAGTATGTGCCGATTGACGAAAAGCACCCTTACCAGGGTCAGAGCCCGTATTCCGCCACAAAAATCGGCGCGGACAGACTTGCCGAGAGTTTTTACCGTTCCTTCAATCTGCCGGTTACGATAGTCAGACCTTTTAACACCTACGGCCCGAGACAGTCGGCGCGCGCGGTTATTCCTACCATCATCACTCAGCTTTTGGCGGGCAAAGAGGAAATTCATCTGGGCTCTCTCACACCGACCAGGGATTTCAACTATGTAAAGGACACGGCAAACGGCTTTGTCACCATCGCCAAACACGACAACACGATAGGCAGAGAGCTCAACATCGCCACAGAGAGAGAAATTTCCATCGGTGACTTGGCAAACGAGCTCATCAGACAGATTAACCCTAACGCAAAGATAGTCTGTGAAGAAGAGAGAATGCGCCCTGAAAAGAGCGAGGTCAACCGTCTGCTCGGCACGGCTAAACGGCTCAACGGCCTGACCGGCTGGAAGCCTAACTACACATTTGAACAGGGGCTTGCCGAAACAATAGAGTGGATAAGCCGCAATCTCGACTCCTACAAAACAGATATTTACAATGTTTAATTAAAATGAGTGATTTTTTACAAAAACTCAATAAATTAAAGCAAAAGCCTGTGCTGACAAACAGTGTAGGCTGTTTGTTTATGTTTGCATTGTCGTTTTTCCTTATTTATCGGGTCAGAGTAATCAATGAGCCTAAATACATTGCGGGCACGAGGGGTCAAATTATATACACTCTCGGCGTTTTTGCCTTTGCGATGCTGTTTGTTTTGATATTCCGCGCCGCAAAAAAGCGGTCAGGGGATAATTTGCCGCTGTTTATGTCGGCTTTGGTATTTGCCCTCGGCGTGCTTTTTTCCTTTGCCACCCCGATAAATCAGGTGCCGGACGAAAACACCCACTTTTTGCGCGGCGTACAGATGGCGTACGGCGACTGGGGTTTTGAAGAGGGATATGTCTTCCCGGACGATGTGAATTTGCTTATGCAATGTTTCCCTGTGGCGTACAATAACGGCTATCCGGCAAAGGATACAGGTATTGTGTACGACAGGTATTCACAGTATTACGAGCTGCGCCGGCAGGGTACGGAAAAGGCCGAAAACAACGGCATAATAATTTTCCAGGTTTTGCCGTATATTCCGCTGACAGTGGGTATATTTGCCGCCAGAATACTGGGTATGTCGGCTATGGCAATGTACTTTATGGGCAGAATACGGAATGTCTGTTTTTTCACCCTGTGCGCCTATTTTGCCCTCAAAATGTCCGGCAGATTCAAAATGATTTTGTTTTCGATAATGTGTCTGCCGCTGATGTGCTTTATGTACGGCAGCTGCAACAGCGACGCGGTGCTGTTCGGGCTGATGTTCTTGATGTTCGGCGCCGTCTTGTCAGACGAGTTTGACAAAAACAAATTTTTTACATTCGCCTTGACCTTGGCGCTTTTGGCGACCTGTAAAATGACATACATAGTGTTTTTGCCTATGCTCCTGTGCATTAAAAACGAAAATTGGAATGTAAAAGTCAGGGGTAAAAGCATAAATAAACTCACCGCTTTAATTGTGACGGTATTAGCGTTCGTCGTCGTGTACGAGGGCACTTCTTTGTATGTTGCGGCATTTTCAAACTTCGGCACAATCGACAGGACAATGGCGGATACCGACCCTATGCGGCAGTTTTTGTTCATCGTCAAAAATCCGCTGAGATATGCGGCGGTTTTTGTCGATACGCTCAAGAACAATTCGTTTTTCCTGTTCTCCGGCGGCTTGCTCGGCTGGATCGATGTAAAAATACCGCTTGTCAACTATTTGACGCCTCTCATCGCTCTGTTCACCGTCGTAAACGGCGCCGGTGTTTTTGAAAAAAGAGACGCAGTCAAAACCGCGGGATTTTTTGTATGTTCTCTTTTGACATACGCCACTGCAATGACGGGGCTTTACCTGTCCTGGACACCCGTCACTTTGCCGCAGATTATCGGCATGCAGGCAAGGTATGTCTACCCGGCGTTTTTGGGCTTTGCAATGGTTGTCGGCCAATATTTCGCCGGGAAAATCAAACCCGACACGGACAATTCGTCGGTCGGATGTATAGGTGTGCAATACGCGTTTTGCGTCGTTGCCGCTGTAATGATGATTATGGTTTATTCTTTACCGGAAAGGGCGGCGGTATTTATTGCTTAACAGTGCTTTGGCTATAATTGTAATATTGATGTTCGCGTTTTTTCTGTCGTCGACGGCAAAATTGCGCCCGTCAATAACTCCGCTTGTTTCTTTGGCGGTTTTAATTGATATTTCGATAATATTCGGCATGGTGAATCTGTTAAAGCCGGGCGTGTGCGCCGCATACGCTTTGGCTGCGGTTTGCTTTGCCTTTTCGGTTTATAAAAACAGAGACAGCCTTAAAGAAAAACTGTCGCACTTTTTAGAGCCGGGCGTGGTCTTGTTTATCGTGACCTCCCTTGCCATGATGCTGTTTTTGTTCCTGCGCAAGCCTCTGATGACGGAATGGGACGAATTTTCCTTCTGGGGCATATCTCAAAAACTGGTAAAAAGTCACGAGGCTCTCTACACCTACTACAAATCCAGTATGATAGGTAACTCCACGCCGCCTACCTTGGCTGTGCTGTCCTTCTTTTTTCAGCCGTTCACAAGGGAATTCGCGGAACACGCCTCATTTTTGGCGTACGATGTGATGTTTTTTTCCTGCTTTGCGGCACTGACCTCCGGTTTTGAGAAAAAGGATTGGAACGCGTCTTTTGCCGTGTATCTTTTCGGCTTTTTATTGCCGTATGTTTTTGAAGTCTACACGAGAATAATTTACCTTGAGCCCGTGTATATCACCACTTATGCGGATATTCCGCTGGGCGTTATGTTCGCCGGCAGCTTTGCGGTGTATTTCTTTTCAAAGGAAAACAATTCCCGCGACATTTTGCCGATATTGCCGGTGCTTATGATGTTTACTATGATAAAGGATATGGGCTTTGCTATTTCCTGCATCGTCCTTTTCTGCGCATTTTTTGATATGCTTGTATCTAAAAAGGATTTCACCTTTTTGAAGGTCAAAGGCTTTTTCGCCAAATGTCTGTCGGCTTTTTCCATGTTTTTTGTCACGGTGCTGTCTTTTGCCTCCTGGTCGTTCCACATGGCAAAGGTTATGAACAGAAACAGCTTTGAGCTGGGCGGCGAGACGAATATGGGCTATGTTCAAATGCTGACCACCGGCATAAGAGAACTTTTGGGCATCGGCGATGTGAGCTATAAATTTGCCACAATAAAGGGATATATGCTCGACGCCCTTTTCGGCTACAAGCTGTCAATGCTCGGCACGGGGGCTGTGCTTATCTGCATAATAACGGCGCTGTTTTTGACGGCGTTTGTGCTGAACGACAAAAAGGGCAGAATCCGCACAGCCGTGCTTTATGTGACATCCGTTATCGGCTTTGTCGGGTACTATATATTCCACCTGTTTTTGTATGTCTATATTTTCAAGGACAACGGCTATTCTCTCGTCAGCTACAACAGATACATTTACCCTTACTATATGGGGTGGCTTGCCATGGCGGTTATGTGCCTGTCTCTCGCCGTGACAAACGGCAAAAAGCTGCCGTCAAAAGCTGTGATTTTCGCATTTGTGTTAGCGGTTTTCGGCCTGTTTACCTACTATGCGCCGATGCAAAATATTTTTATCGGCTGTTCGGATTCCCAATTTTCCGTGAGAAAATCCGTAAAATCAAAGGCCGACGCCATAAAGCAATACATAGGCAAAGACGATGTAATCTATGTCTATTCCGGCGGAGACAACGGCGAGCGATGGTTTATGTACACCTATGAATTGGTGCCTAACATCGTGGTTGAGGAAACCGCCGTAAATGTCACCGACGATATGACAGCCGACGAAATAAAGCGGCGGTACAGGGAATATCTCTACGATCTCTTTGTCAAAAACGGCGTCGACGGGGTGCTTATCGACAACTCTTCGCCGCTTTTCTGCGATTACTACGGTGATTTATTTGATACGGATATGGGTCACATCGGCTTGAACACCGTGTCTTACTATAAAGTGAATTACGAAAACGACCGTTTTTACTTCACTCTCGTCGGGGAGGAAACGGTAAAATGAAGGAAAAAATAAAAAAAATCGGTACGGGCTCGGCATTTCTTTTATCGGTACTGTGCTTTTCGACGATGTTTTTTGCCGGGGGAATTGTAAAATATGTAAAGATTTCCTCTCTGCAAGAACAGACTTTGCAATTTGAAAATTTTACCCTGAACAGCATGAAGCCGCTTGACGACGGGGCATGGGCGTGTACCGATTCCGACCCGCAAATAATTATTGAAATCGGCGAAAATGCAGGGATTTTGCGATTTGAAATGGATTCCGAGCTGTACACCGGCGATATTGCTGTATATTACACAGAGTCGGAAAACGCCGACTTTACGCCGAAAAAAATACTTTGGGCAAAAGATGTGTCCGACAATATTTACAAAATTGACTTCGGCGGCAAATACATACAAAAAATCCGCATCGACCCGACGGTGTACGGCGGCGACAGAATAGTTTTCGGCGACTTTGCGATAAACTTTCCGCCGACGGCGGCAGACTGTCTTTTGCCGGATTTTTACGATATTTTCGTTATATCCGTCTGCTCGGTGACGGTGTGCGCCGCATTCGGAATTGTTAAAAAATTTTTATGAATACGAAAGAAAGGAGAATTGATGTGAAAAAATCTGCGGTTTTACTTTTTGCCGTACTTGCGGCGATGCGGTTTTTCGGTCTCGGCGGCGCGGCTTGCGTGCTGGCGGCGGCGTTCGCTTTGTATGCACTGGCCGACATCAAGCCGTCGACTGCGCCTTTTGTCGCGCTGACGGTGCTTTTGAACATAAATATTCTCTTTTCTCTTTTCAATATGCTGAAAGTCGGCGTATATGCGTCCGCCGGTTTATCCGCGGCTCTGTTTGCCGCCGCCGTCGTAAAGAACGCAAAAGACGGCCGGCTTGATAAGAAGGCAGAGGGATTTTTGACGCCGTCTGTGCTGTTTCTGATAGGGGCTTCCGCTTTGCTGCGGCGGTTTTTTGCCGTATCACAGCCGGTTTTCTCACAGTGGGATGAATTTTCCTTCTGGGGAATAGCCGCAAAACTGACATTCAATCACAACGCGATATACACCTATTACAAATCGAGTATGCTGGGCGTGTCGATACCGCCGGCTCTGCCCGTGCTGGTCTACATGTTTGAAAAACTCGGCTTCTGCGCCGTTTTCAGCGAGCGGCAGGCGTTTTTCGCTTATGATTTTCTCATTCTGTGCGGCGTTACGGCTATGTCCCGGGCGTTTGACGCCGGGGAAAGACACCTGTCTCGGCTCGTATCGGTTTTCGGCGTAGCGGTCGTGTTCTTCTTTGCGAATACGGGCTATTCCGATTATGTCAGCCGCGCTTTTATGAGCGCATATTCCGATTTTCCCATGGCTTTTCTCTTTGCCGGGGCGCTTCGGGTATACATTTTGCAAAAAGACAAGGGCACGGCCGGCACTCTTTGCGCCGCATCGGCGATAGTTGCGCTGACCTTCACAAAGGATATGGGCTTTGCGCTGTCCTGCATAGCGGCGTTCATACTGTTTTTCGATTCGGTATTTGACAAAAACGAATACAGGCTTTTCAAAATAAAGGGCGTTTGGGCAAAAATTCTATCGGCGGCTGTGATGCTGTGCGCCTCTTTGGGTACATTTATGGGGTGGAGCGCCCACCTTGCAAAAACCCTGTCGGCAAACCGCACGGATTTCGGCGGCGAAGCCGGTATGAGTATGTTCGGTATGCTGATTTCCGGCGTCAAGGAATTGCTTATCCCGTCGGCGAGAAGCGAAAAATTCACCGCCGTAACTGCCAATATGATAAGTGCGTTTTTTGACAGGAGAGTTTGCGCCGTCGGCTCGGGGCTTGCGGTTTGCGTTTTTATCGCCGCAATTTTCGCCGTTGCATTTTTGACGGCAAAAAAACAAAACCGACGGGGAGTGGCTTCGGCTTTTGTGACCTCCGCCGTAGGCTTTGTCGGCTACTATGTTTTCCACCTGTTTTTGTATGTCTATGTTTTTCGCGACGAGGCATACACCTTGGCAAGCTATGAAAGATATATGTCGATATACTATTTGGCGTGGCTGTGTCTGGCGTTTGTCGTTCTGACTTTGTCGGCAAAAGAAGGCAAGGTGTTGCCGCAGACGGCATGTCTGTTCGCGACGGCTTTTGTATTGTTTTTGTTCGCAAGGTATGTAAAAGAGGGCAATATGCTGTTTTCGGCGGACAAAAACACCTTCTCCGCCAGATATAACATTACTCAAAAGACGGATTACCTAAAAGATGCCATAGAAAAGGACGATGTCATTTGGGTTTATTCCGGCGGCGATTCCGGCGGCAAATGGTTTATTTACTGCTATGAGCTGTCAGACAATTACATCGTGCCGGACTTTTTCGCCGCTGCGGACGGCGGCTTGACAGATGAAGAGAACGCCGAAAAAATTCAGGCGGAAATGCTTGAATACTTCAAAAAGTACAATGTTACAAATGTGCTGGTGGATTTCGGCTCGGCGGAATTACAGACATACATGGGCGATTTGTTTGACGCCGACCCGGGCGAATGGGGGCTCGTCAGCGCCGGCTACTACAAGGTCAACTACACCGACGGCGGCATGACAGTAAATTTATTAAAAGGGGGTACGGTAATTGATTGACAGATTCAAAAAAATGTCCGGCAGGGCGATTGTTTGCTTTTCTGCTCTGTTTCTCATAGCCGTTTTTCTCATCGGCTGTACATTCAGCCTTGTTTACGAAAGCGCGCTGAGAAAGCGGGGCAAACTCACCCAAACCGTTTACACTTTTTCGGATTTTGAGGCGTACAGCTTCAAAGACGGCGAAAACGGCGCCGTCATCACCACCGACAACGACCCACAGATGATTTTAGAGGGGGAAAGATACCTGACAAACATCAGATTTCATATGGATTACACCGTTTTCCCCGGCGAAATCACCATGTACTACACCGTAAAAGAAGGCCAGGGCTTTTCCGAGAGAAAGAGAGTTTGGGCAAAGCATGTCCGGGGCGAGGACGGTTATTACGAATTTGATTTGCCGGCAAAAAAAGTGCTGTCAATCCGCATCGACCCGACCATGTACGCCGGCAACGAGCTGTCTTTCGGCGATTTCGTGTTCAACGGTGAAAAAAGCGCCGCCGACTACTACCGCGTCGGATACACCCATGTTTATCTTTTGATTGTATACACGGTCATTTTGTCGGCTTGTATACGGTTTGTTCAGGAATTGTTTATAAAGTTTACAAAATAGTTATTTGAAATAATTCATTTTAGTTGTATAATGTTTCATATATTAAAGTGATTTTGTTTAGGAGATAAATTATGAATACAAAGAGAATCCCGCTTTCCGTGCCTAATTTTCCGGGTAACGAAGTAAAATATGTGTCCGACGCCGTGGCTTCCACTTGGGTTTCCACAGCCGGCCCGCTCATCCCGAAATTTGAAAAGGCTATGGCAGACTACATCGGCCACCCATACACCGTAGCCACAAACTCCGGCACATCGGCTCTGCACCTTTCGCTGTTGGAGATAGGCGTGGGCAGAGGCGACGAAGTCATCTGCGCCGCCCTGACATTTATTGCGGCGGTAAACCCTGTGCGCTTCTGCGGCGGCGAGCCTGTTTTCGTCGACTGCGACAAGCATTTCTGCATGGACCCGGATTCCGTACAGTATTTTATAGACAACTACTGTGAAATGCAGGGCGACAGGCTGATTAACAAAACCACCGGCGCCCATGTAAAAGCCATGATACCGGTACATGTTTTCGGCAATATGGCAAATATGGAAAGACTTATGGACATCGCCGAAAAATATAACATCAAAGTGGTTGAAGACGCCACCGAATCCGTCGGCACATTTGTGACTGAGGGCAGATACAAGGGTAAACACCTGGGTACAATCGGCCACTACGGCGCATTTTCCTTCAACGGCAACAAAGTTATGACGACCGGCGGCGGCGGCCTGGCAATCTGCGGCAACGCCACCGTTCAGCACCACATGCACATCATGACGGAGGAAGCCCAGGATATGTCAAAAAAAGAGGACGACCTGCTCTTTATCCACACCGATGTCGGCTACAACTACCGCATGAACAACATTGCCGCCGCTCTCGGCTTGGCACAGCTGGAAAATCTTGAAACCTTTATCAAGACAAAAAATGAAAATTTCAAGCTCTACTGTGAGCTTTTGAACGGCAAAAACGGCCTGAGAATGATTGACTACACACCGGGTATCCGCTCGTCGATGTGGTTCTACTGTCTGTATCTCGACGACTGCAAAATTTCCAGAAACGAAATGATGACAAAACTCGCCGAAAGAAACATTCAGTCCAGACCGATTTGGCTTTTGAATCCTGACCAGGCGCCGTACAGAGATTCACTCTGTATGCCTTTGCCTAACGCAAGAGACTATGTGGACAAAATTGTCAACATTCCTTGCTCGTCAAACCTTACGGCCGAAGATGTCAGAATCGTATGTGAGGAAATTCTCGACATCACAAAATAATTTAGGAGCAACCCCATGCTTATAGACGATTTAATCATAAGTGAAGACATAACCGTCATTGACGCGATGAAAAAGCTCAACGAAACGGGCAAAAAAATACTTTTCATTGCGCCGGGCTACAAATTAAAGGCCGTGCTGACCGACAGCGATGTGCGCCGCCACATAATTCACGACGGCTCGCTGACGGCAAAAGTCGGCGAGATGGCAAACTATAACTTTATATCGCTTAACATCGCAAAGCGTTTGGACGCAAATGAGGTTATGGTCAAAAATTCCATAAGCGCGCTGCCTCTGCTGGACAGTGAGGGCGTGATATGCGATGTCGTCTTCATCGACGAATCCACCGTCACAGGCGTCAAAAAGCTGGATTTACCGGTGGTAATTATGGCGGGCGGCCTGGGTACAAGACTGTATCCGTACACGAAAATTTTGCCGAAACCGCTTATCCCGGTGGGCGACAAGCCGATAATCGAGCACATAATCGACCATTTCACCGCCTTCGGCTGCGATGATTTCAAGCTCATCGTAAACCACAAAAAGAATATGATTAAGGCGTATTTCAACGAAATGGCGGACAGAAAATACGATGTCACCTTTGCGGAGGAGGAGACATTCCTCGGTACCGGCGGCGGACTGTCGCTTTTGAAAGGCAAGATTGACACACCGTTTTTCCTGACAAACTGCGATGTTCTCATCGAGGCGGACTACAACGACATCGTTAAATTCCACCGCAAAAACGGCAATATCATCACCGTTGTATGCGCTCTCAAACATGTCACTATCCCTTACGGCGTTTTTACGATGAAAGAAAACGGCGAAATAGACGAAATCGTCGAAAAGCCTACAATGAATTTCCTCACGAATACCGGCATGTACCTTGTCGACAGCCGAGTGATAGACGAATTGGAGGACAACAAGGCGATAGGCTTCCCGGATATTATGGACAAATACAGAAAAGCCGGTTTCAAAGTCGGCGTATACCCGGTGTCCGAGGACAGCTGGATGGATATGGGTCAGTTGGAAGAACTTGAAAATATGCGCAGAAGAATGGAAAACAAATAAAACAAGGTGCGGAACAACCGCACCTTTTAATTTGTAAAAAACACTCGCCGACCGAAAGCTTTAACTTTTCGTGTAAACGGCGGGTGAATTTTACCGCATTATTCAACTTTCCGCATATTGTGTATGCTTTACGGCGTTGTTGATGTCGTATGTCGGTAGAATTGCCGTTTCACTTCACCGTCAGACAAATTCCACCGTCAGCTTATATTCCGGGCTGACGCTTGA
>JAQXIW010000049.1 GCA_029007985.1 Oscillospiraceae bacterium | reverse complement strand
CACGCTGGTCTCGTATTTGCCCATCTGCAAGCCGCCGTTGATGCCCAGTCTCGACAGCCCCTCGTCTATGTAAAAATCCCTGTACGCCTGGGCGGTGTATATCAATGTATAGAGAGCGGTGTCCGTACCGCTCATGTCGATAGTGTCAAATGTTATATAAGTGTAGCCGTTGTCCTCTTTGCGTGAGTAGGACGCTTTTTTGCCGGTTTCGCCGCCTACCTGCGCCCACGCGCCCTCAACGGTGAGATAGCCGTTTGCCCCGGAGCCTATTTGCGTCACCGCCGGCTCGGCAGCCTTTTTGCCGCAGGCAGTAAGCGTTAAGGCGGCGAAAGCAAGAGCAATTATCAATTTTTTCATTCAATTCCCCTTTGATATAAATGCATGTGTAAATTATAACATTATTTTGTTGCAAATACAATTACAATTAGGTAAAAATAAAAACCGAGCGGTGAAAGCTCGGTTAATATTTTATAAAGTTTTAGTCCTTTGCGATTTCCTTTATCGCTGTTGTCAGGCCGGCAATTTTCTGAATTTCCGACGGGACGATAATCTTTGTTGCGTTGCCGTCCGCGACCTTTGCCAAGGCATCGTAGCCCTGGAGAGTGAGATAAGCCTGTGACGGATTCGCCCGGTTGATGAGCTCGATACCCTTTGACTGAGCCTCGTATATTTTGAGTATGGCCTCGGCTTCACCGGCGGCCTCTCTGACCTTTTGCTCTCTGACGGCGTCGGCGCGCAGAATTGCGGATTCCTTTTCGCCTTCGGCGCGGGTGATGGCGGATTGCTTTTCACCCTCAGCCTTGAGGATAGCCTCACGCTTTTCACGCTCGGCCTTCATCTGTTTTTCCATCGCCTCCTGAATTGATTTAGGCGGTGTGATGTTTTTGACCTCGACTCTTGTGACTTTAATGCCCCACTTGTCCGTAGACTCGTCGAGAATGGCTGTAATCTGGCCGTTTATCAAATCTCTCGATGTGAGAGTTTCGTCCAAGCTCATTGTACCGATGATATTTCTCAATGTGGTGGCGGACAGGTTTTCAATGGCGGAAATCGGTCTTTCAACGCCGTAGGTATAGAGCTTTGAGTCGGTGACCTGGAAGAAAACGACCGTGTCAATCTGCATTGTGACGTTGTCTTTTGTGATAACCGGCTGAGGAGGGAAATCCACAACCTGTTCCTTAATTGAAACTCTCTTTGCAATTCTGTCGATAAAAGGCACTTTTACTCTGAGGCCGGCGTCCCACGTGGTGTTGTAAACGCCCAATCTCTCAATGACATATTCCGTCGCCTGCGGCACAATGACTATGTTTGAGCCGACCAAGATAAGAATGATGATTGCAATAATAATTCCCGGTATCATTTTTTGTCTCCTTTAATACTGTTTATTGTTTATTCCTGCGGTTTTACCGCAAGAGTTACGCCGCTTATCCGAGTTATGACAACTTTCCGCCCCGGCTGTAATTCGGTGTCGGATGACGCCATCCAGGAAAGGCCGTCTACCTTTACTCTGCCCTTTTGATAAGGCGCTACTTGCTCTGTAACGACTGCGGTTTTGCCTATGAGCGCATCGGAATTAGTACGCCGCGGCTTTTGATTTACCTTTTTTGCCAGGGGGCGTGTTATGACCAGCACGACACAGCTGACCAGTACGAATACCAAAAGCTGTACCCGAACGCTCTCTGTAAAGTAGCTTGCGACAAATCCGCCGATTGCGCCGCCTATAAACCACAGGCACACCAGATTTGCCGTACTTATTTCCAGTAAACCCAACGCAGACGCAATTAAAATCCACGTCATTTTCATAGAAATACCCCTATCCGATACATAGTGTATCAAAAATTCATATTGACTGTATTTTACACCCTACTTGTGAAAGAATTTTGTAAACAGTGTGCAGTATAAATATTTTTTGAATACGGGGTGTCGGAATGATGAAAAGGATAATCGGGAAAGCGAATAACCCGTTTAGAGCCGCCGCACAAATGCCGGCAAACCGATAAATCAGCCCCGGTCATAAATCTGTTTTATTCTGTAAAGTATCATATACAGCCATCTGTTTTTGAACGCCGCCGCCAGCGCGCCCCTGTCGTAGGACTCCCGGGCGATAAGATATGTAAGACACGCTATCGCGACCTCGTATTTTGCCGCATCGAGAGCTTCGACGAATTCGGCAAAGTCAACCTCGCCGCCCGCCGCCTGAGTTATGGTGTTCATATAATATGGGTCAAGCAAATTGTTTGCCAGGGTGTAGCCGATAAAATCCAAAAATTCGTCACTGTATTCCGGATAGGACACCGGCACGAAATTTTCGCCTTCGCTTTCGGATTTCCAGCTCACTATGTCCTCGTATTTTGTGTTTACAAGAAAAGGCATGTATTCGAGCAAGCCTTTGACTGCCTCTCTTTTTTCCTGCGGTATCATAATTTACCCCCTGACGGTTTTATATGATTTTATCACATTTGGCGGCTTTATTCAATAATGTTTGAACAGAGTGTGTTTATGTAGTATAATTATAAAAAATTACATCGAGAGGTCTTATATGAAATTTGTATCGTGGAACGTAAACGGTCTGAGAGCCTGTATGGACAAGGGCTTTATGGATTATTTTAACAGTGAGGACGCGGATATTTTCTGTCTGCAAGAGACAAAATTACAGCCGCACCAAATAGAGCTGGATTTGCCGGGATATGAGCAGATATGGCACTCGGCACAGAGAAAGGGCTATTCCGGTACGGCGATGTTCACAAAGAAAAAGCCGCTGTCGGTGAGCTTCGGTATGGAAGATTACACCGACGACGAGGGAAGACTCATCACCGCAGAATTTGACAATTTTTACATGGTCACCTCCTATTCGCCGAACAGCAAGGAGGGGCTGGCGAGAATCGACTACCGCATGGATTTTGAGGACAAGCTGCGCGCCCATCTTTTGAAGCTGGAAGAAACTAAGCCTGTCATTCTGTGCGGAGATTTGAATGTCGCCCACAACGAAATAGACCTCAAAAACCCTAAAACAAACAGAATGAACGCCGGATTTTCCGACCAAGAGAGAGAAAAATTCACAAAACTTTTAGAGAGCGGACACACCGACAGTTTCAGATACCTCTATCCCGACGCCGAGGGGGCGTATTCCTGGTGGAGCTATCGTTTTCAGGCAAGGGCAAAGAACGCCGGGTGGCGCATCGACTATTTTGTCACTTCGGATTCGATAAAAGAGAGCATAAAAGAGGCTAAAATCCGCAGCGATATTTTCGGCTCGGACCATTGCCCCGTGGTTTTGGAGATTGATTTATAATGGCTGTGTGCAATATTTGCCCGAGAAAATGCGGCGTTGACAGAGCGAAAAACAATGGCTACTGCGGTATGAGCGAAAGGGTGAAAATATCCCGCGCGGCTCTGCACATGTGGGAAGAGCCCTGTATTTCCGCCGACAAAGGCAGCGGCACGGTGTTTTTTTCCGGTTGCAATATGAAATGCGTTTTTTGTCAGAACAAGGATATTTCCCACGACGGCTTCGGAAAAGAGATAACCGTGGAGCATTTGGCGGACATAATGCTAAGACTTCAAAGCGAGGGCGCGCTGAACATAAATTTAGTGACGCCGACGCATTACACTCTGCAAATTATCGAGGCGGTGAAAATCGCAAGGCAAAAGGGATTGAATTTGCCTATCGTATGCAACACCTCCGGCTATGAAAATGTGCGGACGGTAAAATTGCTCAAAGACACGGTGGATGTGTGGCTGCCGGATTTCAAATACATTGACGACGAAAAGGCGGTCAGGTATTCAAACGCGCCGGGCTATACCGAAATTGCAAAGCGGGCTCTGGACGAAATGGTGTCCCAACAGGGTGAATGTGTGTTTGACAAAGACGGAGTTATTCAAAAAGGCGTAATAGTAAGACATCTGGTTATGCCGGGCGGCGTCGAGGACGCAAAGAAAATCACCCGGTATCTGTACCGTCGATACGGTGATAAAATTTATATCTCTCTCATGAGCCAATACACGCCGTGTACGGATTTGAGCCTGTACCCCGAAATAGACAGAAAGGTGACGGCGGCGGAATACGACGAGGTCGTGGATTTTGCCGTGGACATCGGCGTGGAAAACGGCTTTATACAGGACGGCGAACGGGCGAGCGAAAGCTTTATACCGCCGTTTAACTTAGAGGGCGTGGATTGATTTGTCGCCGGCAAAATAAGGGAACAGAGTTTTTGCTCTGTTCCTTTTGTGTTGTCCGAATGTATTTTCCGAAATATTTCCGATTTGTCTTTTCGGAATATTCTGTCATGGGCGCAAATTATTTTTTGAAATAATCCACCGCACCTTTGAAAATAAGCTGTTCGTCGATACCCGGCACATTTTTGTATGTGAAAGCCGATGTTCTCTCGGAGTGCGCCATTTTGCCGAATACTCTGCCGTCCGGGGAAGTGATGCCCTCGATTGCGAGCATTGAGTTGTTCGGGTTAAAGTCTATGTCGTTTGTGGCGTTGCCGTCCAAGTCAACATACTGTGTGGCAATCTGTCCGTTGGCGATGAGAGTTTTGAGCATTTCGTCGGTGGCGATAAATCTGCCTTCTCCGTGGGAAAGACCTATCGTGTGAATGTTGCCAACTTCTTCGTACATCATCCACGGGCTCTTTACGGACGCCACTCTTGTGCGCACAAGTCGGGACTGATGTCTGCCGATTGAGTTGAATGTGAGAGTCGGGGCTGTCCGCGACGGCTCGGTGATGTGGCCGTAAGGCACGAGACCGAGTTTTACAAGAGCCTGGAAACCGTTGCACACGCCGCACATGAGGCCGTCTCTGTTGTTCAAAAGCTCCTCGACCGCCCGTGTGACAGCCGGGTTTCTGAACAGGGAGACGATGAATTTTGCCGAGCCGTCCGGTTCGTCGCCGCCGGAGAAACCGCCCGGAATGGCGACAATCTGGCTCTCGGAAATGGCTTTTGCAAGTCTGTTTGCCGAATCTAAAACATCCTGCGGTTTTAAGTTTCTGACCACCAGAATTTCCGTCTTTGCGCCGTATTTTTCAAACGCTCTCGCAATGTCGTATTCACAGTTTGTGCCCGGGAAAACCGGAATGAGCACTTTTGGCTGTGCGGCCTTGACAGCCGGCGAGAGATTGCCTCTCTTTTCGTAAGAGTAATTTTCGTACTTGATTATTTTATTCTGTGCCGCCGAGCGGGTAGGGTAAACCGGCTCGAGTTTTGCGCTGTAAGCCTTTTCGATTTCGGCGAGCTTAATTGTCTGTCTGCCGACTCTGATTTTGTACTCCGGAATTGTTCTGCCTATGAGCTTGCCCAGGCGGACAGGAGTCTCGGTTTCAATAACAAAGCCGCCGTACTGCTTTGAGAACATTTCGCCGTCGGAGACATCGCCTTTGAGAGAGGCGCCGATGTGATTGCCGAACGCCATTTTGGATACGGCCTCGCATATACCGCCGAATCCTGTGGCGTAAGCCGATATAATCTTTTTGTCCTTAATGAGCTTCTGCATTTTTTTGTATACGGAAATAATGCTGTCGGCGTTAAACAATCCGTCGGCGTTCTTTTGAGGCATTACAAAGTAGATGTAAGAGCCGCTCTTTTTGAACTCCGGTGAAATTACGTTTTCTGCGTCCCGCACGCCCGCGACAAAGGATATGAGCGTAGGCGGTACGTCGATGTCGTTAAAGGAGCCGGACATCGAGTCCTTGCCGCCGATTGCGGCTATGTCAAACAGCAGCTGGGCTTCCAGTGCACCGAGAAGAGCCGAGAAAGGCTTGCCCCAGCGGTTTTTGTCCTTGCCCAGTTTTTCAAAGAATTCCTGGAAGGACATCCACATATTTTTCATATCGCCGCCGGCGGCAACGGTTTTTGCCACCGATGAGACAACGGCGTAATATGCGGAATAATAAGGGCTCATCCGGGCAATATACGGGTCAAAGCCCCAGGACATAAGGGAAACGGTGGTTGTATCCTTGCCCAAAACAGGGATTTTTGCCGCCATTACCTGTGCCGGAGTCGACTGATATACGCCGCCGTACGGCATCAAGACCGTGCCCGCACCGATGGAGGAGTCAAATTTTTCCACAAGTCCCCTCTGTGAGGCCACATTCATGTCCGTCATAACGGCTGTCCATTTGTCTTTGAGCGAGCCGCCGACAGGGGCAAATTCCGCACTGTCCTCCGCCACGGCCACATCGGCGTATTTTACCGCGCCCGCGCTGTTGAGAAATTCTCTGGAAAGCGATACGACCTGCTCGCCCTCAAAGAACATTTCAAGTCTGCCTGTGTCGGTGACTTCCGCCACCCGAACTGCAGACAGGTTTTCTTTTTCCGCCCGAGCGATAAATCTCTTTGCGTCCTTTGCGGCGATTACCACCGCCATTCTCTCCTGTGATTCCGAGATAGCCAGCTCGGTAGCCGACAGCCCCTCGTACTTTTTAGGCACAGCGGAGAGATTTATTCTGAGAGAGTCTGCAAGCTCGCCGATGGCGACCGAAACGCCGCCCGCGCCGAAGTCGTTGCATCTCTTTATCATTTTTGTAACCTCAGGGTCTCGGAAAAGTCTTTGGAGTTTGCGCTCCTCAGGGGCGTTGCCTTTTTGGACTTCCGCTCCGCAGCTCTCAAGAGACTGTGTGTTGTGAGCTTTTGACGAGCCTGTCGCACCGCCCATACCGTCTCGGCCTGTTGCGCCGCCCAGCAGGAAAATCACATCGCCCTTTGCCGGTGTTTTTCTCACAACATTTTTAGCCGGGGCCGCGCCGATGACAGCGCCGACCTCCATTCTCTTCGCAACATAGCCCGGGTGGTATATTTCCGCCACATGACCTGTGGCAAGGCCTATCTGGTTACCGTATGAGGAATATCCGCTCGCTGCGGTCTGACAGATTTTGCTCTGCGGCAATTTGCCCGGCAGAGTGTCGGAAAGCGGGGCCAGAGGATTGCCGGCGCCGGTGAGTCTCATGGCCTGATAGACATAGCTTCTGCCGGAGAGCGGGTCGCGGATTGCGCCGCCCAGACAGGTGGCGGCGCCGCCGAAAGGCTCTATTTCCGTCGGGTGATTGTGTGTTTCGTTTTTGAACATCAACAGCCACTTTTCGCTTGTGCCGTCGGTCATCTTGACATTTATCTTTACCGAGCATGCGTTTATTTCTTCGCTCTCGTCCAGGGCTGTGAGCTTGCCGTGGGCTTTGAGATATTTTGCGCCTATCGTGGCAAGATTCATAAGCGTAATAGGCTTTTCTCTGCCCCGATAGAGTTCTTTTCTCATGGAGAGATATTTGTCAAAGCTCTTTTTTACCGCCGGGTGCTCTATCGTGATTTCGTTGAGAACGGTATTAAAGGTGGTGTGGCGGCAGTGGTCCGACCAATAGGTATCTATGAGGCGCAGCTCTGTGAGAGTCGGGTCGCGGTGCTCTTCATCCGCAAAATAGCCGCGGCAGAATTTCAAATCGTCGGCGTCCATAGCCAGACCGTATTCGGCGATGAATTTGTCGCAGTCGCCGTCTTTCATCTCACAAAAGCCCCGGATTGTCGGTGTCTTATCCGGCACAGGGTAAATTGTTTCGAGAGTTTTCGGCTTGTCGAGAGAGGCAAGTCGGGATTCGACCGGGTTTATGACATGTTTTTTGATTTTGTCAAGTTCCCGCGGCGAAACATTGCCGTAGAGTTTAATTACTCTGGCGTACTTTACCGTAGGTCTTTCGCCCCGTGTGACAAACTGAATACACTGCTCGGCGCTGTCTGCCCTTTGGTCAAACTGACCCGGCAAAAGCTCTGTGGCAAATGTATTTTCATCGGTTTTAACCGAAAATGTCACATCGTCGACCTGAGGCTCGGAGAAAATATTTGTCACTGCTCTGTCGAAAACCTCTTTTGTGACGCCCTCGACATCGTATCTGTTGTAAATTTTAACCTTGCGCAGGCCGGAAATACCCAGAGAGTTTTTCAAATCTCTGAAAAGCCGTGCGTCCTCGCCGGCGTACTCGGGTTTTTTGCTGACATATACTCTGTATACCATTATCTCATTCCCCCTATATCGTGTCGGTAGAAACTGCCGTCAAAACTTATGCTGTCTATTTTTGAATATACTTTGTCCTGACATTCCTTTATATCTTTGCCCTTTTCGACCAAGCCGAGTACACGGCCGCCGTTTGAATAGTATTTGCCGTCTTTTTTTGCCGTACCGGAATGGAAAATATACTCAAAATCCGGGTTTTGACCGCTTTCGTCAAGGCCGTAAATCTCTTTGCCTTTTTCGTAGCTCTCCGGGTAGCCGCCGGAACACATCATAACGACGATTGCGGCGCCGTCTTCGTTTTCGACCTCGATATCGGCAAGCTTTTCGTCGATAACCGCATTCATAACGGTGAGCAAATCCGTTTTGAGCAGAGACAGACACACCTGTGCCTCCGGGTCGCCCAGACGGCAGTTGTACTCGATTACTTTCGGGCCGTCTTTTGTTATCATCAAGCCGAAATACAAAACGCCTTTGAAGGTTCTGCCCTCGGCTTTCATTGCGTTGATTGTAGGAATGAAAATCTTTTCGTAAGCTTCTTTTTCGATTTCCGGCGTGTAGTAAGGGTTAGGGGCTATTACGCCCATGCCGCCGGTGTTCAAGCCCTCGTCGTTGTCGTGGGCTCTCTTGTGGTCTTTTGAGGATATGAGAGGCTTTACGCAGTTGCCGTCGGTGAACGCCAGGACGGATACCTCCGGCCCGGTGAGAAATTCTTCGATTACGACGGTTTTGCCGCTGTCGCCGAATTTGCCACCGTCCATCATTTCTTTGACGGCCTGTGCCGCCTCGTCAAAATTTTGGGCTATGACAACGCCTTTGCCCAATGCGAGACCCGACGCTTTTATAACCGTAGGGTATTTGTTTTGGCTCTTTATGTATTCCACAGCCGCAGCCGAATCGGTAAAGGTCTCGTACGCCGCCGTAGGAATGCTGTATTTTTTCATCAGCTCTTTTGAAAAAGCCTTGCTGCCCTCTATAATCGCCGCTTTTTTGTCCGGGCCGAAAGCACGGATACCTGCGGCTTTAAGGGCGTCGACCATACCCAATACCAGCGGCTCGTCCTGTGATACGACAGCCAAATCTATTTTTTCCGCCGTGGCAAATTTTACGATGCCGTCAATGTCGTTTGTCTTAATGTCTACGCATTTTGCCAAATTTGCAATGCCTGCATTTCCCGGTGCGCAAAAGAGCTCTCTGCCCTCGCCCGCAAGGCTTTTTACCGTGGCGTGCTCTCTGCCGCCGCCGCCGACTACAAGTATTTTCATTTCGTTCTCCCTGTGAGTTCTGTTATCAATGGTGGAAAAGTCTCATGCCTGTGAACGACATTGTGATGCCGTATTTGTTGCATGTCTCTATTACATTGTCGTCTCTTATCGAGCCGCCCGGCTGTGCGATGTAGCAAACGCCGGATTTATGGGCTCTTTCAATATTGTCGCCGAACGGGAAAAATGCGTCCGAGCCGAGAGCGACGCCCGTCAGCTTTGACAGCCACTCTCTCTTTTCCTCTTTTGTGAAAATCTCCGGTTTTGTCTTGAATTTCGTCTGCCATACGCCGTCGGCAAGTACGTCTTCGTGCTCGTCTGAAATATAAACATCTATGGCGTTGTCTCTGTCGGCTCTCGAAAGACCGTCGACAAATTCCAGAGAAAGCACTTTTTTGCTTTGGCGCAGCCACCAGTTGTCCGCTTTGCCGCCGGCAAGTCTTGTGCAGTGCACTCTTGACTGCTGGCCGGCGCCTATTCCTATCGCCTGGCCGTCCTTGACATAGCAAACCGAGTTGGACTGGGTATACTTTAAGGTAATCATCGCTATTGCCAAGTCGATTTTTGCGCTCTCAGGCAGCTCTTTTGACTCGGTGACAATGTTTTCAAAGGAGTTTTTATCGATGACCAGGTCGTTTCTGCCCTGTTCAAAAGTGATGCCGAAAACCTGTTTGCGCTCTGTTTTTTCAGGTACATAGTTTTCGTCTATTTTAATGATGTTGTATGCGCCTTTTTTCTTTTTCTTTAATATTTCCAGCGCCTCGTCGTCGTAGTCCGGGGCAATGACGCCGTCGGAGACCTCTCTGGCGATGATTTTTGCCGTCTGTACATCGCATTTATCGGAAAGCGAGATAAAGTCGCCGAAGGAGGACATTCTGTCTGCGCCTCTCCGTCTGGCGTACGCCCGGGCGAGAGGCGAAAATTCCATACCCTCTACAAAGTATATTTTTTCAAGTGTTTTTGTCAGAGGCAGACCCACCGCCGCACCGGCAGGCGAAACATGTTTGAAGGAAGCCGCCGCCGGAAGACCCGTCCGTCTTTTGAGCTCGGAGACGAGCTGCCAGCCGTTGAGGGCGTCGAGAAAATTGATGTAGCCCGGTCTGCCGTTGAGTACGGCTATCGGCAAATCGCCGTTTTCCATAAAGATTCTCGCCGGTTTCTGATTCGGGTTACAGCCGTATTTGAGTTCCAATTCTGTCATTTTACTTACCCCTTTACACATTTTTATTTACTATTCTTGTCTGTTCGCTGCCGTCTTTTTTGGATATGTAGCGCACAAACAGAGATACTTTGTTGTCTGCGTTCAAAGACGACCAGATGCCGTCGGTGAATGTGTCAATGTCGCCGCCGATTTCAAAAGCCTTAGGCTCGCCCTCAAAGGAAGGTATCGGGTTGCCGTCGGCAAGATAGGTGTGAATTATTCTGCCCACGCCGGCAATAGGGGCGGCATACTCGTAAAAATATCTGAGGCATTGGGCGTCGCTGCCTCTGTCGCTCTTGAGAATCGACAGTTTGTATGCGCCGTCCGGGTAAACAATGCCGGAAATTCTCGGTGTGAAATTCGGGCCGTCCGGCTCAAATTCTCTTGTTCGCAGAGCCTCCTCAAAGGTCTTGCCCTCTTTTATAAAATCATATATCGTGTCGGTCTGGTCGCCGTTTGTGACTATTGTGACGCCGTCGGTTTTTCGCACCGGGGCATAGATGATCAAAGACGGGTCGGCGAGCTTAGACTCGTCAAAAGCCTGTGTGCGTATGCCGTCGTCGGTTTTGACAAAAACTCTGTTTCTGCTGTTTTGGCTTCTGCCCATTATAAAATAGGCTATGACCGTATCCGTGTCGGTGGAGCCGATGAGAATGCCTCTGCCCGGATAGGTATTGTTTGCAAGATATGATTTTAACTTTTCCATTTTTATCTCCTTATCTTTGCCTAAATTCTGTTGTTGGCTATATCGTCGATGGCCTGCGGCAGCAGTATCCATTCCGCCTGCTCCATAACGCGTCGCTGCAGGGTCTCCGGGGTGTCGCCGTCCTGTACATACACGGCTTTTTGGGATATGATTTTGCCCGAATCTATGCCCTCGTTCACATAGTGCACCGTTGCGCCGGTGACCTTTACGCCTTTTTTCAGCGCCTCTTCGTGTACTTTCAGCCCGTAGTAGCCGGCGCCGCAAAAGGACGGAATCAGCGACGGGTGAATGTTTATTATCCTGTTTTCATAATGCTTTGTGAATTTTTCCGACAGAATGGCTAAAAACCCGGCGAGGACTATCAAATCCGTACCGGCGCCGTCCAGCTCCTCTATGAGCCGATTTTCCCATTCGTCGCTGTCGCCGAAATCTTTTTTTGACAGGGCGAGAGCCGGTATATTCCGCTTTTGCGCCCTTTCGAGAGCGTATGCGCCCTTTTTGTTTGATATGACTTTGACGATTTCGGTATTCGTGATTTTGCCGTCTGCCACCCGGTCTATAATGGCCTGTAAATTAGTGCCGCCTCCGGAAACAAGTACGCTCACTTTCAGCATAGCTCCACACCCTTTTCGCCGTTTTCTATTTTGCCGACAATGTAGGCGTCCTCGCCGTTTGCCCGCAATATTTCTATCGCCCTTTCGGCGTCCTGCGCCGAGAGGATTATCATCATGCCCACGCCCATATTGAAGGTGGAAAACATATCTTCTGTCGGTATGCCGCCCCGCTTTTGAATGACATCGAATATCGGGTGTATCCTGACATCGCTCTTTTTAATGACGGCTCTTTTGCCCTCCGGCAGAGCTCTCGGCACATTTTCAAAAAAGCCGCCGCCGGTTATGTGGGCAATGCTTTTTACGCTTACTTCTTTCATAAGCGCAAGCACGGGTTTTACATATATTCTTGTAGGTGTGAGCAGAGCCTCGCCCAGAGTTTTGCCCAGCGGCTCTATGTACCGCGCCAAATTGTCATTGTCGCCGCCTATGTCAAACACTTTGCGAACAAGTGAAAAGCCGTTTGAGTGAACGCCCGATGACGGCAAAGCGACAATGACATCGCCCTCTTTGACATTTTCACAGTCGAGTATTTTCTTTTTGTCGACGATGCCCACCGCAAAGCCGGCTACATCGTATTCGTTTTCCGGCATAAGACCCGGGTGCTCGGCTGTTTCGCCGCCCACCAAAGCGCAGCCGGACATAACACAGCCCTCGGCCACGCCGGACACGATGGCGGCTACTTTTTCAGGGTAATTTTTGCCTATCGCTATATAATCGAGGAAGAAAAGCGGCTTTGCGCCCCGGCAGACAATGTCGTTTACGCACATGGCGACGCAGTCGATACCCACGGTGTCGTGCTTGTCGGCAAGAAACGCCAATTTGATTTTTGTGCCCACGCCGTCGGTGCCCGAGACAAGCACCGGCTCTTCCATGCCTTTTATTTCGTCCGCAAGCGTCAAAAGACCGCCGAAACCGCCCAGACCGCCGATGACTGCCGGTGTGGTTGTGCGGGCGACAGAGTCTTTCATAAGTCTGACCGCCTCGTAGCCTGCCGTCACATCGACGCCGGCCCGTTTGTAGCTTTCTGTAAAGTTGCTCATATTTTTCACCTGTTTGTTTTTGTTTTTCAGTTGCCTAATTTTTCGGAATATTTATCTGTTTCGTCCGCCTTTGAAACGTCCATCGGATATTTGCCTGTGAAACAGCCCAGACAGAAACCGCAATTCGGGGCGTCCGGCGTCACCTTTACCATCTGTTCAAGAGGGAGAAATGCCACGGAATCCAAGTCGAGTTCTTTTCTGATGCCCTCTAAATCAAGTCTGCCGGCTATCAAATCTTTCTTTTCGGTGTTATCTGTGCCGAAATAGCACTTGCTTACATACAGCGGCGACGCCACTCTCATGTGGACTTCCTTTGCGCCGGCTTCGCGCAGAATTTTTACTACTCTCTTTGATGTGGTGCCTCTGACTATCGAATCATCCACCAAGATTACTCTTTTGCCCCTGACCGTCTCGGATACGGCATTGAGCTTGATTTTTACGGCGTTTTCTCTCTCCGCCTGCGTCGGCTGGATAAATGTCCTGCCTATGTATCTGTTTTTGATGAGTCCCACGCCGTACGGTATGCCGGATTCCTCCGCATATCCCATGGCGGCTTCAAGGCCCGAATCAGGCGAGCCTATTACAACATCCGCCCGGACTTTCGGCTCGTATTTTGCGGCGAGGGCGCCGGCTATCTTTCTGGAATGATGCACCGACTGACCTTCTATGACCGAATCCGGTCTGGCAAAATAGACATATTCGAATATGCACAGACCGTCCGGCCGGTCTTTGCCGCGCCGGTATACTTTGAGCTCGTTGTCCTCGACATAGACGATTTCGCCCGGTCTGACATCTCTTACAAATTCCGCGCCCACAACTTCCAAAGCGCAGGTCTCGGAGGCAAAAACAAAACCGCCGTTTTTCAGTTTGCCTATGCACATAGGTCTGACGCCGTGCGAATCTCTGGCGGCTATCAGCTTTCTCGGCGACATAACCACCATCGAAATTGCGCCCTTGAGTTTTTCCATCGTTCTCTTTACGGCTTCTTCAACGCTGTCGCAGCCAAGCCTTTCCTTTGCGATTGTGTAGGCTATGACCTCGGCGTCGGAGGAGGTGTGGAAAATAATGCCCGTCTCCCGCAGCTGTCTGCGTATCTCGACGGCATTTACCAGCTGGCCGTTAAAAGCCAGCGAAAGCGTGCCTTTTGCGTGGCGGATGTAAAGCGGCCGGGCGTTCATAACATCGGCTGTCCGCTTTGTGCCGTATCTGTTGTGGCCTATCGCCATTGTGCCCTTCGGCAGCTTTGAAATCGCCTCGTCGGTGAGAACTTCCGGCACAAGACCCACGCCCTTGTGGGTGTAAATAACGCCTTTGTCGTTGACGGATATGCCGCAGCTCTCCTGGCCTCTGTGCTGCAGTGCGTACAGAGCATAGCGGACTTCCTCTCTGACATCTATTGACTCATCGCCGCCGGTCGTTATGCCGAATACGCCGCATTCCTCGTGCACTTCGCGGAAATCGGCGGAATAATCACAGCCTTTGCATTTTCTCTCACACATATATTTTCCCTCTCTCTTCTCTCTTTATCGGCAGTTGAGCTTTGCGTCTTTTGCCAAAACGGCGTTTTCCATATCTTTTTTCATCTGCAAAAGCTTTTCTGTCAGCTCTTTATCGCCCACCGCCAAAATTTGAACGGCCAGGATTGCTGCATTTTCGCTGCCGTCAATAGCCACCGTCGCCACAGGAACGCCCGACGGCATTTGAACGGTAGAGAGCAGGGAATCCAAGCCGTCTAACGTAGATGATTTAATTGGTACGCCTATTACAGGTAAAACGGTATGCGCCGCCAAAACCCCGGCGAGATGCGCGGCTTTGCCTGCGGCGGCTATAATAACGCCAAACCCATTTTCAGACGCATTTTTTGCGTAGTCGCATGCCGCCTGCGGAGTGCGGTGTGCCGACATAATTCTGATTTCATTTTCAATTCCGAACGACGAGAGTTTGTCGGCGCATTTCTGCATTACGCCCAAATCCGAGTCGGAGCCGATTACGATTGCGACTTTTTTAGACATACAATACCTCCGTAAAATGAAAAGTCCACCACAAGCCCAAAGACGCAAAAAGCCTTTGTGAAAAAACACAAAGGCGTAAACAGACGCCGGTAAAACCGAACGCCTTAATACACCCATAGCGTAGATAATTAAGTTATCACGTAGAGACTCCTGCCCCAAATACGCAGGCTAATATGGATGGAAATATTTACTTTATAATTCTATCTTAACAAAACGCTTTATTATTTTCAAGCGAAAAACCCGGGGATTTTCTTTTTCTATTTTATCAACAGAATATATAAAAAATTGTGTAAAAAACTGTGGATATTGTATAGCGAATAAAAATTATCGCCGCTTTTTCTTTGATTTTCGCGGTTTGAGAGGCGGTTTTACCAAAAGCTCTCTGCGGAATGTCGTCTCAAACAGCGGCGTCAAAATCATAAAGCCCACCGTCATGCACAAAACAGACATGGCGACATCGGACAAAAAGTGTCTGCCCAGAACGAGTCTGGTAAAGCCCACCGCAAAGGCGTAGACATAGCATAAGACAAACAGCGGCAGTTTTTTGTCTTTGAATTTTTCAAAGACGAAAGGCAGTAAAAGCAGGGTCAAAACCCCCATTGCCCGAGCCGTATGCCCCGACGGAAAGGACGAGCCGTCCGACAGGAAAACCGGTTTATACCAAGGCGCGAAAGCAAATTCGCCGCCGGAAATTATGTCTCTGTATCTGTCTCTGCCGCACAGCACCTTTAATCCGCCCACGCCGCCGAAGTAGCCGACCATCATAAAAAAGGCGAAAACGCACACCGACTGAATTTTTTTGACAGTTTGTCGGCTCATACCTCTGATTGTCATAAAGGTAAACCGCGAGGCAAGGCCGCCGATTATACCGGAAATGTACGGGTTGGATTTTCTGATGAG
>JAQXIW010000048.1 GCA_029007985.1 Oscillospiraceae bacterium | reverse complement strand
TTATTTTTGGTATAGTATAGGAGCTCATTTTTCACTCCTTTGCAAATATGGGTTGTAGTTCCCTGTTTATTTTTGGTATAGTATAGGAGACCACCAAAACTGTGGTATAATGAGCGTGTTGTAGTTCCCTGTTTATTTTTGGTATAGTATAGGATAGAAATCGAAGCCAGCGATCTGCCGGATGTTGTAGTTCCCTGTTTATTTTTGGTATAGTATAGGAGGGAACGGAAAAACCCCGAAATTCTAAGGAATTTCGGAGTTTTTCTTTTGCGAATTTTTTAAAAAATCGTCAATTGTTCCGCCTGGAACGGCTTTTCGTTTACGGAAATTTCACCCAATAGGATAGCCATATTCCGATATTGCTTTTCGGTTATGGTGAGCAGCCTGACCGAGCCGTTTTTAGGCAGATTAGTTTTAAGTCGTTTTGAATGTTTTTCGACTGCATCATTGCCGTTGCACACACGGGAATACACGGAGAACTGCATCATACAGTAGCCGTCTTTTATCAAAAAGTTGCGAAATTTTGTCGCCGCCTTTCTTTCCGGGGCTGTCGTCACCGGCAGATCAAAAAATACTATCATTCTCATAAACTTATTCATATTCGTGTTGTCTCAGCGGTATTATTTCCCGCAGTTTCAGACTGATTTTATCGTTCAGATAGCTGTTTTGCAAAGTTTGAACCGTTTTTTCAATCGCATAGGAAATTGTATATTTTTGGCGGTCAAAAAGCATGTCGCAATTTAACAGATTAAAAAGCATCTGCTTATCCTTTGGGGTGAGTGAGGTTTGCTCGCCGTCCATAGACCGCACGCACAGGTCGACGGCGGGGCGAAATACCTCCATAATATCGTCCGCCAAATTAAAGGAATTGAGCCGGCTTTTGTGGTGTATGCCGAGAGACGGCTCAAAGCCGTAAACAGCAAGACTGCGGCAAACGCAGCCTCTGACAATGCTGTAACCGTAATTGAGTCTGGCGTTTGTGATGTCTTCGTAATCTCGGGAAAAATCCTTGCCGAAGAGGGTGCGGAAATATTTAGACGCCGCCACCGCCTCCATATTGTCCTCGTCGTTGAGCTTGACTTTTTTGACAAGAGAGAGCAATTCTTTGTTGTCTTTGCCTGTCAATTCAAGCACTTTTGCCTGATTTTCAATCTTTCTTTTGACGATATCCTGCCACAGATGTTTTTTCAATGTCCGGCGCAGGTCTATTTGGGATTGCAATATTTTCAGTTTTCTGCTGTGATTGCCAAAGCCGGTCAATACGGCGCATGGCATGTGCTTGCCGTCGCACAGATAGACAAGCACTCCGTCGGTGGCACATCTCGACAGCCGGGCGGCTGTGAGGGTGACCTGTTCGCTCTCGATAAGTACCGAAGAAATATCTTCCAGCGGAAAAGAATATTCTTCCGTTGTTTTTACAATGAGCTGACTGTTTTTTACGGAAATTTTTGCCGGGGAGGATATGAAAATATTGCGGTACGCCATAAAATCACCTCTTTATTTGCGTGTCTCTTTTTCAGCCTTGTATCTGTTGCCCAAAATATCGACATGATACTTTTGGATATTGGCAAGAGTTTTAATTCCAAGATTCCGGATAATATAGCTGTTATCATTTGTTACTATGGTTATAGAGCCTGTGCTGATACCGGCTTTTTTATAGTAAACAAATTCACTCTTTGCGATATGTTCTTTGCTGATTTTTGCTTCGTCGAAAACCTTTGTGAATTTTAATTCATTTTTATGCTCGACATACAGAAGGTCATTCGGATATATAGACCACAAAAAGTCCTCGTCCTTCATTTCTTTCCATTCGGAATAAGGTTTTGATCCGACGACCGCCTTATTCGGCAGAGTGTCCTTTACCAAATCCGACACATAAATCGGCACGAAATAGTAACCGTCGCCCTCTACCCTGTACAAATCTATGCGCACCATATCGCCGTTTGCCGCAACACCGTTGTTTATCGGTACATTGAGACTTGACACTTCGCAAATTTTTACTTTTTTGACTTTTGACGGAACGCCGCCCTTTGGAGCAGGCTTCATCACATACCCGTCCGGGAATGCTTTTTTGCCGTCGCCTCCGGCTTTTATCAGCATTTCTTTCAGCATATTGTACAGCAATCTGTCGCTCGACGGGTTGTAATAGCCGACTATTTCGTTATCCTTGTCGAGTTTCAAATCCTGAATTGCGGTCTTTGTGATTGTCCTGTTTTCCGTAACGCAGTTGACGGTGACTTCTTTCCAGCCTCTGACAGTTTCTTTATGAGCCGGGCCGGTTGTCTTTTTCCTGTTCATTCTCGAGACAAACACCGGTTTTATGCCGTCAATGTCAATGCCCCGGTAGTTAGACAAATCCATTTGTCTGAGCAATGACTGTGGGTCGGCAAAAGTGCGCGCGTCCAATTCATTGCGGAATTCCGGCCACGGCATAGGGAATCTCTCATTATTAAACTTTGCGTCGCGGTCTTTGTAGTAGTTTTCTTTGCGCTTTGAGTATGCCGTCACCTTTTGTATAGTGCCCGGTGTAACACAGGCGACCACGACGGCGTCTACACAGTGGTGTTTATCGCCGTCCTCTCTGAGTTTTGAAATACCCCAGCGCTTTCTCATATACGCTGTTACCGCACCGTTTACAGCCTGTACCTTTATTTTGCCGTCGTAGTCAGGGTCAAATTCGAGATTGTCTCTAATGTAGTTGAGCATAAACGAGGTGATAAACTGTGTATCTTGGAGACTGCGCTGTTTGAGCCGGCTTCTGTCCTCGTCGGTGATATGCTCTTTGAGAAGCTTGCGCTTTTTCGCCTTGTTCCTTATAAAGGCATTTACAATGCCGAGGTAATCGTTTTTATTCTTGACATATTCAAGCGGCACTCGGTCGCCCTTTTCTCTGTTGGCATAAGCCATTACAAGAGCTTTATTGCTGTATGAGTCATCAAAAGAAATACTGTAAGGAACAATGTGGTCTATTTCACAGTAGCCCGGGGTGAAAAGCTTTTCCGCGCTGATTTTAGTGTTGGTGTACAGGCAAGTTTCCTGTTGCTCCTGCCACAGGCGGTATTTTATAATATCCTGCCCTGACGGTCTTAACAGCTTGAATGTGGTTTTCAGTTCCTCGACAATTCTTTGGTTGTTGTCGGCGTTTTCTTTCTGTGCTTTTTCAATTTCTTTTCTGTCCGCAAATGAGCGGGACATCTCTCTGGCGAGTTCAATGTTTATCGCAGCCGGAGCGCCGTATTTGCGTATTATCTCATTGACTACTCTTATTGTTTGATTTATTGAGCGCTTTACCACAGGACTGGTAATTTCATAGGTGTCTTCCGGGAGCTTCGGCAGATACTTTTTCTTTTCGCCGTTTGAATGGGCTCTGAAATCGTAGCCCGCAAGACCGCACGCCTTGTCATAGGTATAGCCTTGTTCTAAATACGGTGTTATCTTTTTAATGGCCTTGACCGAGAGATTACCGAACTTTTTGTAGTTTTTCAGCCGCAGAATTGCTTCTTTTTCCCGTGGGGAAAAGTCATATTCGGCAAGGGCGGCAAGAATTTTGTCATCCGTCTTATAATATGTCAAGGCGGTTGCTATTGCGTCTCTCTGTTCCGTGGAAATATTTGCGATATGGTTTTTAGACAGCTTGTTAAAAGCTTTTCTCATATCGTGATAAACCGGCAAAAATTGGAATTTTGTTTTTTCCACTTCATTAACCGGCTTTTCTCCGTAGGATAGGTTGCCGAAAAGTTCGTCTGGAGCAAGAGCCAATTCCTTTCTCAAATGGCCGTATGTGGCCTTTTCGGTCTTGTGACACAGTTCGATAACTCTGCCGCGCTCGTCGGCGGAGAGCGACCTTTTTTCGCCTGCGGATATAATCTTTACGGCGTTTACCTTTTGCAGTAAATTGAAATATTCAAAGGAATATGTCGCTTTTGCAGCTCTCTTTTCGCCTTTTTCAAATGTACATTCGCCCACCATTTTCTCAATTTGGTTGCCGGCATACGGGCTCGGCTCGTTCGGGCCCCGATCGAAATCTCTCTGACTGAGGAGGATATCCTTATACTTTGTCAAAAGGTCATCGGCTGCAAAGGCGTTGCCGCAAAGTTGTTGCCGGGCAAAAATTTTATCGACCTCATCGGAAATTTGACTGCGCAAAAAAGTATTGCTGTAATCTCCGCCCTTGTTGCGCTTGTTTTGGGCGAATCTTTCGTCAAGATACAGCATTTCACCCACAGTGCGATAGCCTTTTTCTTTCATATATTCGGCATTTTCGCCTGTTGCCGTTAGAAGTTTGCCTCCGTCGCTCTTTTTGTCCTCGTTTTTCCTGTTGGATTTGAAGCCTCTGCGCTGTGCAAGATGAATAAGCAGCCTTGCAAATTCCTCATTTGTCAACGCTCTGTCCAATGCTTCATATCGAATTTTATAAATATCGGTCAAATCTTTCTTTTCATAAACCCGCGCCAATTCGTCCTTTGTGGTAATACCCGAATTGACAATCAAAGACTTGATTCTTTCCATTCTGTGTCTGTGGCGTCTGTTCCTGCGCCTGGAACCTCTCGCCTCTCTGCGCGGAGCGGCAAGGGAAGAGCCGTCTTTTGAATTTTCCGCCGCGTCAAAAATGCGAACACCCAAGTCAATAATTCTGTCCGGCTCGGCTTCTGTGTTTGTGTTCAAAACCGCCCAGCCCACCGAAGTGGTACCAATATCGAGACCTAATCTATACATAATAACCTCCGAAGTTTTATATAAAAAGCAAAGGTGCTGTGACAAGCACAGCACCTTTGAGTTACGGCACCATGCTTTCGCAAGGGCCTTATTGTAGTAACCTGTTTACTTTTGGTATAGTATCGGTTAATTAGATAATAACATTGTTTTGTTTATTTGTCAATAAGCATTTTCTTGAACTCTTCAACTTGTTCGTCGTCGCTCAATTCGTCATAGCGTTTCCAATAATCCAAAGTCGGCAACAAGTTTTCCAAATATATGCGCGCTTGCTTCTCGGTGAAATTTTCGCCCGCCATATTTTTGACGCACACATCAATCAAATCTTTCATATCGCTGTATGTGTATTTGCCGTCTGCATAGCACCACTTGCAGTAGTCTTCGTTGAGGGAGCCGTCCCGATTGTGTGAAATGGCGGCGTCGTCGCTCAGCGGCATACCGCAGCATTGACAGATAAGTTTTCTCGGCGTGCCCAGAAGCGTGTTGATTGAAACGTCAAAGAAATTTGAAAGAAGTTTCAGCGTTTCGGTGTTCGGCACGGTTTCGCCGTTTTCCCAGCGTGACACCGCCTGGCGCGTGACAAACAGCTTTTCGGCCAGCTCATCCTGTGACAGACCTTTTTTCGTTCTCAATTCGAGTATTACATCTTTCGTATCCATTAAAATCACCTCTTTACAAATATTATAGTCCGAATCCATCCCCGAAGACAAGCAACTTGCTTTTGCCGAAAGGGCTGACGGAATGTGTATGAAACATCGACATGAAAATACAGGGGGATTTATTCTCGTTATTCATACATAACTCGCAGTAAGAATCCTGACTGCTTCAATCGCATTTCATATAAATATCACCGAATGCGGCGGATTCTGTGTGGTGAAATTTATAAATATGATTTATAATAAAGCCAAACAGTATTCGAAAAAGGTGAAATATGGAAATGATAAAATGTACGATGAAAAAAACATATATGTGCAGTCTGTGCCGAAACGGCATATTAGGCGGCGGGCTTTACCTTGACAGCCAAGCCGTGACCTACAAAACACAAAAATTAACCGTCAATGAAAAATACAGAAATTTGATTATGCCGTTTGACGAAATAAAAGACATTACTTGGGGGCGTGCGATTTTCCCCGTCGCAACATTTAATATGAAAAACGGCGAAAGCTATAAGTTCATTATTTTTAACAAAAAGCGCTTTATTAAAGATTTTCGGGATTGCGCCGAAATTCCGGCAGGAAAGTGCGACGGACGGAACAATTGAGAAACCGGCGGCTATGATGGACACGGATATTTACGGCCTTATGGGCGTAAGCGTCTGCAACGAAAAAGACGAGTGGGAATACTGTATCGCGGTCGCTGCTACTACGGCGGCGGGCGAATTTGAAGAAATGGTTGTGCCCAAATCCACATGGGCAGTTTTCTATGAAGAGGGGCCTGTCATCAAAATGCAGGAGCTGGAAACAAAAATTGTAACGGAATGGCTTCCTACAAGCGGATATGAATACGCCGAGGCGCCGGAGATTGAACTGTATCTCAATCCCGACCCTGCCCAAACAAAATATGAAATATGGTT
>JAQXIW010000047.1 GCA_029007985.1 Oscillospiraceae bacterium | reverse complement strand
TATAGTATAAATTGTATGGGATTATTCCTTTGCGGAATGTCCTTTTTATTTGACACTCGATTTTCGGGAGGGTTATATGGCAAGAGATTTTACGCATGGCAATCCGATGAGAAATATTCTTATGTTTGCCGTTCCGATGCTTATCGGTAATATTTTCCAGCAGCTTTACAGCACGGTTGACTCAATTATTGTCGGTAACTTCGAAGGCTCAAACGCATTGGCCGCCATAAGTTCATCCGTCAGCATTCAGTTTTTGCTGGTAGCGGTCGCAATGGGCTTTACAGGCGGTATTTCGGTAGTTATTTCACAGGTTTACGGCGCAAGAGACCACGAAAAGCTCAAAAGAGTTTTCTCAACGGGCTTGATTTTTATGATGGGTCTTGCGGTTGTTCTCGGCCTCTGCGGCATTATGATTTCAAACCCGTTGCTTAGAATGCTCGGCACGCCGGAAGAAATTATGGTCAACTCGTCAAAATATCTTAGAATTATGTTCCTTGGTATGCCGGCGATGTTCCTTTACAATATGTACGCGTCGGTTATGCGTGCAATAGGCGACAGTAAGACTCCGCTTTGGTTTCTCATCATCGCCACAATCGTAAATATCGGCCTTGACTATTTCTTTGTTGCAAATTTGGGCATGGGTGTTGCCGGCGTGGCATGGGCCACACTTATTGCACAGGGCCTTTCGGGTCTGCTTTGCCATTTTTATGTTCACGAAAAGGTGCCGCTACTTTCTCTCGGTAAAGGAGAGTGGAAATTCGACACAGACATTATCGGAGCCATCATTAACTACGGATTCCCTGCCGCAATTCAGCAGTCAATCGTCTCTATTTCGATGCTTTTTATCCAGTCGTTTATCAACTTCTTCGGACGGAATATGATGGCGGCATTCGGCGTTGCAAACAGAATCGAAAACTTTGCTCTCATGCCGGTTATGAATTTAGCAATGGCACTTTCAATGTTTGCAGGCCAAAACATCGGCGCCGGCAAAGAAAAGAGAGCGCTCGAAGGCGTAAAAGCGACTGTCATCGTACAGATCGGCTTCTGTGTGGTAATGGCTGTTGTCATTCCTTTTGTTGCCCCTTCGCTCACATCGCTCTTCGGCCTTAAGGATGACCCGGATGTCATCAGACTCTGTCTGCTCGGTCTTGATTTTTCATCAAAATTCTACTTCATATTCGCCACATTCCAGACTCTCAACCAGTTCCACAGAGGCGTCGGCGATACAAAATTCTCAATGGTCGCGTCATTGTGTATGGTATTTGTCAGAATCCCGTTTACATACGTCCTCGTTCACATCATTCACATGGGCGAAATCTCAATTTGGATGGGTATGGTAATCGGCTGGGTAACCGCGCTTATCGTAAACTCTATCAGATTCTTCACAGGCGGCTGGAAAGGCAAAGCCTATGTACAGAAAGTACAGGCCGATTGACAAACATAAACTTAAAAGGCGTCGGAGAGCCGACGCCTTTTTGTGTGTATAATAAATAAAAATTTTCAATAATAGCGCGAAAAATTTGGAAAAACTATTTATTTACAATTCGAGCCAAAAAATATAATATATTATTGTAAGGCGGCATTGCCTTTATCAATTAACGATTGTGCTTATCAAAGGAGAAAGAGAATGGAAAATCTTAAACTTGTTTACACAGGCAAGACAAAAAATGTTTACGAGCTTGCAAACGGCAACTATCTTCTTAAATTCAAAGACGACTGCACAGGCAAAGACGGTGTTTTTGATCCGGGTGAAAATTCCGTAGGGCTTACTATTGAAGGCGTAGGCGATGTCAATCTCAGAATGACGGAATACTATTTTGAAAAAATCAACCGGGCGGGCATTAAAACCCACTTTGTAAAGGCAAATCTCGACGACACAACAATGGAAGTCCTTCCTGCAAAGGTTTTCGGCAAAGGCCTTGAAGTAATCTGCCGTCTCCGTGCGGTAGGCTCATTTTTCCGCAGATACGGTGCATACATCGAAGAGGGCGCGGTCCTTCCTTACTATGTAGAGACAACATTCAAGGACGACGCAAAGGGCGACCCACTTGTTACAAAAGACGGCCTTGTAGACCTCGGCGTTATGACTGCACGGCAGTATGATTCTCTCAAAGAAATGACACAGAAAATCACCGTCATTGTCGCCGACGACATGAAGGCAAAGGGTCTTGACCTTTACGACATCAAGTTTGAATTCGGCTACGACGCAAACGGCGATGTAATGCTTATTGATGAGATCGCTTCGGGCAATATGCGTGTTTACAAAGACGGTAAATACATCGACCCGATGACGCTCAACACTCTTTTCTTCGCAGAATAAGTTATATAAAAATCCCGCTTTTCAGGCGAGGTTAGTTAAAAACAAAAGAGATTGGCTTTTATCTGCCAATCTCTTTTTCGTTTTCATTGATAAATCAAAATATTAAAGTGATGAGCCGAAGTCGCTGACGAGAATCTGACCTGTGAGAGCTTTTGAATCGTCGGAAGCAAGGAAGGCAAGAATGTTTGCAACATCGCTTGCGTAGCAAGGACGGATCTTGAGGTCGCTGTGCTTGCTCATTGCGCCCATCATACGCATATCGAGCTGTTCCGGCTTCATGTTCATTGTCATAGGCGTGACTATTGTACCCGGGCACACTGCATTGCATCTGATGTACTTGTCGGCAAGGAGAAGAGCTGTGTGCTTTGTGATACCTATAATAGCGGACTTTGTTGAAACGTATGCAGCTCCTCCGCCGCCGTTAACACCGGCAACAGAAGCTACGTTTACGATAGATGAGCCCTCTTTCATGTATTCCAAAGCGGCTCTGATAGCCTGCATTGTACCGATCTGGTTAACGCCGATTACTCTGGCTGTTTCGGCGTCGTCAAACTTGTCAACCGGTGCAAGACCTGTGTCAAGGATACCTGCGTTGTTTACAAGTACGTCTATTGAGCCGAAAGCATCTACTGCGGCTTTCATAAGATTTTTGCAGTCCGCGTCTTTTGAAATATCTGTTGGAACGGCGAGAACATTGCCGCCTTCTGCTTTAATTTTGTTAGCTACTTCTTCGAGAGCTTCTGCTCTTCTTGCGCTGATTACAACATTTGCGCCGAGCTTTGCGAAAAGCTCTGCCGTTGCCCGACCGACGCCGCTGTTGCCGCCGGTAATAACTGCTGTCTTACCCTGTAATGTTGACATAATAATACCTCTCTGTTAAAAAAATTGCTTGTTACCATTATACCAAATAAATAAAAATAAATCAATATTTTTTTATCCAAAATAAGATATATTTTTAACGGCCCGAAATGAATAAAAATCCGAGCGTACCTGTATACGAATATATATACAATCATCAAATTTTTTAATACAGGCCGTGATAGCGCCGTATATTCGCCAAGATAAGATATAATTACTTTAATAATATTTTAATTATATTTTAATTAAAAAAATAAATTAAAAAAGGCTTGACAATAATTTTTATTTGGCGTATAATGACAGCCCATACAAATTTTGCATATAAGAACGGAGGGATTAAAATGGAAAATATCAAAATCAGAGGTCTCAGACAAAACAATCTCAAAAATGTTTCTCTGGACATACCGAAAAACAAAATCGTTGTTTTTACCGGCGTTTCGGGCTCGGGCAAATCGAGCATTGTGTTCGACACGATAGCCGCAGAGAGCCAAAGGCAGATGAACGAAACCTATTCGGCATGGGTCAGAGGACGACTGCCGAAATACGAAAAACCGAAGGTAGAAATGATTGACAACCTGAACCCGTCGGTCGTCATCGACCAATCCAGACTCGGCGGGAACGCGCGTTCCACCGTCGGCACAATCAGCGATATGTATTCGGCGCTGAGACTGCTGTTTTCACGCATCGGCACACCTTATATCGGCACGGCGTCATATTTTTCATTCAATGACCCTAACGGAATGTGTAAAACCTGTGCCGGTATCGGCAAGGTGATGGAATTTGACATTATGAAATTCGTCGACGGAGACAAAACCTATGACGAGGGCTGTATAAAGCTGCCCTCTTTCGGTGTCAACAACTACTATTGGAAAATGTATCGCAAACCCCAATTTTTCCGCACGGATGTGAAATTCAAAGATTTGACCTCTGCAGAGCAGAATTTTCTTCTTTACGGCTCCGATGAAAAAGGCGGCCCGAGAAAAGATAAAAAGGTCGAGGGCGTTTACAATCAGTTCAAGAGACTTGTCCTGATGAAAGGCCCGGAGGAGCAGACCGACAACACGATGAAAAAAATCGCGCAGTTCGTGTATGAAAAAGAGTGTCCGGACTGCCGCGGAAAAAGGCTGAACGACAGGGTGCTTTCCTGTACGGTAAACGGCTATACAATAGCGGATATGTGTGAAATGGAATTTACGCAGCTCAGAGATGTGCTGGCGCAAATCAACGACAAGAGAGCCGAGACAATCGTAGCGCAGCTTGTGGCATCTCTTGACAGAATGATAGATATCGGTTTGCCGTATCTTTCTATGAACAGAGAGAGTACCACGCTTTCGGGCGGCGAAGCGCAAAGGCTCAAATTAGTCAGATACATGGGCTCATCGCTGTGCGGTATGATTTACATATTTGACGAGCCGAGCACCGGCATGCACCCGAGAGATGTCTACAGAATGTCAAGGTTGTTAAAGAGCTTGAGGGACAAAGGCAACACTGTGCTGGTGGTAGAACACGACAAAGATATTATCAGCATAGCCGACGAAGTAATCGACATCGGCCCGCTGGCCGGCAAAAACGGCGGTCAAGTGCTTTTTCAGGGCAGCTACGAATCGCTGTTAATCAGCGGCACGCGCACAGGGAAAGCCCTAAGCAATATAATCCCGGTGAAAACTAACCCGAGAAAGCCGAAAGGTTTTATCCCGGTTAGAAATGCAAATGTTCACAATCTCAAAAATGTGGATGTCGATATTCCCGAGGGAGTTCTCACGGTCGTAACGGGCGTAGCGGGATCGGGCAAATCCTCTCTCATCAGAGATGTCTTTGCCAAAACTTACGCCGACAGAGTTGTGCTGATTGACCAGAGTGCAATAACAGCGACAGGTCGCTCGACGGTATGCACTTATCTGGGTTTCTTTGACGAAATCAGGAATGTCATTGCAAAGGCGACCGGCACAGAGCGGTCTCTCTACACCTTTAACGGAAAAGGCGGATGTCCGGTGTGCAAGGGCAGAGGTTTTGTCACAACTGAGCTGGTCTTTATGGACCCGGTCACTACGGTTTGCGAGGCCTGCGGCGGCAAAAGATACAGCGAAGAAGCCCTGAAACAGAGATACAAAGGACTTAACATCCACGAGATACTCAATTTGAGCGTGGAGGACGCCTGTGAATTTTTCTCGGACAACAAGAAAATATCCGATAAACTCAATGCGCTTATGGAAGTAGGTCTGCCGTATATTTCATTAGGTCAGCCGCTGTCGACTTTTTCCGGCGGCGAAAGGCAGAGAGTGAAACTCGCCATGAACATCAAGAAAAAAGGGAACATCTATGTTTTGGACGAGCCTACTACGGGCCTGCACCCGTCGGATATTACAAAGGTTGTCGACATTTTGGAGGGTATCGTCGACAGGGGAAATACCGTCATAGTTATAGAGCACAACACCGACGTGATGAAGCTTGCCGACTATATAATTGATGTAGGCCCGGACGGCGGCACAAAGGGCGGACAAATAGTATTTACCGGCACCCCTCTTGAAATGATAGAAAACTCAAACACAATTACAGCAGAATATTTGAGAAAAAGTTTACAATAAATAACGGCAAAGCAAAAAGGCAGCCCCGCATTTTGCAGGGCTGCCTTGCGTATATGTCATTTGTCAAGCCGCCGGGCCGACAATCTCTTTCGTTAATTAACGGTAGGAAATAAATGATAATATCCTATCAGTTAAAGAATTTTTTATTTGAAAAGCTTTTTGCAGCTTCGTTAAGCAATGTCATGATTTTCATAAATAATAATCCCCCTTTTGCCGACGGCTGTCAAAGCCGTCGAATTTTCCGCATATTGTTCACAATATATGCGCGAAATCTATCAGTTATAGAGCTCCTTGTGTGAAAAGCTCTTTGCTGCTTCGTTAAAAAATCTTGTAAATGTCATATTCAAATACCTCTCATTTCTTTATTTTGCCTTTGGTAAAACACCCTGTTTACCTTTTCTTTTTTTACAAAGTTCGGTTTGACAGCCGGATTTCGGCCTTTCGGTTGGGCCTGTAAATACAGCCATGTTATCACCTCTCTCTCGGATAACGGTCATTACCGTTCGATTTTGTTGGCGTAGCTCTTTGCGGCTTCGCTAAGATAGTTCATGATTTTCATTTATTGTTCCTCCTTTCCTTAACTTGTGACTTTATTATACGCCTTATTTGAGAAATTTCTGTGACAAACTCACAAAGATTATGTAAATTATTTGTGAATAATGACAAAATATTCACAACAAAAAATTTTTTGTACAGGTTTATCAGAAATTTCTGAAAATATTGTAATTATTAAGATTGATATAATTGTCAAAAAACTATTTATTTTTTGTGAAAAAAGTATATAATAGTGAATGTAAATTTTAAGGAGAATAAAAGTGAGCAATAAATCAATTTTGTTAAAATACGGCGGCGATATTATTGAGAGCGAACTGTTTTGCCGGGCTGAAAGACAGAAACATCACTTTCGCTCAAATGTTGCCTCCCATTCTATAAACACGGCGCTTTTTTGCATTTTGTTTTATAAAATACTGTCAAAAATGCACATTGAAATCAACATTGCCGTTTTGGTGGTTGCGGCTCTCGCACACGATTTAGGTATAATAGGCAGAGATAAAAAGTTTTCTTCAAGCTATCAGTGCCTGTCGGGCCACCCCAAAGACTCTGTAAAGTCGCTTCACGAGATTGTGCCGGATGCAGATGAGAAAGTTTGCGACGCAATACAAAGCCACATGTTTCCGCTTTGTACCAGTGTGCCTAATTCAAAAGAGGCTTGGATTTTGTCGTTTTCCGACAAATGCGCGTCCTTCACCGACTTTTTCAAAAAGTACAGCGTAGGCACCAATATTTGAAAAATCAAAGAATACGCGTACTAATAAGCACACTCAACAAAAATTAAACAACATACAATAAAGGGATTCCTTTCGGAATCCCTTATTCTTTTATTCTGCGTCTATTGTTGATACGGACAGAGTTATTTCTTCAAGCACATTCAATAGTACGGATACGGTGTCGAGAGCCGTAAACACATTTACATTGTTGTCGGCGGCGTCTCTTCTGATTAAGTAACCGTCGTTGGCGGTGCTGCTGTTGAAATCCTGAGTATTGATTACATATGTGACATAACCGGAATGAAGCATCTTGGATATATCGTCGCTGCCCTCGGAAAATTTCTTGACAGTCCTTGTCTTTATGCCGTGCCCTTTCAGGAACTTCGCCGTGCCCTCGGTTGCCACGATATTAAAGCCCAGGTTGTAAAATCTTCTCACAAACGGCAGAGCCGCCTCTTTGTCCGCGTCAGCCAAGGTGACAAATACTGTGCCGTAATTCTGTACTTTTATGCCCGAAGCCTGCAAAGCTTTGTAAAGAGCGCGGTTGAATGTCTTATCATAGCCTATCGCTTCACCGGTGGATTTCATTTCAGGCGAAAGATATGTGTCCATGCCGCGAATTTTCGAGAATGAGAATGTAGGCGCTTTTACATAGAATTTCTTTTTCTCGGCCGGCATATATGTGCCGTAGCCCAGTTCTTTCAGAGTTTTGCCCAGCATTACCTTTGTGGCGATATTTGCCATAGGCACGCCGGTGGCTTTTGAAAGAAACGGCACCGTTCTCGACGAACGAGGGTTGACCTCGATAATGTATACATCGTCGTTTGCGTCACAGATAAACTGAATGTTAAACAGACCTTTTATACCTATCGCAAGTCCGAGCCGCTTTGTGTATTCAAACATCGTCTGTTTTACCTTGTCCGATACGGCGTACGGCGGATAAACCGAAATCGAGTCGCCGGAATGGACGCCTGTCCTTTCGACATGCTGCATTATACCGGGCACGAATACATCCGTGCCGTCGCATATGGCGTCGGTTTCCAACTCTCTGCCCATTATGTATTTGTCGACAAGCACAGGTTGGTCTATATTGATTTTTACCGCTGTCGACAGGTATTTTCTCAAGCCCTCTTCATTGTGCACAATCTGCATTGCTCTGCCGCCCAAGACAAAGGACGGGCGGACGAGAACAGGATAGCCAATTCTGTTTGCGGCGCGTACGCCGTCTTCAATGTTTGTGACGGCTTCGCCCCGAGGCTGAGGTATACCGAGCAATTCCATAACCTTTTCAAACAGGTCTCTGTTTTCCGCTTTATCAATAGCGTTTACATCCGTGCCGACGATATGCACGCCGAGTTTGTCGAGATCGTCCGCAAGATTTATGGCAGTCTGTCCGCCGAGGGTTACAATCACGCCGTCCGGATTTTCGAGCGTGATGACATTCATTACGTCCTCTACGCAGAGAGGCTCAAAATACAGCTTGTCGGATGTCGTGTAGTCGGTGGATACGGTTTCCGGGTTGTTGTTGATAATTATCGCTTCGTATCCGGCCTCCTGTATCGACCAGATGGCGTGAACGGTGGAATAGTCAAATTCCACGCCCTGACCGATTCGAATAGGGCCCGAGCCGAGAACGATGATTTTCTTTTTATCGGATACAACGGATTCGTTTTCGGTTTCGTATGTGGAATAGAAATACGGCACATAGGCGGAAAATTCGCTGGCGCAGGTGTCTATCATTTTATACACCGGCATAATGCCGTTTTCTTTTCTCAGAGTGAATATATCTCTCTCGTTTTTGCCCCAGAGCATACCGATGTACTTGTCGGAAAATCCGATTTTCTTTGCGTGCCTAAGCGCGTCGATGTCACCGATGTTGTTTTTTACGGCGGATTCTTCGTCGACTATATTTTTGATTTTCTCAAGGAAGAAAAGGTCTATTTTTGTCGCGTCGATGATGCGGTACAAATCAATTCCCCTGCGGATAAGCTCCGCAACGGCAAGGATTCTGTCGTCTCTGCCCTCCTTGATGTAAGCGAGCATATCCTCCGTACCCATCCGGTCAAATTTCGGGCTGTATATGTGGCAAATACCCGTTTCGAGCGACCTTACCGCTTTGAGAAGCGATTCTTCAAATGTGCGGCCTATCGCCATTACTTCGCCTGTTGCCTTCATTTGAGTAGAGAGAATATTTGACGCTCCGTCAAATTTGTCAAACGGAAATCTGGCTATTTTTGTAACCACATAGTCCAAAGCAGGCTCAAAAGACGCCGGTGTGTTCGCAATAGGTATTTCGTCCAGATGCATGCCCACGGCGATTTTGGCAGATACGCGGGCGATAGGATAGCCGGACGCCTTTGAAGCGAGAGCCGAAGATCGAGATACACGAGGGTTTACTTCGATGAGATAGTAATTGAAAGAATGTGGGTCAAGGGCAAACTGTACATTGCAGCCGCCCTCTATCTTCAGCTCTCTGATGATTTTCAAAGCCGAATCTCTTAGCATCTGATACTCTTTGTTAGTAAGAGTCTGAGACGGGGCGACAACGATGGAATCACCGGTGTGTATGCCCACGGGGTCAAGATTTTCCATATTGCAAATGGTGATGGCGGTGTCGTTTGCGTCTCGCATCACCTCGTACTCTATTTCCTTATAGCCCTTTATGGATTTTTCGACAAGTACCTGGTTGACAGGCGACAGGTCAAGAGCTACTTTTATACCCTCGACGAGCTCTTCGTCGTTGGCTGCAAAACCGCCGCCGGTGCCGCCCAATGTGAATGCCGGGCGAAGTATTACAGGATAACCGATTTTATTTGCGATAGCTAAGCCTTCTTCGACGGTATTTGCAATGTCGGACGCTATTACAGGCTCGTTCAGCTTTTCACACAGCTCCTTGAAAAGTTCTCGATCCTCGGCTCTCTTTATAGACTCAAAAGAAGTGCCGAGTATTTCAACATTACATTCGTCGAGAACGCCTTTTTCCGCTAATTGAACAGCCAAATTCAGTCCTGTCTGACCGCCGAGAGACGGCAATATGGCGTCAGGTCTCTCGTATCTGATGATTTTTGCCACATACTCAAGATTGAGAGGCTCCATATAGACTTTGTCGGCTATATGCGTGTCCGTCATTATTGTTGCCGGGTTTGAGTTGACAAGTACGACCTCATAGCCCTCCTCCTTGAGAGCAAGGCAGGCCTGCGTGCCGGCATAGTCAAATTCTGCAGCTTGACCGATTACTATTGGGCCGGAGCCGATTACAAGGATTTTATGTATATCATTGCGTTTAGGCATTTTCTTTCTCCTTTTTCATCATTTCAATAAATTTGTCAAACAGATATGACGAATCTTGCGGGCCCGGGGCGGATTCCGGGTGATACTGAACAGAGAATATCTTATCCGCTTTGCACTCCACACCCTCTGCGGTATTGTCAAGTATATTTATATGAGTAAGTTCAAGACCGGTGCCGTCAAGAGATTCGGGTTTTACGGCGAATGAATGGTTTTGCGAAGTGATTTCGATTTTACCCGTTTTCAGATTCTTAACCGGATGGTTGCCGCCCCTGTGGCCGAACTTCATTTTATAGGTCTGTGCGCCGTAAGCAAGAGAAATCATTTGATGCCCCAGACATATGCCGAATATCGGCAATTTGCCTCTGAGCCGTCTGACTGTTTCGATAACCGGGGTTACGACCTCCGGGTCGCCCGGGCCGTTGGACAAAAACAGACCGTCCGGGTGATATGACATTATTTGCCGTGGCGTAGTGTCGTATGGGACAACGATTACATTGCAGCCCTTTTTGTTCAGCGTGCGGATAATGTTGTGCTTTATGCCGCAGTCAACCGCAACAACATCGTATTTGTGGCTCGGCGTGCGTGAAAACCAGGTTTTTTTACAGGATACCTGCCGCACGACATCTCGCGGAATTTCATACGCTTTTATTTTTGCTTCGGCTTCTTGTGCCGGGACATCCGGCCGGCAAATCATTACCTTCTGTGCGCCTTCCGTACGGATAATCCTTGTTATCCGCCTGGTGTCCACGCCCTGAATTGCCGGTATATCGTTTTCTTCAAGCACATCGGAGAGAGTTTTTGTATATCTGAAATTAGACGGTGTGTCATTGTATTCTCTGACTATAAGGCCGCCCATTGTAGGGACTTTTGTTTCGTAGTCCTCATCGGTCATACCGTAGTTGCCTATGAGAGGGTAGGTGAGAACAACCATTTGTCCGGTGTATGACGGGTCGGAAACTATTTCCTGATATCCGACCATGGAAGTGTTAAAAACTATTTCGTTTATAGCCTCCTTGTCGGCGCCGAAACGCCAACCGTAAAATTCGCGTCCGTTTTCCAGCACTATTTTTTTAGTAAAATTGTCTTTCATTGTAACCTCCGAAAATGCATAAAAAATGGGTGACTGAGACAGTCACCCGGATTATTCGACAGTATTATCGGAAAGGTCGTTAACAGAACCGTCAAAGCACTTTCTCGATGACGGTGCAGATTGAATATTTATCGACATGTACACTCTGCCCATTGCGGCCTCCGGTAATATTTTATTTCAATGTATTTTATCAAAAATTTCGGCAAATGACAAATAGAAATTCACCGGTCAAAGGCTGTATATTTTTGTTCACCTTATCCAAACCGATTATTTAATCACGGAGGCGGAAATGATAGGGAAGAACTATATTGCTTCAGAGAATAAAAGCAAAAAGGATAAATACAGAAAAAACCCCCGTTTTCATAAGAAAACAGGGATTTTAGTGGCGGAGAATGAGGGATTTGAACCCTCGCGGCAGTTAACCCACCCTACGCCCTTAGCAGGGGCGCCTCTTCGGCCTCTTGAGTAATTCTCCACACCGAAGTTAAATAATTATTATTTGCTCAAATATGATAACATAATATGAGGTTTTTGTCAACACGGACAACGGAATAAAAAAAGAGATAAACCGCAGTTTATCTCTCTGGCGGAGAGGGTGGGATTCGAACCCACGGTTCTCTCGAATCACTAGTTTTCAAGACTAGCTCCTTAAACCACTCGGACACCTCTCCATGCGCTCATTTAAGCAACAATAAGATATTACCAAAACTAATTGTATTTGTCAATAGTTTTTTGGAAATATCGGTTGATACTTTTTTTGAATACTCGGCAGAAGAAGATATAGTTACAATTACTTATAATGAACTTCAAAATGCACAAAAAGACATCGGTTAAAACCGATGTCTTTGTTAAGATTTTGACTGTAATTACATGTGCCGAATTATTTGACAGGGCACATTTCACGGCTGCTTTATTACTCTTCACACAAAAAGTCGTGTGCGAACTGTGCGTAGAGGGCGGCGCCTCTTTTCAGTATACCCTCGTCAACGGTGTACTGTTCCTGGTGGTTTGAATAAATATAGCCTTTTTCTGTGTCACGGCTGCCCAGGAATGTGAAAATGCCCGGTACTTTTTCCATAAAGAAGGAGAAGTCCTCGGAACCCATCATTGTGTCGAGATGGCCCAAACCTTCTTCACCGTAGAGTTTCTTTACGGCGTTTTGGCAGATTGTGTTGAGCTTTTCGTTGTTGTTTATGACAGGTACGGTCATCCAGTCAAAATTGAATTCGGCTTTTGCCCCGAATGTCTCCGCCGTGCCGTTGATAATCTTTCTGAGTGCGTTCGGTATCTTGTCCAAATCCTCGTCAAAGGCTCTGACTGTGCCTGTCATTGTGACCTTGCCCGGAATGACATTGAATCTTGAGCCGCCGTTGATTGTACCGATTGTGACGACAAGCGGATTGAGAGGGTTGTTATTTCTTGACACATAAGTCTGAATGTTCATTATCATTGATGCGGCGCATACTATGGCGTCGATGCCGAGATCCGGTGCGGAGCCGTGTGCCGTTCTGCCCTCAACGGTAATGTCGAATGTGGCGCAGGATGCCATTCTCTTGCCGGATTCCGCGCTGACGAGCGGGGCGTCAAAATTGCCCCAGATATGCGAGCCGTATACGGCGTCGACTCCGTCGAGTACGCCCTCGGCTATAGTCCGCTTTGCGCCGAATGCGGTCTCTTCGGCAGGCTGGAAAAGAATTCTGACTGTGCCGCAGAGCTCGTCTTTTGTCTCGACCAACATTTTTGCCGCACCGAGCAGCATTGTCATGTGAGTGTCGTGGCCGCAGGCGTGCATACATCCGTTTTCCGACGCAAAATCAAGACCGGTTTCCTCTTTGATAGGCAGACCGTCGATATCCGCGCGCAGAGCCACCGTTTTGCCCGGCTTTCCGCCCTTGATGTCGGCATAACAGCCGTAGCAATTTTTGAATCTCACCGGCTCAAGACCGAGGGCCTTGAGGTCGGCTACAAGGGCCTCCGTTGTCTTTTCTTCTTTCTGAGAGAGCTCCGGGTTTGCGTGGTACCATCTTCTGCGCTCAATGATGTAACTCTCTGTCTTTTCAGCTAATTCTCTGTAATTCATACATATATCTCCTTTATGCTTGTTTATAGAAATATTATCACACAAAAAATACAATGTAAATAAAAAACGGCGCGAAACCGCGCCGAAATCATTTATAATTATGCAGCCTTTTTTGCATGAGCTATTTTTTGAGAGGCGACGCGCAGACGCTTTTTCATAGCTTTTTTGTGTTTTAATTCATAGCGCAGCCGGGATTCCTTACAGGCGCAGTTATAGGTCAGCGAGGCAAAAAAGCCGAAGTTTATTATGACGGTAGGTAAAGACACTCCCTCGGCAAGACCGCCGAGACTTGCAAAAGCGAACACAGCAAAAAAGACCGTTAAAAAGTTATATATTAAAATTTTATCCTTGATACTCATTTTACACCTCCGATAAAATATGCTATACTTACAACCAAATGTTGTTTACACCTCTAATATACAACAACAAGTAGTTGTTGTCAATGCTTTTTTCACAAAAAACAACAAAAAGTTGTTTACTTTTACAACTTTATGTTGTATAATAGAATCAAATAATTATACACATTGGTGATTGATATGAGTGAAAATCAGATAAAATATTTGAGAAAGAACAAAAAGCTCAGCCAAAAGGAACTCGCCGAGCGGATGGGTATCACTCAGCAGGCGGTGGCAAAGTGGGAGTCGGGCAAAAGTCTGCCGGACACAAATATGCTGAAAAAACTGGCGTTGTTTTTTGATACGACGGTCGACCATATTTTGCTCGGGGCGGAAAACACCGCCAACAGTTTCAAAACCGCCGTTCAGAGCCTGACGGACACGGTGTCAATACCTATAATCGGTACGGTAAAAGCCGGATTTAACGCTTTGGCGCTGAATGACGATTTCGGGTACGAATACGCAAATGTCAGAGACCCGGAAAACTACTTTTTCCTTATCGTCAAGGGCGACAGTATGGAGCCTCACATTAAAGACGGCGACCTTGCGCTGGTGCATAAGCAAAACACCCTTGAGGACGGCGATTTAGGCGTAATCGTATACGGTGACAACGAGGGTACGTTAAAGAGATTTATTAAAAGCGGCAACGCAATTATTTTACAGCCGTTTAACTCAATGTATGATGCAAAGGTGCTGACAGGCGACGAGCTGAACGATGTATATATCGCAGGCAAAGTTGTAGAAACAAGAACACAATGGTAAAGTAAGGCGGCTCGGCTGCCTTTCTTGTATTTTGATTCAAAAAGTGGTATAACTGTATACAGACAATATAATTACACGGAGAAAACGGCCATGGCGATAGAAAAAGTCAGAGAATATTTTGCACAATTCGGAATGGAGGACAAAATACTTGAATTTGATGTTTCAAGCGCAACGGTGGAACTTGCCGCAAAGGCCCTCGGTACAGAGGAAGCCAGGATAGCAAAGACAATGTCCTTCAAAAAAGACGACGGGTGTATTCTCATCGTTACCGCCGGCGATGTAAAAATTGACAACGCCAAGTACAGACACAAATTCGGGCTGAAAGCCAAGATGCTCACTCCCGACGAAGTTTTGGAGTATGTCGGCCATGCAATCGGCGGCGTCTGCGCATTTGCCGTAAACGACGGCGTAAAGGCCGTGTATATTGACGAGAGCGTAAAGCGATTCGATACGGTGTTCCCGGCCTGCGGCTCTTCCAACAGCGCAATCGAACTCACCCCTGACGAATTGTACAAATACTGCAATGCAACGGAATGGGTGGATGTGTGCAAACCGAAAGAATGATAATAAAAAATTAGGCTGACCTTGCGGTCAGCCTGTTTTGTTATTTAGAAGCGGCTCTGTTAATTGCCTCTTTGGAGTTTGCTTTCATATCGTCTGCTGTCTTACCGGCGAAAACATATTTTGTGACAACATCCCCGTCGGATTCGTGTATGCCGATAACACCGTCGTAGGATTCGGCTATTTCAAATGTAAAAACCTTGCTGTCAGCACTTTTTGCCGCGTATGAAGTCTTATTGGTCGCCGCGATTTCGATGATTTCCCGCGTGGACATCAATTTACCGTCAGATGAATATTTTTCCAATATGCAGCTGCCGTCTTCCTCGGTCTTAAATAATACGTATTCGCCGGCGGAGTTGAGCCAATAGCCCTTGTAGTCGTTGAAAAAGTTTTCAACGACCTCTTTTACCGGGTCAAATTCGTCGACAACCCGAGTTGAAGAGCTGTCATTCGCCTGTGAGGAAGTGACGGACGAAGAGTCGGTTTCGCTGCTCTGCGGCCGCTTTGCACAGCCTACGGCAACCGCACACAAAAGAGAAAAGGCAATAGCACAAATCAATATTTTTTTCATATTTCGTACCCTCCCTGAGTTTGTATCTGTATTATATCTGCATTCGGTGAAAAAACTGTGTGAGAGAAAATGTTCGGTTATTTGGCTCTGTCAAACTCGCGGTAGGTGACGGCCTCTGATATATGCCTTGAATCTATTGTCTCAGCCCCGTCCATATCGGCTATTGTTCTGGCTACTTTAAGTATTCTGTCGTAACTGCGGGCGGACATATTGAGAACCTCAAATATCTTTTTCAGAGTTTTTTGCCCGTCCGGCGTAGGTCTGCAAAATACCGGCATATATTTAGGCGGTATCTCGCTGTTCGTGGTAAAGCCCAAACCCCGATAGCGATTCATCTGTATTTCTCTTGCCTTCAGCACTCTCTGTTTAATAACGCCGGAACTTTCTCCTTTTTCGGTATTGTTCAAATCGTCCCATTCCACATCTTCCAGCTTTATTTGCAAATCTATTCTGTCCAGCATAGGCCCGCTTATTCGCGACAGGTACTGCTGTCTTTTTGTCACGGAACAGGAACAGGCGTGGTGTTCTGCGCCGAAATAACCGCACGGACAAGGGTTC
>JAQXIW010000046.1 GCA_029007985.1 Oscillospiraceae bacterium | reverse complement strand
TTTATAAAAGACTTTGCCCGGGACAAGCCGGATTTCTGCGTCATACAAACCAGATTTTACACGCTCTCGCTCTTTGCCGCATGGCTTTGTAAAAAGTATAATGTTCCGGCGATTGTGATTGAACACGGCACGGCTCACCTTATGCGAGGCGGGTTTACCGGATTTGCCGGCAGTGTTTATGAACATATTGCCTGTAAATACATCTACTCAAAATGCCCGAATTTTTACGGTGTGTCCGAATCCTGCTGTAAGTGGCTTGGGCATTTCGGCGTCAAAACAGACAATACTCTTTATAACAGCGTATCCCCCGATGTGCTAAACGCCAACGCCGAAAAGGGTATAATTTCTTTAATCGGCAAGCTGCCGACCGATATTGACAATAAGACGATAATAGCTTTTTCCGCCAGATTTATAGCTGAAAAAGGCGTAATGCAACTGTTGTCGGCTTTTGAGAAAATAAACTGTCTGTATGACAATGTTGTTTTAATTATGGCGGGCGACGGCCCTCTGTGGAATGAGGCGAAAAACAGAAATTGTAAAAATGTTATTTTTACTTCCCGTCTTCCGTACGAAGAAAACTTGGCTCTTATTAAACTTGCGGATATTTTCTGCTTGCCGACTTTTTCCGAGGGCTTTGCCACCACCGTTTTAGAAGCTGCCGCTCTCAAAACCTACATCGTCACCACCCCGACGGGCGGTACTCCCCGGCTTATTCTCGACGAAACCTACGGCACTTTGATGCCGGATATGTCGGAGGATAGCATTTTCAATGCTCTGTGCCGAGTTCTTGACAACATTGACGCTCTTCCGACGGCGAAGGGAAAAACATACGAAAATCTTATAAAAAATTTCACCTGGGATAAAACCGGTGATACGCTTTTAGAAATCGCAAATCAAAAAGTACACCGGGAGGAAAAATGAAAACACTTGTAGTAATACCTGCATATAACGAGCAGGACAATATAAAAAGAGTTGTGAACAATCTGACGGAAAACTACCCGCAATTCGACTATATCATAGTAAATGACGGCTCAAAAGACCAAACCTCCGCTATCTGTCATCGGAACAATTACAACATAATTGACTTGCCTGTCAACTTGGGGCTGCGGGGTGCGTTTCAGGCAGGGCTGAAATACGCCCACAAACACGGCTACGAAAAAGCCGTCCAGTTTGACGCCGACGGCCAACATTTGCCACAATTTATACAGCCTATGGCGGACTGTATGGAGGAAACCAGGGCAGACATTGTCATCGGCTCACGATTTGTCAATGAAAAAAAGCCTAAATCATTGAGAATGATAGGCTCAAGAGTTATTTCTCTGGCGGTTTTCCTTACAACAGGCAAAAAGCTGACCGACCCGACCAGCGGAATGAGAATGTTCAACTCTAAAATGATAGCCGAATTTGCTCGGGACGCAAACTATGCCCCGGAGCCGGACACAATCAGCTACCTTATAAAAAACGGCGCCGCCGTAAATGAAGTACAGGTGCAAATGCGGGAAAGAATCGCCGGTGAGAGCTATCTCAACCCGGTAAATCGGGTAAAATATATGATAAAAATGGTCATAAGTATTGTGCTTATTCAATGGCTGAGGGGGGAAAAATAAAATGGGAATTGCATTAAGAGCCGCTTTATTCGGCGGCAGCATACTTACTTTTATATTCATCAGCAGATATATTAAGAAAAGCCGCGTCCGAATCGAAGACACGCTGTTTTGGATTTGCTTTTCCGCCGGGCTTGTGGTCATCGGCCTGTTTCCGCAGATACCTATATATCTGGCGAAAGTTTTGAAAATCGAATCCCCGGCAAACTTTGTGTTTTTGGTAATTATTTTTATTCTCTTAGTTCATCAGTTTTTCCTGACGATGAAACTGTCTCAGACGGAAATCAAACTTAGAGAATTGGCACAGGCCGTAGCGGTGGAAAACGCGGAAGACAATAAATAAAACAGAAAAAAAGGCTCAGCTCTATACAAAAGCTGTGCCGTTTTTTAATTTATACATTAAAGTAGATTTATATTTTGTCGATACGTGGGTATCTGTCCTTGGCTACAAAATCGCATATTTTGCCAATTTTATAATTTTTCTCCCTGTCAATAATTTTTACCCAAAAAAGTCTTTTTGCTTTTTATCAGATTTTTTCTATCAAATCAAACAGCTCTGCCGCAATAATCATAGGCTCGGAAAAAGCGTCGATGACTATACCCTTTATGCCGTATTCGTTGACTCGGGCGATGGAAATCACATCAAGAAAATCCTGTTCGACGGCAGAAAAACAATCTTCGCCGCTGTCCATCTCTTCACGGCTTGAAAATACCGGGAAAAAGTAATAGTCCCCGCCTTGCAGTATAATCGGCTCAAGTTTAACGGCGTCGTCAGATGTAAATGTCTTTCCCTTTACAGACTCCGGATTGAAGCCCGACTCGATTATCATTTTCTCTATCTGTTTTTGCATAGCCTCGCCCGGTATCGCTCTGCACGGAATCCACACCTTGCTGTGTCGCAATATCTCAAAGACGCCGATAAGTCTTTCGGTGGTTTGCTCTTTTTTGTATTCGATAATCGCAGCGCGCAGATTTTCGCCGTCCCTGAATTCATTTTTCAGGTAATCCGTTGGCTGATTCATATCCAAAATAACGCTGTCTGCTCCGTATCCCGATTGTGAATATTTCATTTTACGCCTCCTTTTCGAGTGTACACAAAATGCCGTTTGGCAAAACATACAAGACATTGCCCTCTGCGGTGTCGCTTATTCTGTCATAAAGTCTGCCATCCCCAAAGCTCTCACCCAAAATGGTGTGCGGGCTGTTTGCCACATAACCGACTAACCCCGGACAGGTCCGTTCTACTTTTATGGCTTCACTGTCGTGAGCGTTGTCCGGCTGTTTGATGAGCTTTACCGCCATAACGTTTTCAAAAAATCTTTGCCGAAATAATAGTCAGTGTCCGTAATTGCAATGTACATTTTGTCAATAATCCGTATTTTCTGACATATTTGCAGATAAATAGCCTGTTTCTGCTTTGTGATTTTATAATATCAGAATATATGTACAATAAATCGGACTTTGGAACTGTCGGGCACGAAAACATTATTGTATAAAACCCGAATTATATTATTTCTTATATAATTAAAACAGCCTACAAAGGTTATCGCCTTATAGACTGTTTCTTATCGTATTTAACTTCATTGACAACTGTTAAAAAGGATTTATGCTTTTTCCGTTCTCAGCCATTTCTTATCGCTCATTTATATTGTTTCTTCCAATTATCATTCCGTTTTATCTAACAGGTGGAGACCGTATGTTTTTACTTCACCATTACCGGCGTCAAAAAGCCAATCTGCAATACTTTTATCTTCTTCAAGTTTTACCAAAAAATCACTTGAAATTATTGTATGTTGAGTATTCTTTGTTTTCGAATCTGCCTTATAATCCCATTATGTTAAATCCGGCTCGTCCATATCAACGGTAATGTCGATATATGTATCCGGCTTTTTCTAACCAACTGAACTACCGTCTCAACATAGCTTGATAGGACAATCAAAATGTCTTTGTAATTCATCTGTTCACACAAACATATCAATTAATATTTGTTAATATTTTTCATCAAATTAGTATGTGCTTCAAAGTGTCCACATCATCAATCGTTCTAATGTTGTCCAAATCAACTAAATTTACTATTGTTTTTGTTGAATGATAGTATCTGTAAATATACATAGTATCAATAACATACATATAATTTCTTTCATATTCGTTCATATGATAATCCTTCGTAAGGTCGATGATACATGAATTAGTATATTGTTCCAATTGTCCTATAAGGTTTTTTTCATTATTAATATTTAATTTTACTTCAAGCATTAATACTTTATCATTATTAACAAAAGCATTATCCACAAAATAGACTATTTTAGATTGATTTGTATGACAAACACATTCACGAAATACTTCTTCACCAAACAGATGTTTTAATATATAATCTACATAATATGAGCGAAATTCGGCTTCCAGAATAAATCTTCTTCTGTAATCATATGTCAAAGACAAAAAGTTCGTTCTATTTATCTTGGTCAATGCAAAATCTCCTATTTTACACTTTCTATAATAAGATGGCAAATTCTTATTCTTTATTAATATTATTCTTTTTAACTCTTCAAACTCATTAAACGGTATCATGGTAATACCACTTTGCCTTGAAATTTTAAGAAAACTATTAAATTCACTTATATCAATCGGATTTTCAAGCACCACTATATGGTCAATATCTGCATATATCCTACTGCCATAATGCAGTTCAACTTTATCATCTTCATTCTCAAAATATGTAGACGAAGCAACTCTTCCAACAGCAAAAATTTTTCCACCATAATTCATGTAAAGATCTCGTGCTTTTTTTAACCATTCAGCAAGTTCTTTTTTGTTGTATCTATTGTCACTATCACTGAGACTTTTAACTTTTGTTTCTAATTTTCTGATCCATTGTATTGCTGTTTTCGCATGAAAAAACAGAACAATATCTCCAATTTTACTACTCCTGGGAACCGTCCAAAAAAAATCATCATTGGCATTATACTGAAGAACATCTTCAACGTTATAGCACCCGTGTTCTAAAATGTAATATTCTAATTCATCAATACTTTTTGGAAAACTTATATTATTAATATGGGCTTGAATCTTTATTTCATCCTGCGATGATAACTCTGATAAAATTTCTCTTTTCATATTGTCCTCTCATAAAACAAAACATTATAATCCATTGTTTCCTTTTCACCCCTCGACATCAATACTACGCACGAGAAGTGGCTCGGGTGAGCTTCACGACACATTCTGTGTGCTCCGTATACGGAAAGCAGTCAAACGGGGTGCATTCGGTTGGGGTGTAGCCGTGGGCGGCGAGGTATTTTACATCTCTTGCCAACGAATCAGGACCGCAGGACACATACACCACTGTTTTCGGCGAGAGTTTGACAATCGACGACAAAAACGCCTCAGTCGAGCCGGAGCGAGGCGGGTCCATAATCACCACATCGGCTTTTTCGCCGTTTTGCGCCATTTTCACCATAAAATCGCCGGCGTCGGCGTTGTAAAAGCGGATATTCTTTACTCCGTTAAGTTTCGCGTTTTGCACGGCGTCTCTGACCGCGTCCTTATTCAGCTCCACGCCGATGACCCGTCCGGCTTTCTCAGCGGCGATTATGCCAATCGTACCGGTGCCGCAGTAGGCGTCGATAACCGTTTCTTTGCCGGTAAGTGCGGCGCAGTCGACGGCTTTTTTGTATAAAAGTTCCGTCATTTCCGGGTTGACCTGGTAGAAAGAATCCGGGCTTATGCGGAATCTTTTGCCGCAAAGACCGTCCTCGATATAACCTTTGCCGTAGATTGTTATATTGCGTTCACCCAGCACCATGCTCGTGCTTTTTTCGTTGACATTCTGTACGACGGTGGTGATTTCCGGGTGTTTTTGTCTCAAAGCCTTGACAAAATTGTTTTTTGACGGGAAAACCACCCCGGCGGTGACAAGCACCACCATTATTTCTCCGCTTATTTTGCCCTTTCGTACAAGAATATGCCTGAGTAAACCGCAGCCGGTGTCCTCATCGTAGGGCCGGATCTTAAAGGATTTGAGCATTTCCTTTGCAGTGCGGATTATGTCGTCGCACTTTTCATCCTCAATAGCACAGGAATGAATATCCACAATCTCGTGGCTGTTCTTTTTGTAGGTGCCGGCGACGACGGTGTTACCCCTCGTGCCGAAAACCGCGTGCACCTTGTGTCTGTAATGCAATGGATTTGCCGCCGGCACGATCGGCGACACATTGCATAAGCAGCCCATTAAACCCTCAACTCTTTTTTGTTTCAGCGAAAGGCTGTCGGCGTAGGAGATGTCACAGAAAGCACAGCCGCCGCATTTGCCGAAGTATTTACAGATACTCGGCTCTCTTTTTATGCCGGAAGGTATGTCATAAATAGGTTTTATAGACTTGGGTTGCCGTCTTGCCGCCTTGTTTTCTTTCTTTTTATCTGTAAAGTTTTTAGCCTTTACATATTGATTATTCTTATTTTTATTGTTGTATTTTTGTAAATTATTCATAATTATCTATATAACGGAGTAAATGTCAGATTCAAATCCACCGTGCGATTGATACCGTCGATTTCACCCTTGAATGAATATTGCCAAATTGTGTGCTTGTAGTAAAAGTCCGGCCAGGAATCGTATTGAGCCACCCAAAAGGTCAAATTTCTCTCTTGCAGTCGCTTTATGTCCAAACCCTCATAGGCTATTTTTCTGTTTGTGTAAATACCGGCTTTATAGCCCCGGTTTTGTATCACCTCGGTGAAGGCAATGCACCAATCGGTCAGCTCGTCCAGCGGCACAGACACAGTGCGCGAATCGTCCTCATACATTCTCTCCCAGTCGTACATAACCTGCAAATCCAAATCTGTGCCGTCAAGGATTTCCAGGGTGTATTCGGCTTCCGCTCGGGCTTCGTCAACGGTTGTCGCCTGTGAAAAGAAGTAAACACCTACTTTCAGCCCGGCATTTTTTGCCCCGGCAATGTATTCGTCAAACTTTTTGTCTTTGTTGAGTCCGCCGACGGTGTAACCCCTGTAACCGCAGCGGATATATACATATTCGACGCCGCTTTGGGCGACTTTTTCCCAATCTATATCGCCCTGGTGCGCCGAAACATCAATACCGAAAGAAGTGGTGTAGTCGTGGCCGGTGTAAATACGCTGTTGACCGTCCATCACAAAATTCATAAAATCAAAATCGGATATTTCCGCCCCCTCCTGCGGTATGATTGACAGCATTTCATCGCCGCATGGAATTTGAATATACGGGCTCGGATCGGGCTCCGGCTTTTTAACGCATGCCGTCAGACAAAGGGCGACGGCTGCCAAAACAGACAAAAGCTTTAATTTTTTCAATATTATCTCCTTTTTGTTTGAATTTATTATTTCAATACTTCATATATTATTTATTGTACATATTATATCATATAAAGCGGATAAATTGTTGTTAATATATGGTAAATAATAAAAAGAATCCGGCAAGTCGGCTTTTGGGGAATTTCGTATAATCAGATTATCCCCCCGACTTTTACAGTGTATCTAATATGGATTTTATAACCGCATTGTCCTGTTACCGTGCGGTTGTAAATACACGGTGTTGCCGCTTTATCAACAAAAATTTTTTATTCTTTTTTATTGTCGTCAGAGTCATTTGTTTCGCTCATTATTATAGGAATTATTTTTGTAAATTTTTCTCAATAAACCGGTCTTTTTCAAACAGCAACGATTTTTCTCCTCTTTTAACTGTTACTCATTATTATATAATATGTGTATTTACCGTTACACACTATAATTACATTATATAAATTATTACACTTAATGAGTAAGAAATATAGGATAAATCAGCCTCTTTTTCACCGCTGATACAAAAATACCGTAAATATTTTATACAACCATACAAAGTTTTAATTTTTGTAAACATTTATATTGATAGTTGCCTTTTTAGGTGCTATATTGATTATAATAAAGACTTGAAAAAAATAATATTTTTTAAGTCAAAATGTATTTATTAAAAGGAGTTACAAAATGAACGAAAAGAAAATGTCATTGATTGACCTTGTGTTCATGGGTATGGGCGGCTGTATCGGCGCCGGTATTTTCTCAATGCTGGGCGTCGGTATCGGTTTGACGGGCCGTTCCGTTGCGGTCGCATTTTTGATTGCCATGGCTTTCAAAATGTCACAGCAGGTCAGAATGGTTATTATGTCCTCCATGTTCTCTCTGTCCGGTGGTATGTATTCACAGCAGGCTCTTATTTTGAATCCGCTGCTCACGGGCGTTACCGCTTTGGTAACACTTGTATCGGCATTCTCATTCTCTGTATTCGGTATTTCGCTCGCCAGCTACACCGTGTTGTTGGTGCCGGCTCTCAAGCCGTATCAGATTCCGCTTGCATGTGCATGGCTTGCCCTGTTTTTCTTCCTCAGCGCCAGAGGCGTTGATTTGTTCTCAAAGGTACAGAATCTTTTGGGCACATCAAAAATTATCACACTCGGTATGTTCATTGTATTCGGCATTATATACATGAACAGAAACAACACATCGGCCCTCTATGCCGGCGAGCCTTATATGATCGGCGGTATCGGATCATTCGTTATGGCTATCGCTTTGATGTCATTTACCTGTGACGGTATTTCCAACATCATCAA
>JAQXIW010000045.1 GCA_029007985.1 Oscillospiraceae bacterium | reverse complement strand
AGTGTATCAACCGCACAAAACTTAAAACTTTTCAGCAGGCTCGCCTGCTGATTGATGAATATATTTATTTCTACAACAATCAACGTATTCAGTTAAAAACCAAACTGACCCCTATGGAATACAGAAGTCAGTTTGTAAGTTAATATTTAATTTCTATATCAGTAGGTTCTTTTTGTATTGTCTACACAATTTGGGGCAGTTCACGGCTTGCGCCGTCTTTTTATTTGTGATCTTTAATGAGTCTGATGACATTCAGCACATACGCCGCCACATTGAGCACCAGCGCGCCGGTGGAAATGCCGAACATTACCCAAGATAAAATTTTTTCTCTTTTTTTCATAATTGCCCCCTATTCTGCGTGCGCCGCCGTTTTGAGCGCAAGCTGTACCAAATCTTTTACCGTTCTCGCCGGCTGTCTGTCCGGCAGGTCTACAAAGTATTCGTTGCCGTTTTCGTCCACTCTGACGCCGGTTGTGATGCCCACCATCATAAGAGCCCTTGCCCCGTACTGAGCCGCCGCCGTGTAGAACGCCTCGCCCTCCTGTTCGGAAGCAAGTATACCGTGCTCTTTCCATTTTGCCGATTTATATGTGCTGTCACGATAGAGGCGGTCGTTTGCTATCGTGCCGCCTACATAGGTCTTTATACCCATTTCCTTTGCGTATCTGTCGGCTGTGCACAGCAGGCCGAAATCCGCGCAAGGCGAAAAATGGCCGTTGAAAATGTAGTCGTTTATGCCGGAGGTCGAGGACACCGCCTGTGAAAGCACCACATCGTAGTTGCACATATCCTCTTTGAAGCCGCCGGAAGTACCGGCTCTGACCAATATTTTACAGCCGTAGTCGCGGCAGAGCTCGGTCGCATATATCAGCATAGACGAAGCGCCCATGCCCACAGCCATTACCGACACTCTCACGCCCTCGTAATTGCCGGTGTAGCAATAGGCACAGCGGATATCGTTTACCAAAACCGCGTCTTCCAAATAGTTTTCAGCAATCATTTTTGCTCTGTTAGGGTCGCCCACCAGGACGATTCTCTCTGCAATCCGGCCTTTTTCCGCCGCATTATGCCAAGTAGCCATTTTGTATCCTCCGTGTATTATCTGTGTATTTTATATCATTATAGCACATTCGAGCCGTTTTTCAAACTTTTTGACGGGCTTGCAACATATTATTGCACAAAAAAGGCGACAGCCGAATGTGCCGCCGCCCTTTGAGCTTTTGTTTTAATTACTGAACACCCACTACCGTGTAGCCCGCGTCGTCGAGAGCCGCTTTAATTGTCTCAACGAGAGATGCGTCGCAGTCGCAGGAAGCTGTGTTGTCAGGCTGTGAAACAACAACGTTGGAAACGCCGTCTACGCCCTCCATGGCCTTTTTGATTCTTGCGGCACATTTTTCACAGTGAATGTTGTCAATTTTGAATACCATAATTGTCTTCTCCTTTTTTTATTTCATATTTCAAGGTTCACACCCTTGTCACTTTTGTAACTTCGTAGTCCTCGTCCTTTATCGCCCGAACAATGCTGTCAATCCTGCTCTCGTCCGCAGTGAACACCGCGCGGTTGTCCGCCAGAGACACAACTACATTCGTGACGCCGTCTACGGATTTAATTGCGTTTGTGACTGCTCTTACACAGTGGTCGCACATCATACCGTCTATGTCCATAATTGTATTATATTCATTTTCCGCTTTTTTATCAACAGGAATTTTAGACCGCGGTATTTCGTCAATTTTTGTGAATGAAACTTCGCCGGCGGCAGAGCCCGAATTTGTTTCTGCCGTGTTTTTCTCCACCTTGAAAAATCTCAGTCGCAAAGCATTTGTGCAGACAAACAGCGATGAAAAGCTCATGGCGAATGCGCCGAAGCTCGGTGTCAATTCAATGCCGAAAGGCAACAGAACGCCGGCGGCAAGCGGTATGCCGAGGCAGTTGTAGAAGAACGCCCAGAACAGATTTTGTTTAATGTTTTTAATGACGGCTTTTGAAAGGCTGATTGCGTTAGGTACATCAAGCAGATCGCTCTTCATAAGCACCACATCGGCGGATTCCACAGCCACATCCGTGCCTGCACCTATGGCAATGCCCACATCCGCTCTTACGAGAGCCGGGGCGTCGTTTATGCCGTCGCCCACCATGGCTACGGTTTTGCCCTCGCCCTGCAGGCTTGAAACGACTTTTTCTTTATCCCGAGGCAAAACATCCGCAATGACTTTTGACAGGTTGAGACCCTTGGCTATGCCGTTTGCGGTGTGCTCGTTGTCGCCTGTCAGCATAATGACCTCTATGCCCATTGAACGCATTTTGTCAATCGCCCGCTTTGATGTAGGCTTTACCGTGTCCGCCGCCGCAACAATACCGATTACGGCGCCGTTTTTTGAGAAAATCAAAGGCGTTTTGCCCTCGTCGGCAAGTCTGTCTATATATTCGGCGACAGGGGCTGTGTCTATTCCGTTTTCGGCGATGAATTTGCCGTTGCCGGCAAGGTAGCCGTCGCCGCCGATTTCCGCCTTTATGCCTTTGCCCGGAACGGCGGTGAAGCTGTCCGGCTCGGCGTAGGATATGCCCTTTCCCTTTGCGTATTCGGTGACTGCCGAAGCGAGAGGGTGCTCGGAACGGGACTCCATCGCCCGAGCTAATGATATGAATTCGTCGGCGTCCATAGATGTTATTATGTCGGTGACGACAGGTTTGCCCTGAGTGATTGTGCCGGTTTTGTCCAATACCACCGTATTTATGTTGTGGGCCTGTTCCAGCGCTTCACCGGATTTTATGAGAATACCGTTTTCCGCGCCCTTGCCTGTGCCCACCATGATCGCCAGAGGTGTGGCAAGCCCCAGAGCGCAAGGACAGGAAATAACGAGAATCGTGATTGCCCTTTCGAGAGCCGATACAAACGGCACTTTAATGACAGCCGCCCACACGGCAAAGGTCAACACCGCAATGCCGATTACCGCCGGGACAAACACGCCGGCGATTTTATCGGCCATTTTGGCGATAGGCGCTTTTGTGGCGGAGGCGTCCTCTACAAGACGGATAATCTGTGCAAAAGCCGTGTCCTCGCCGACCTTTGTCGCTCTGATTTTCACAAAGCCGGTTTTGTTTATCGTGGCGCCGATTACGCTGTCGCCCGCATTTTTTTCTACCGGAATTGACTCGCCGGTTATTGCCGACCGATCGACAGAGGTACTGCCCTCTATAACCGTGCCGTCCACCGGTATGGACATACCCGGTTTTACGGCCACGATGTCGCCGACAACGACATCTTCCACCGGGATAATCTCCTCTCCGCCGTCTCTGATGACGACAGCCGTTTTAGGAGCCAAATCCATAAGTTTTTCCAATGCCTCGGAGGTCTTGCCCTTGCTTTTTGCCTCCAAATACTTGCCCACCGTTATAAGTGTCAGTATCGTACCGGCAGATTCGTATTGCAAATTCATGTGATACGCGGCTAAAAGTTCTGTATTGCCCGAGCCCAGAGCATAACTGAGCACAAATGTTACGGCAAGAGAATAAATAAATGCCGTCGCAGAGCCCATTGCCACCAGCGAATCCATATTCGGCGCGCCGTGGAAGAGGGCGGTAAAGCCTTTTTCAAAAAAGTTTCTGTTTATGTACATAATAGGCAACACAAGACAGAGCTGTAACAGCGCAAAGGTCACGGCGTTGTGATGTCCTGTTAAAAACCGCGGCAGAGGTGCGCCCAGCATGTGCCCCATACATACATAGAAAAGCGGAATCCAAAATATAAATGAGGCGATGAGCCTTTTTTTCATCCGCTTTGCCTGTTCTTTCGCCACATTCTTTTTAGGCCGCGCGGTTTTCTTTTGCCGTGGGTTTGAGGCGGCGGACTGTACCGACGCGCCGTACCCTGCCTTTTCCACACAGGAAATTATGTCGTTTTCCGTCAGGGCGCCGTCTTTGTATTCCACCTGCATAGAGTTGGTCAAAAGGTTGACGCTGACGGAGTCTATGCCCCGCAGCTTTGACACGCACTTTTCCACTCTTGACGAGCATGCCGCGCATGTCATACCCGTAACATCGTATTTCTGTTTCATATATCCCTCTTATTTCATAATTTTGCCCATCAGATTGACGAGCTCGTCTATTTTTTCGTTTCTGTCTTTTTCGGTTTCGGCGTTGTTTACACAGTTTTTGAGATGAGCCGTAATAATCTGCTTGTTTGCCGAATTCAAAAGGCCCTCTACGGCGAGCAGCTGAGTCGAAATATCGACGCAGTATCTGTCCTCCTCCGCCATTTTTATCACCGTGTCAAGCTGCCCTCGGGCAGTTTTGAGTAAGTTCATTATTTTTTTGCTGTCTGCTACCATTTTTACTCCCGTCCGGTTCGCTATATTATTTTGCGGTTTTTCACCGCTGATTTTAGTTATACCCCCACCGTAGGGGGTGGGTATATTTCTATATTACTACTGTTTTTGTAGGTTGTCAATGCTATTCGCCTTTATCGGCAAAAATTGTCGGTAAAGCGGCGGCGCCGTCTGTGCGGCGGCCTTTTTTTTGGAAAAGCCACAAATAATTCACAAAATAAACATTGATATATGTTTTTATTTTTGATAAACTAACTTTGATAAATAAATCGAGAGAAAGGCGGCTGATATATGGCGGACAACTACACACACCGGTTGAATGCGACAAACGCATTGATGATAGCCGGTTACAGACCGAGATATCAAAATGCATTTGTCATGGGTGCAAACGGCCCGGACTTGTTTTTTTATCATCAGATGTACAATGTATTCGGAAAAAACAAGCTGTATTCTCTCGGCTCGGATATGCACAAGCACAAAACCGGCCTGTTTTTGAAAACTCTTTTTTCAATGGCAAAGACCGATGTTCAAAAAGACTATTGCCTGGGCTTTCTCTGTCACTATTCTTTGGACAGTCTAATTCACCCTTTTGTGGGCTATTTGTCGACGGCGTACGCCTCGCCCTTTAACATTCCACACGGTCATTCCTTTTACGAGAGCGCGCTGGATTCCAAACTGTCGGAAGAGCTGTACGGCACAAGGGTTGCCGACAACAAATACAGCGTGCCGGAAATAAAAGAGTTTGAATTAAATCAAATCACCTACCTTCTGAGAAACGCGGTGGCGGAGGTATATCCCGAATATTCTTTTATTACACAGGACGACTGCGAGCAGGCGATAAAAGACACGACTTTAATAAAACAGCTTTTTGTGTCGCCCTCAAAAATCGGACATTTGATAGCCGGCCGGCTGGAAAAGACGCCGCTGTTTGAAGAGGGGCTGATAACCTCTCACATGCAGCCGTGCGAAATGGAAGTAACGGATTTTCCTATATGGCAAAACCTTGAAAACGGCATATACAGCGTTGAAACGATTGACGAAATACTCAAAAGAGCCGATTATAAATCCGCCGACCTGATATTGCGGGGGCTGCATTATTTTCAGGGCGCAATTACCCTTGACGAGCTGGGCAGAACGGTAGGCAGTCAAAGCTATGACACGGGGCTGACGGTCGAATAAAGGCAAACAAGCGGAATATAAATGACAAAAGACGGATTTTTCAATCCGTCTTTTTGTTGTAATAAGCAAAAAACTGTGGCTTGCGCCACAGTTCAGCATCAGATTAAATTATTCTTCTGATGGTGCGCCAACAGGGCAAACACCTTCGCATGAGCCGCATGAGATGCAAGCGTCAGCGTCGATTACGTATGTTGCATCGCCTTCTGAGATTGCGCCTACCGGGCATTCTGCTTCACAAGCGCCGCACTTGATGCATTCGTCTGAAATCTTGTATGCCATTTGTCAAATACCTCCGTGTAAATTCAAAGCCATAATTATGATGTGCGCTGTTGCAACACCATGCTTTGATTTTAGAATACAACATACCGTGAATTTATTCAAGTCTTTTTTTTATGTTTAACAGAATTGACACTTTCAGTCCAGCAAATCCCGCAGCTCTTTGTCTATTTTCTTATCGCTTTGCTGTTTTCCGCCTCGGCGCAGCACCGTTACATCCGCCACGGCGTACTCTTTCGGCACACCCTCTCTGTTTTTGTCCAGAGAGACTTTCAGTTTGCCTGCCAGCAGGCTGACCTCGGTGACATAGCCGTTGCCATCCGCCGTCTTTACATAAGATCCCACCGCCGGGGTGACGCCGTTGAGATATTCGTAAACATTCTGTTCAAAGGAAAGACAGCACATAAGTCTGCCGCATGCGCCGGAAATTTTGGTAGGGTTCAGCGACAGCCCCTGTTCCTTTGCCATTCTGATGGAAACCGGTGAAAAGTCCGGCAAAAATCTGGCGCAACAGAACGGCTGACCGCACACTCCTATGCCGCCCACCATTTTACTCTCGTCTCTGACGCCTATCTGGCGCAATTCTATTCGCGTGCGGAAAACCTGTGCAAGCTCTTTTACAAGCTCTCTGAAATCCACTCTGCCGTCCGCCGTGAAATAGAACAGGACTTTGCTCCTGTCAAATGTGTATTCCACGTCTATGAGCTTCATTTCCAGCTTGTGCTTTGCGATTTTTTCCTCGCAGATTTTGAAAGCCCTTTTTTCGTCCTCTCTGTTTTGGCGCATTTTGTCCACATCTTGTTTTGTGGCTATTCTCGTGACCGTTTTGAGAGGCTTTACTATTTTTTCTTCGCTCTCGGTGTGATTGCCCCTGACGACAAGGCCGCATTCAAGGCCTCTTGCCGTGTCGACAATCACATAGTCGTTCTTTTTAATATCATATTCTGCCGGGTCAAAGAAGTAGACCTTGCCGCCTTCTTTGAAACGGACGCTAACTACATTTATCATTTATATCGGGCAACTTTGACTGTTGCTCACCCTTTCATTATTTATAACATATCTATTTTATATGAAATAGCGAAAAAAAGCAATTTATTTTGTACATTCGATTGAAAAATTCTCAACTGCTATGTTTGTGCCCACATTTGTTTTGAGAATCCGGCGGTATTTCAGCACCGCCTCGGACATTTTGACAGAGCGCTCGCTCATCTGTAAGGCGGCGATGTCGCCCAAATCGTCAAATATCATATTCAATGACGGCTTATCCTTTACATACGGATACAGCAGTTTTGACACGGTGTAGCCGTCGTGCTTTGCGGCGGCGTCGGTTATTTTTTGCGCCGTGCGCAGCAGCTCGGCTCTTTTTGCGTCGTTGAGAGCGTTTTGGATTTTGCCGATGTTTCCGCGGTAAACCGCCGAAAATTCCCCGACTTTTTCCAGGTCCGCGTTCATTTTTTCAAAATACCGCCTTGTCTGCGATACATCAGGCTCGGCAAGTGTGTACACCCGACACCTTGAACGCACGGTGGCGGGCAGAGATGAAACGTTGTTTGCCGTGAGAATATAGGTGATGTCGTCCTTCGGCTCCTCTAAATTTTTGAGCAGGGCGTTTGCCGACGAAAGATTGAAGTTGTCGCAATTTTCGATGATAAACGCCCTTTTTGCGCCGGCAATGGAGGAATAGCTCCGGCTTTCGTTGAGAGCGCGTATATCGCCGACCTTAATTTGACCGGACGCACCGGAGCCTCTGACAATGCTTACCAAAGGATTTTCGCCCCTTGAAACTGCCTCCGGACTGTCGGCGTTTACTATATCGCACGCCAAAAGAGAGGCAAAAAAGTTTACCCCTGTGCCCTTTTCGCCGGTTATCAGCAATGCGTGTGACAGAGTGCCGTTTTGCAGAGCCTTTGACAGCGTGCCTACGGTTTTTTCGTTTCCCGTAAATTGTGTAATGAACATATTATTTTTGTTTGTCCTCTATTGTGTGAACCAGCTGTTCCTTGACGGTGAGCATGACATTTTGAGCCATAGACAGATATCTTATCCCTATGTCGATGTATTTCATCGCACACTCGGCGTCGGAGGCGCTCTCGCCGCATACAGAGACCTTTACTCCGTGCTTTTTGGCGTTTTCCACCGTCATTTGCATGAGTTTGAGTACGGCCGGGTGGCCGGATTTATAGTAGTTTGACATTTCCGGGTTGAGTCTGTCCGCCGCCATGGTGTATTGGGTCAGGTCGTTGGTGCCGATGGAGAAAAAGCTGACGAGTTTTGCCAGCTCATCGGAAATAAGAGCCGCCGCCGGCGTTTCAATCATAATGCCCCAGGTTATTTTATCCCGTTTTATTTCGCCGCTTGCCAGCATTTCATCCCTTACAAGCCGCGCAGTGCCGAGAAAATCAGTCACATCCTTTTCCATGGATACCATAGGCAGCATAACATTCAAATCTCCCCGGTCGTCCGCCGCTTTGTACAGGGCTTTGAGCTGTGTTATAAACAAATCTCTGTGCCTGTGCTGTAATCTTATACCCCTGACGCCGAGAGCCGGGTTAGGCTCTCTGTCCGACCGCACGCCCGCGACCGGCTTGTCGGCACCTATATCGAAAACTCTTATTATTATCGGCTTGCCCCGGGCCGCCCTGATACAGTCGCAGTAGAATTTGTATTGAACATCGTAATCCGGAAAAACATCTTTCATAAAGAGTATTTCGCTGCGCACAAGACCTATGCCCTGCGCCCCGTTTTCTATGGCTTTTTCGATGTCCTCCGGCGCATTGCAGTTCGCCCAAATTTCCACCTCGTCGCCGTCCGGCAAAGAAATGTGCTTTTTGCCGATCTCCTTTGCGGAGGCTTTTGCTCTCTCCGCCCGGGATTCTTCGGTATTGAATTCCTCCAAAGTCGCCCTGTCCGGACTTACCGTGATTTTACCGGTGTAGCCGTCCAGCAAAATCTGCCTTGAATCGTAAAGCGGATTCAGAATTTCGCTGTCTACAAGGCAGACCGACGGTATGCCCATCGTCCTGGCGATTATGTTGGCGTGAGCCTGATAGGAGCCGCCCACCGTCACAAATCCGAGGGCGAATTTTCTGTCTATCTGAGCCAAATCGCTGGGCAGAATTTCGTCGGC
>JAQXIW010000044.1 GCA_029007985.1 Oscillospiraceae bacterium | reverse complement strand
GTCGGCTGAATTTGACGGCGTTTCCGGCGCTACACTTACTTCAAACGGCTATAAAGAAGCTGCCGCAAAGGCAATCGCTATGGCAAAGGGCGAAGAAGTACCGGTAGGCGAAATCAAATTCACACCGGGTACATACGAAGGTACAGCTCAGGGCTACGGCTCAAAGCTCACACTTTCCGTGACCTTCACAGAAGATGCAATCGAAAATATCGAGGTTGTATCACACAAGGAAACAGACCATGTCGGTACGGTTGCATTTGACATTGTCATTCCTGACATTATCTCTTACACATCAACAGGCGTTGACGGCGTTGCAGGCGCAACGGTTACTTCTTCCGCAATCAAGGCTGCCGTAGAAGACGCAGCCGCACAGGCAGGCTGTGAAGTAGCAGCCCTCAAAGTCGGCAAAACACCTTTCGTTCTCACACCGGGCGACCCTGTCGAAGAGACATACGATGTAGTTATCGTAGGTGCGGGCGGCGCAGGTATGGCTGCCGCAGCACAGCTCGCACAGGACGGCAAGACAGTTGTCATCCTTGAAAAGAACGCCGATATGGGCGGTAACACCGTTGTATCCGGCTGTTCATTCCAGGCATATCAGCCTGAAAGAGTATGGGACGCAAAGAACCCTGACGCTACAACAGGCGTTTGCGCTTACAACGGCGAAACATACGAAAAATCCAAGGCAGACCTGGGTACTCTCCACACATTGAGAACAATCGCCTCCTGGTCAGAAGAGCCGTTTGACGAAGAATGGTTCAAGAACAACGACTACACAACAGGCGATGTTGACGGTCTTGCTCCTCACGGCGTACACGCAGAATATCTTGAAACACTCAAGACTCTTAAAGCTCAGATCAACGAATACCTCGCTTGGGCCGATGCTAAGCTTGCAGCCGGCGCAAAAGAGACAGACTTGACAGTATTCTCAAGCCCTGAACTCCACATTTTCCAGTCCTACTACGGCGGTCTCCGTTCATCATTTGACGGCAGCTACTGGATTTACCCTGAATATTCAAAGATTGCTCAGCTCGTATACGAAATTGCCGACGCAAAAGTATGGCTTGCCGACCAGGGCACAAAATTTGACTGGTCTGTATCAACAGCTACACTTATCGGCTGTATGTGGCAGAGAATCAACAGATGGCAGGGCGGCGAAGTCGACGGCGTTCTTGACGCATCAAGATACGGCGCATACTTTGCGGTACCTCTCAACACTGTTGTAAAAGCCAACGACGCAAACAAGCTCTACACAAGAGTAACAGCTAACGAGCTCATCGTTGAAGACGGCAAGGTAACAGGCGTTAAAGCCACAAAATACGACGGCACAGAGATGACATTCAAAGCTAACGACGGCGTTCTCCTGGCAACAGGCGGCTTCGGCGACAACATTGATATGGTTATCGAATATAACGAGTACTGGGATCCTGACCAGCTCTCACCGGACATTCTCACAACTAACAGAAACTGCGCATCCGGCGACGGTATCGTTATGGCTCAGGCTGTAGGCGCAGATGTTGTCGGTATGGGCTTCACACAGCTTATGCCTTTGGGCTGGGCAAAAGACGGCAAACTCGCCGGCGGCACAGGCTCCAATGTTATCTTCATCTCACCGGAAGGCACACCTAACGCCGGTAAGAGATTCGTTGACGAATCCGCAGAGCGCGACGTTCTTTCACAGGGTCAGCTCAACTACGGCGGCAAGGGCGGTTTGACGATACAGCTTCTCAAGAAGTCCGGTAAGACGCTTGAAGAGCTCTCCGGCACAGAAATGGACGGTAAGGAATACTTCATGCCGTTCAGCGAAGTAGCACGGTTCCTCAACCTTGACGAAGCAACACTCACAGAAACAGTTACAACATACGACAAGGCATATCTTGAAGGCAACCTCGACTCACTCGAAGTCAAGAAGTCTGCTTGCACAGATACAATCCTTGAATACAACGATGACGGCACACCGAACATGGAGACAATTGTTTCCGTTCGTTACCTTGCTCCTTCAACTCACCACACAATGGGCGGTCTTGTAGTTGATGAGGCAAGACATGTTATCAACACAGACGGCGAAATCATCGACGGTCTCTACGCAGCAGGCGAAGTAACAGGCGGTTACTTCGGCGGCAACCGTCTCGGCGGTAACGCTATCTCTGAAATCTTTGTTTCGGGCAGAATTGCAGCTAAAGCTATTGTTGCAGATGCAGAATAATAAGCTACATTCTTCATAAAACTTTTCTTGATTGGCAAGACAGGCGCGGTTTACCGCGCCTGTTTTGTTTTACACAAAATAATAAAGCCCGTTTTATAACGGACTTTACAGTGATTATTTGAATATTCTCTTTCGGAATTTTACCACATACAGCACAAGTATTTTCTCCAGCGCTTTATCGTACACAAAAAATGTTATGTTGAGAACAATCATCAAAAGCGCGATAAACCCGACGCTGTACCGGGCAAATTCGCTCACGAGAGCTTTAACCGGGAAAATCACCAGCAATATCAGATAGGCAAATACAACGGATATATTTATAAACAGGAATTTGACGGCGATTTTTGCCGTTTTATTTTTCATGCGGTCAATGCGGAATTTGAAAACCGTGTAGAGACCGAATACAAATACGAACATAAAAGTCAGTTCGTAGTCGGGTATCACGATAAAGGACAAAAAGCTTATCGCCAAATAGAGCGTGGCGGCGGTTTTTTCGCCGTACTCATAGACTATCGGCAAAAGGCAGATTGCCGCTATAGCCGGCGCGGCGTAGGTGCCTATTGCGAGAAAGAACCCCAACAGCATTATAACTATGCACAGCGCCGCCAAAATGCCGCACAGGGCGATTTTCATGGTTTCGGTTTTTCTTTTGTTCTTCATAGCTTAGTTACAGCAGATAATCCGACAGAGAATCAAACCTATAATTCCGGATGAATCATTGCACGCCTTATCCAAATCCCTGCTGTTGCTTTTGTCCCGGTAAGGCGAGTTGTAAACCTTGCCTTTTCTGCCGCTGTTCAGCCTGTTGTAGACGGCGGCGTACTCTCTGTTATCCGGCGCGAGCCTGACCGCATTGTCAAAATAGGAATACGATTTTGAAACATAACCCGAAAAATACAGCGCCGAGCCCATGAGATAATTCCACTCCGCGTCGGTTTCGTATCTGTTGTTTTCCAAAAGCGACGACGCCGTTTTGTAATTGCCCGACTGTATCAAGCGGCGCACATCTGCGTACATTTCCTTTTTGTCCGCAAATGCAGACTGATATGCGGTATTTTTAGACTGATAGTATTCTCCCTTGGCTGTGCTTTCATATTCCGGGGCTGTGGCGTATGCGCCGGCTGAATTGCCCCGGCTCTGATAACCGCCCCCGGCTGTCGTCTTATTGTTGTAAGAGCTTATTATCTCGTTGTAAGCCCGGGTGATTTCCCGCTTGGATTTTTCCGCAAAAGCTCTTTGAGACGGCTCTGCCACATTTTGATTTTCATATATTCGCATCAGCTTTATGTACTGTTCCTCAACCTGCTCTTTTGTGGCATTCGGGGACAGCCCCAGCTTTTTATAATTGCTCTCCATTTTCATCTCCTCCTTTTGTCGCCCTCATTATCCGGCTTTCAAAACCGGTGTATATTAAACTGTCCAACACATCGGCGTATCTTTTAAGATCCAATCTGCTGTACCAATATGACAGCTCGCTCAGCGCAAGATAACATTCCCGTGCCGCACCGTCTGTGTCGGTGCCGCTTTGATTAAATACATTGAAACTGCCCGATTTCGCGTCGGCCTTTCTGTCTGTCAGCGCGTCCAACAGATATATGAATCTGCCCAGAAAAAACCGAAAGTTGTTCAGGGCGATGTTGTCGCCGCCGAAAAACCGCTTTATTATCGCCTTTGTCATCTCGGCTGTCGGCATGGACGCGCCGTCTGTGTCCGGATTTTGCTTTTCGATTTCCGCCTGGGCGAGATTTTGTTCTTCGACTGTGCGGCAGAGCTCAAGATATATGTATTTCAGCTTTTCGTAGTGTTTTTTTGTCAGCTTTGTCAGCTTTTGCCGCAGGGCTTTTTTAATCCCCGTCTCATCTCTTAAACTGTCGCCGAGTTTTGCATAGGTCAAAATTATCTGTAAATCCGCCCGCAGACTTATCCCGACTGTCTCGCGGCACATTTCTCTTTTTTTGAAAGGGTGTAAAATACAGTTTTGCTTTGTGATGACCGCCTCTTCGTCGGATACAGCGTCGTAAAGCAGGGCAAAAAACACCGTCTCGTAGCTCAAAGCCGCCCTCGGTGCATTTCCGTAACGGCGGCATATCTCTTTGCATACGCCGCAGTAGTAGGATTTATATATTCTTTTTTCGTTTTCCGGCATCACGGTAAGAGCCGGAGTGATATTCCCCAACATAATAAAACCCTTTCAATATATAATAGTATAAAACAGTGAATAAAATATGTAAATATTTTTAATTTATTTATATGTACCCGTGTGATATAATAGACTTGTAAAATATAAAAAGAGGTTTTATCAATGAGAAAAATACCCGTTATTATCGACACCGACCCGGGCGTAGACGACTCGGTCGCAATAATGATGTTGGCGGCAAGCGAAAAGACAGACATAAAAGCCGTCACGACAACCCACGGCAATGTGGGGCTGGCCGGCACGACAAAAAACGCCCTCGGCCTGAGAGAATTACTCGGCTTGGACTGCGAAGTCGCCATGGGCGCCGACAGGCCTATGATTGTGCCGCAAAAAGAGGCGTCATTCTTTCACGGCTCCAACGGCGTGGCAGGCTATGAAATGCCGGCCCCTACAAAGCCGGTCAGCAGGGAAAAAGCCTGGGACTTGATGTACAGATACGCTAAAGAATACGAGGGCGAATTGGTGCTCGTATCTCTGGGGCCTATGACAAACACGGCTTTGGCAATACTCAAATACCCGGATTTTGCAAAGAAAATTAAAAGAATATATATGATGGGCGGCTCTCGCAGCTGGGGCAACCACTCTCAGTATGCCGAATTTAACATTTGGGGTGACCCGCACGCCTGCTCGGTGGTGTTGGAAAGCGGCATACCCGTGACAATGGCGGACTTAGTTTTCGGCGACTCTCTGAAAATGAACGGCAAAAAAGAAAGGGAGATACTCTCCCACGCAAAGAAACTCAAACCGTTTGCCGAGGCCATAATGGATTTGCACAAAACAATTGCGGATACATTCAATTCACAAAAAGGCGAGCTTGTGCCGTTTGACGAGACGGAATCCGTATTCTACGACACTTCCGCCGCCATAGCTCTTTTGGAGGACGGCGAGAGCCTTGTGACCGACGATTACTATGTGCTGTGCGAAACTCAAAGCAGTACAACAAACGGTATGACTGTGTTCGATTATAAAGGTTATATGAAAAAAGAGCGGAATGTACAGCTCTGTGTAGATGTGGACAAAGACAAATATTTTGAATTGCTGACAAAGGCATTTTCACACTTTGAATAAGGCGGACAACATGGAAAAAACAAAAATTATTATGGATGTGGACACCGGCATAGACGACGCTATCGCTATCTGTCTTGCCCTGGGCAGCGGCGCTTTCGATGTGCTGGGCATAACGACGACTTTTGGCAACAGAAAAGTTGATGTCACCACAAAAAACACCCTTAAAATACTTGAATTGATAGGCAAAACGAATATCCCTGTTTCAAAGGGCGCGGCAAAACCGATAGTAAAGGAATATTTTTCGCCGGAAAAAAGCATCGTACACGGCGCGGACGGTCTGGGCGATATGGAAAACCCTCTCCCTGAACCGACAATAAAAGAGACCGGTATGTCGGCCGTTGAATTTATGGCAAAGACTTTGGCGGAATCCGACGAGCCTGTCACGATAGTGCCGGTGGGCCCTATGACAAATGTCGCCACCCTTTTGATGACTTCGCCGGAGCTCAAACCGAAAATTAAAGAGGTTGTGGTCATGGGCGGCTCAATGCTCAAAGGCAACGCCTCGCCGGTCGCCGAGGCAAACATAAAACAGGACCCGGAGGCCGCGTACATTCTTTTGCATAGCGGCGTAAAAATCAGAATGGCTTGCCTTGACGCCACATGGAACGGCTATGTTTCCTTTGACGAATTGGAGGATTGGAAAACCGACAACAAACTCTCGCGGATTTTTTATCAAATGTGTGGCATCTATTCCGAACACTACAAATTGAGAATGAAAAATCCGGGGCTTGCCATGCACGATTCCATGACTTTGGCGTGGATTGCCCGACCGGAGCTGGTAAAATCCGAGGATTACTATGTCACCGTCGACATTGACGGCAGATACACCTACGGCATGACGGTCACCGATGTAAACAGAGTCACCGGCGAAAAGCCGAATGTCACCATGTCGACCGATGTTGACAGAGTGCCGTTTATAAATATGATTAAAGAGGCGATAGCCCGTCTGTCAAGCGAAATGAAATAAAAATACAGCCGTCCAAAGAGGCGGCTTGTGTTTTCGGAGGTAAAAATGAAAATTGAAATACTGCTTGCCGTGTGCATAGTCTTGCTTATTGTTGTCATAATTTTACAGATTGTGTCGGCGGTAAAGAAAAACACTGTCAACGATCGGCTTATGGCGGAAATAAAAGACTTTGAGGAGGATGTCCGTTCATACACCGACAAAAACCAAAAAGACACCATTGAGTTTCTCTCAAAACAGTTGAAAGACGCAAGCGAAAATACCATAAAAAATCAGACGATGATTGCGGGTATGGAAGACCGCCGTTTCAAAGATTTTTCCGACAGGACAAACGAAACCATCGAGTCGATGCGCCGTACAATGACCGACAATGACAACCGGCTGGAAAAAAGATTTACGGCTTTTCAGACAAATACAAAAGACAGCATCGAAACATTGAGAAACTCAATGAACGACAACTACAAAATAATTGACGGCAGATTTGAGAGCTTCCAAAAACAGACAAACGAGCAAATGCGGACAATTAACGGCACAATGGAAAGGAAAGTGTCGGATTTGCAGGCGAGCAACGAAAAGAAGCTGGAGGAAATGCGACGGACGGTTGACGAAAAGCTGCAAAAAACTCTGGAAGAGAGAATAAGCAATTCTTTCAAACAGGTGTCCGAAAGACTTGAACAGGTTTACACCTCTCTGGGCGAAATGCAAAAGGTCGGCGCAGGCGTGGACGATTTGAAAAAAGTGCTCTCAAATGTCAAGACAAGGGGTATTTTGGGCGAGGTACAGCTGGGGGCGATTTTAGAGGAAATACTTTCCCCGGAACAGTACGAGACAAACATTGCTACGAAAAAAGGCTCGTCCGAGCGAGTGGAATTCGCCGTAAAGATGCCGGGCGGGGACAACGGCTTTGTCTATTTGCCGATTGACGCCAAATTCCCGCTGGACGCGTACAGGAATTTGACAGAGGCGGAGGAAAACGGCACAAAAGAGGAAAGAGCCGCCGCAGAGAGCGTTCTGAAAACCCGTATTAAGCAGTTTGCAAAGGACATTAGGACAAAATATATTGATGTGCCGAACACGACGGACTTTGCGATAATGTTTTTGCCGTTGGAGGGCCTTTATGCCGAGGTGCTGAGGCTTGACTTGGTCGAGGAACTGCAAAAAGAAAAAATTAACGTTGCAGGCCCTACCACAATGGCGGCGTTGCTGAACAGTTTGCAGATGGGCTTTCGCACACTGGCTATACAAAAGCGCTCAAACGAGGTGTGGACGGTACTTGAAGGCGTCAAAACCGAGTTTTCTAAATTCGGCGATGTTCTGAGCAAAACTCAGGACAGAATGAGACAGGCTCAGGAGGAACTCGACAAACTCGTCACCACAAGGACAAACGCAATCAACAGAAAATTGAAAGATGTGTCGGATTTCAGCCCCGATTCAATAGCCGCAGACGATACAAAGTATCTGCCTTAATAATTTCTAAAAAAATATTGTCAAAAACTGTTGACAACCGACGACTTCTGTGTTATTATTATTTTCGCACTTAGCAAGAAGTCATATGCGGATATGGCGGAATAGGCAGACGCGCTAGCTTGAGGGGCTAGTCGGGGAAACTCGGTACAGGTTCAAGTCCTGCTATCCGCACCAAACCGGTCGATTACGACCGGTTATTTTTTTGTCTTTCTTATTTCTCATTTATTCCGCCGCGGTTTTGCGGCTTTTGTTTTTTGGACGCAAACAGATGTGCGCATTAAATATGAAAACAATTTCATATTTGAGTAAAAAAATATTTTTTGTCATTTATTCTAAAAATCCGTTGATTTATTGGTCGTTTTGTACTATATTATATGGGCTAAAAGGACTTAGGCCGGTTTACAGTTTATCGACCGGGCGGTAAGTCCTTTAATTGCGTTTTAATATATAAAAACGGGGGAGGATGTCGGAATGTATATTTTATTGTTTGTTCTCTGGGTAATATTCAACGGCAGACTGACTGTGGAAATTGCCGTGTTCGGCGTTGCCGTAGCGGGTTTTGCATATTGGTTTGCGGTGAAATTCCTTGAATACAATCCGAGATGGGATATTTTGCTGTTCAAATACTTTTTTGCTGTTATACAGTATTTGTTTGTGCTTGCCGTCGAGGTTGTCAAATCCAGCATGGCGGTACTCAAAATCGTGTACAGTCATAAGATAGAAATACAGCCTACGATAGTATTTTTTGACGTGCCGCTGAAAAACGAGTTTATGCGCACGGTGTTGGCAAATTCCATTACGCTCACGCCGGGCACCATTACGGTAAATGTCGAGGGCAGCAGATTTTGTGTTCACGCGCTGGATTCGTCTTTCTGTGAGGACATAGATAATTCGGTATTTGTAAAATTACTTAAAAAAGTGGAGGACGATTGCTATGGCACAACAACTGACTGACGCATTTTTGATTTTTGCTTTGTGCGTGCTGGCGATTGCCTGTATATTCTATCTTGTCAGAGCTGTGGTAGGCCCGGGCTTTTCCGACAGAATTTTGGCGGTAAACTCCATTCAGACAATAGTCATCATAATAATCTGCATTATCGCGGTTTTACAGGGCGAAAGCTATTTGGTCGATGTCGCCCTGATATACGCCTGTATGAGCTTTGTGACGGTCATTATAATATGCAAGGCCTATTTGAGAAGCCACCACAAAGACAGGGCAAACGACCTCTCCAACCTGAAAGGAGGCAAGGACAAATGATAAGACTCATCATTGCCGTGCCGTTTATTTTAGCCGGCATCGCGGTAATAATTTCCGCCCTTATCGGCAATTTCAAATTCGGCTATGTGCTGAACAGAATGCAAATAGGCGCGACAGCCGACACCCTGGGTACAATGCTTATCATAATCGGCCTGATTGTGATTAAAGGCTTTGAGATATTGACGGTAAAGCTTGTCATAATGATTTTGTTTTTGTGGATGGCAAACCCGGTGGCGTCCCACTTCCTTGCCAGGACGGAAATAATTTCCAACGAAAACATCAAAGAAGAATGTGAGGTGTGTGATACGGATGGAAATATTTGAATACATCATACTTACATTTATGGTTATATGCGCAATAATGGTAACGGTATCAAAAAATCTGCTTACTTCCGTAATTATATTTATGACTTTCAGCCTGATGCAGTGTATTTTGTGGCTGTGTCTGCGCTCGCCGGATTTGGCTGTCACCGAGGCCGCCGTCGGCGCCGTCGTCGATACCGTGCTTTTCTTTATCACTTTGAAAAATGTAAACAAACTTAAAGAATCGGGGGAAAAAGAAGATGAATAAAATTATTTCCGCCATAGAAAAGTTTGTCGACGGCGATTTTGTCATCACCACAAAAAGAAAGAAAAAGCCGGAGCACAAGCCGATAACCCACCACGAAAAAACAATTGAGGAAAGATGGGCGATATGGCACGACACCGACGGCGTAGAGGCGTTTAAGATTGTATACAAGGCCGCGTCCGTGGCGATTTGCCTTATTATGATAACGATTTTGCTCATTACCGTTTCCTTTTTGCCGGCATTCGGCAACCCGGATAACCCGGTCAACAACGAGGTATCCCAAAGATACATCGAAAAGGGCTTGGAGGAGACCGGCGCGGTAAACATTGTCTCGGGTATGATACTCGACTACCGTGCGTTTGATACATTGGGCGAGTCCACCGTTTTGTTTGCGGCGGCGTCCTCTGTAATGATGCTCATGAGAAAAGAGAAAAAGGGCAAAGAGATAACAGATAAATTCTCGCCGAAAAGAGACCCTATCGTAAAAATCGTGGCTAAATTCATCATTCCGGTATTGCTCGTATTCGGCATTTACATTGTGCTCAACGGCCATCTCTCGCCGGGCGGCGGCTTTTCCGGCGGCGCAATAATGGGGGCGGCTCTCATTCTGTATTCCTCCGCCTTCGGCTACAAAAATATCAAAAAGGTCGTCACGGAAAAATTCGTGCGAAATGTCACCTTCTTTTCGCTCATATTTTACGCCTGCGCAAAGAGCTATTCGTTCTATTGCGGCTCGCACCATCTCGAGACCGGTATACCTTTGGGCACACCGGGGGCCATACTGTCGTCGGGGTTGATTTTGCCGCTGAATATAGCCGTAGGTCTTGTGGTAACCTGCACAATGTACAGTTTTTATTCACTATTCAGTAAGGGGGAGATATAATGGGTCCGAATTTGTTAAACAACTATTGCGAAACGGTGTCCATGATACTTTTCGGTATCGGATTCACAACGCTTTTCCTTCAGCCTAATCTGATTAAAAAGATTATCGGCTTTAACATAATGGATTCCGCCGTCTATCTTTTTCTCGCCGCAAAAGGCTATATTTACGGCAGACTTGCGCCTATTGTGGTAAACAACGTCACGGATATGGACGCGTACATAAATCCGATTCCTGCCGGCCTCGTTCTCACGGGCATTGTTGTGTCGGTGTCGGTCACGGCGGTTTCACTCTCTTTAATTCAAAAACTTTATAAAGAATATCACACTCTCGATATGGATGAGATTCTCAAAAAATCAAAGGAGGCTCATCAGTGATGCGGTTTGTATATAATTTCCCATTTTTCAGCATTATATGTATGATGGTGTGCGCAATCGTCTCCCCTATGCTGAGCGGCAAAAAAGCTCTGTGGCTCAACAGAACAGGCCTTGCGGTGACGACAGCCCTCAATGGCACTCTATTGCTGGATATGATTAAAAACCCTACCCGGATAACGTTTATGATGGGTCATTTTCCTGAGCCGTGGGGCAACGAAATAAGATTCGGCCCTCTGGAGGCTCTGCTGGCAACGGTATTCAGCTTTATTATGCTGGTTATATTTGTCGCCGGGCAGGAAGACGTATTCAGGGACATTCCGAAAAGAAACATCAACCTGTATTTCGTAATGTGCGATTTGCTGATGACCTCACTTTTCGCTCTCATATACACAAACGATCTTTTCACAGCCTATGTATTCGTGGAAATCAACACATTGACCTCTCTCGCCATAGTCATGGCAAAAGAGAACGGACAGACCATTACGGCAACAATTAGATATTTGGTTATGTCGCTGCTCGGCTCCGGTCTGTTTTTGCTGTCGCTGACTCTCATATACGATTTGACCGGTCATCTGCTCATGCCGAATATACACAGCGCATTGCAGATATTGATAGCCGACTCCTCCTACCGTCTGCCTGTCACAATCATCATGGGCTTTTTGTCGGTGGGTCTGGCGATGAAAAGCGCACTTTTCCCGTTTCATTCATGGCTGTCTTTTGCACACGGTTCGGCGACAACGCCGTCGTCGGCGATCCTGTCGTCCCTTGTTTTGAAAGGTTACATAATTCTCCTTGTAAAAATATATTTCAGAGTTATGGGCGTTGAAACGGTACAACAGCTCAAAGTGTCAAATGTGCTGTTTGTGTTTGCAATTCTGGCTATGATAATAGGCTCTATGGACGCCATTCAGCAGGTGCACATAAAGAGGATGATTGCGTTTTCATCGGTCGCTCAAATGGGCTATATTTATGCCGGTATCGCACTGGGTACGGAGCTCGGCTACTGCGCCGCCTTTTTACAGATTATCGTGCACGCCCTGACAAAGTCAATGCTGTTCTGCGCCGCAGGCGGCCTGGCGGACTCATCCGACCACAAATACACATGGGGCGACCTTAAAGGCGCCGCATACCGCAACCCGATTGCCGGTGCGGCCTTTGTGATAGGCTCGCTGTCGATGATAGGTATACCGTTCTTCGCCGGCTTCGGCTCAAAATTCTATCTCGCCATGGCGGCGATGACAAACCCGGCTAAAAAGTGGTTTATGCTTTTTTCCCTTGCTGTCTCCACCGTCCTGAACGCGATTTATTACACAAAGGCGCTGGTTGTAGTCTTTTCAAAAGACGGCGACACGGCAAAGAGGAAACAGCACCCGTCCTATGTGTTGGGCATGGGCGTATTTATAGCCGCAAACGTTCTGCTTGGGCTTTTCTATCAGCAGTTTTTCAATGTCATCTCAACAGGCATTAAATTATTCTAAAAGAAAGGGCACGAAATGTTTATTACAGTTTTACCGATATTCTTTCCTGTCCTTGCAGGTCTTGCTATGCTCGATTTGAAAATTGAGAGCCTCAAGGCAAGAGAAAGATATGTTTTTACCGTCTTGGCGATAACGCTCGCCCTGACGCTTGTTGTTAATTTCTGTTTCGGCGGCAGCCGGCTGACTCTCTGCACCTTTGCAGGCGGGCTGAAAATTGCCTTTGACACGGATAAAACAGCCGTATTTTTCACGACGGTGTTTTCATCCGTCTGGCTTTTGGTGGGAGTTTACTCCTTTGAGTACCTGGAACATGACCGAGAGCAAAACAGATTTTTTGCCTATTATATTGCCTCTCTCGGTGCGCTTTTGGGCGTTGCCTATGCGGATAACTTAGTCACTCTGTACTCGATGTTCGAGGCGATGTCGCTGCTGTCGTATGTTCTGGTTATCCACGAGAGAAAACCACTGTCCTTCACCGCCGGCAGAAAGTACATCTACTATTCGCTCGCCGGCGCGTCCCTGGGCCTGATAGCGATATTCTATTTCTACCGGACAGGCTGGGATATGTCCTTTGTACCGGGCGGCACAGCCCCGACGGGCACACAGGCAACACCGACTTTGCTGATTATGGTTATTTTGTCGGTGGTGGGCTTTGGATGCAAGGCGGGTATGTTTCCGCTTCACGCCTGGCTGCCTACCGCACACCCTCAGGCTCCGGCCCCGGCGTCGAGCGTGCTCTCCGGCCTGATAACAAAAGCCGGTATAATAGCAATAATCAGAATTGTATACTTTACCGTCGGTGCTGACCTTTTGAGAGGCACTTTCGCACAGTATGTGCTTTTGATACTCTCTTTGCTGACGATTTTTATGGGCTCAATGCTCGCATACAAGGAAAAAATCATCAAAAAGCGACTTGCTTACTCAACGGTATCAAATGTATCTTATGTCATTTTCGGCTTGATGCTGCTCAACAGACGGGGCATCGTCGGCGCGCTGTTACAGGTGGTTTTCCATGCGCTGGCAAAAAATGTGCTGTTTCTTTGCGCCGGCTCGTTCATACACCGCACAGGCAAGACAAATGTCGCCGATATGACGGGTATGGGCTATGCCATGCCTAAAACCATGACCTGTTTTTCGGTAGCCGGTCTGTCGCTGGTCGGCGTGCCGATGACGGCGGGCTTTGTGGCAAAATGGTATTTGGCTCAGGGCGCGCTCACAAAGGGCTCATTTGACACGGCAAACATATTGGGCTTTGTCGGTATTTGCGTTATAATGGTGTCCGCTCTGCTGACGGCGGGCTATCTGGTCTCTGTCACGGCAAAGGCGTTTTTTGCAAATCGCTCCGAGACATCGGCGGAAAGATGCGAATCCGGCAATAAAATGATTATTCCTATCGCCGTACTGACGGCGGCTGTCTTGATATTCGGTATTTATCCGGCGCCGGTTATTTCACGGGCCACTGCCATTGCCGAAAGCATAATTTTGTAAGGAGGTAAATTAAAAATGAATTATCTAATTTTGCTTCCTACCGTTGCCGCGCTTTTACTGGGCGCAGGCGCCTCATATCAGGAATTTGACGACTTGTCAAAGCTCAACAGATACAGTGTAGTTTCCGCTTTGCTCGTGTCTGCCACTGCTTTTACCGTGATTTTCGGCATGAAGGGAGAGAGCGTGACTTTGTTCACTTTCAACTCTCTGCTCACAATCTCTTTCAAAGTAGACGGTCTCGGCATAATATTTGCCGCTATAGTATCGTTTCTGTGGCCGCTTGCCGTCATTTACGCAACGGAATACATGAAGCACGAGGGCAAGCAGAAAAAATTCTTTACTTTCTATATCGCCACCTTCGGCGTCACCCTCGCCATAGCCTTTGCGGCGAATATGCTCACACTGTATTTCTGTTACGAATGTCTCACATTCATAACTTTACCGCTGGTCATGCACTCCATGGACAACAGAGCATTGTACGCCGGTAAAAAATATCTCATTTACTCGGTAGGCGGCGCTTCGCTCGCCTTCGTGGGAATGGCGGTATACGCCCGGGCGACCGGTACCGTCGACTTTGTATACGGCGGCGCCGCCGATATACCGCGGAACAATTCGCTGCTGTTTGCCTATTTTCTGATGTTTATGGGCTTCGGCGTAAAGGCGGCTGTTTTCCCGCTTCACGGCTGGCTGCCGGGGGCGTCTGTCGCGCCTACCACGGTCACGGCTCTTTTGCACGCCGTTGCCGTTGTAAACGCCGGCGTATTTGCAATTATGCGCGCCACCTATTATCTTTTCGGCACGGAAATGCTTTTCGGCACATGGGCGCAAAAAGCCGTAATGTCGGTGGCTGTTGTGACAATTTGCTTCGGCTCGTGGATGGCTGTGCGCTCAAAACATTTTAAGCGCCGCCTGGCATATTCAACGGTGTCACAGCTTTCATACATGCTGCTCGGTGTTACAATAATGACGGCGGACGGCTTTACCGGCGGCATTATGCACATGATTTATCACGCCCTTATGAAAATTGTCCTCTTCTACACGGCCGGTTCCGTGCTCTATATGACGCATAAAGAGTACATCAGAGATGTTGAGGGCTATGCTCAAAAAATGCCTAAAACATTCTTCTGCTTTCTCATTTCGTCGCTGGCTCTCATCGGCGTTCCGCCGTTTGCCGGATTTTTCTCAAAGTTCACTGTTGCAAAAGCGGCGCGGACAATGGGCGGTGTACTCGGCTATGCCGGTATTGCGGCGCTGATGTTCTCGGCTCTGTTTACGGCGATGTATCTATTGCAGATTGTCGTACTCGCTTATGTGCCGCACGACGATTTTGACCAAAGCAACCTTTACGCCGTCAAAGAGGCACCGAAGCGGATGACAATGCCTATGGTTGTCATCACTGCTGCAATGGTTATTCTGTCGCTTTTCTCGGGCAGACTGTACGATTTCATTTCAGTAATTGCGAACGGAGGTTTTTAGTATATGATCAACTTTCTGTTGCCGGCCATGGTGTTTTTGCCGATATTCGCCGGTTTGCTGCCTGTATTTGAAAAAAACGAAAAGAGAATAAACGCCGTCCTCGTCGCAATAACTGTTTTTGAGCTTTTGTGCTGTGCCTATCTCTTTGCAAACTCGGAAAAATTCCGGGGCGTTGCCGTCTCGATTTCTTGGTTTGCCGGCATGGGCATATCATTTGAAATAAACGGACTCGGCGCTCTGCAGGCCTTTGCAACATCGCTCATCTGGGTGGGCTCGTCCGTATTTTCCGACGAATACTTTCTGCACGACATGACAAATCTGCGCAGATATTACGGATTTTTTGCCGTGACATTCGGCGCAACTCTCGGCCTGTTTTTAGGCAGAGACCTGTTCACAGTCTATCTGTTTTTTGAGGTAATGTCCTTTGCGTCTTACGCACTGGTAGCTCACGAGCAAAACGACGACTCGAAAGCGGCGGGCAACAGCTATTTGACCATCGCCGTTTTGGGCGGTCTTGTAGTGTTGATGGGTGTGTTTATAATTTACGCTATGACGGGAACACTCGCAATATCCGAGCTCATGTCGGCGTGTGCTCCGTTTCGGGATTCGCCTATGCTTGTTGCGGCCGGCTTTATGGTGTTTTTCGGCTTTGCCGCAAAGGCCGGTATGTTTCCGCTGCATGGCTGGTTACCTCAGGCGCACCCTGCCGCACCGGCGCCGGCTTCTGCGGCTCTGTCCGGCATACTGATTAAATGCGGCGTTTACGGCGTCATCATCGTCACCGAGAGAATATTCCACGGCAATGAGAAGTGGGCGATGCTCATGCTCGTTCTCGGCGTACTGACAATGTTTGTGGGCGCGGTTTTTGCGCTGATTTCGATAAATCTCAAACAGACATTGGCATATTCATCTATGTCGCAGATAGGATTTATCATAATCGGCGTCGCCATGACCTCACTCTTGGGCGAAGAGGGCTCAATCGCCGCCTACGGCGCCGTTCTGCACATGCTCAACCACACAATGATTAAGCTTGTGCTGTTCACAAGCGCCGGCATAGTCTATCAGAACACCCACTCGCTCAATTTGAACGAGATTAAAGGCTTTGGCAGAGACAAGACGTTCTTAAAAGTGTGCTTTGCCACAGCTGCCCTGGGCATAATGGGTATACCGGGCTTTAACGGCTATATTTCAAAAACTCTACTGCATGAGGGCATAGTGGAGTATATTCACTTAAATCATGACACAGCGCCATTTTTTCGCCTTGTAGAAGCAATTTTCCTTGTCAGCGGCGGCTTTACGATAGGCTATATGACAAAGCTCTATGTGTGCCTGTTTGTAAAGAAACCGGATAAACCGATGCACAACCGGCAAAAGCCGTATGTCCGTGCAAGAACGGAGCTTGTCTTGGGTGTTGTCAGCGCATTTATCGTTATATTCGGCTGTTTTCCACAGCGGACTCTCGTCAAAATCGCCTCAAAATGCGCGCGGTTTATGACTGTCGAGCCTATGGAACACGCCGTTCGGTTCTTTGCGTTTGCCAACATCAAGGGCGC
>JAQXIW010000043.1 GCA_029007985.1 Oscillospiraceae bacterium | reverse complement strand
TGCTCTCCTTTTTATTTCCGTGTGGCCGAGCCCCCCACACCTCTCAAAAAAATCTCTTAGATTCCTTCTCAAGCTTTGAGTTCTTACCAATATTGTTTAATTTTCAAGGTCCTTACACTGTCTTGCGACAGCTTGAATATTTTAGCACATCTCTTTGTTTCTGTCAACAACTTTTTTTTAGAAAATGTTCAGAAAAATTTCGATGTGATTTCATACCGCTCTTGCGTCGGTGAGATAAATTTTACTATATTTGACAGACTTTGTAAAGCATTATTTTTAATGTTTTTCATATTTGTGTAAAATTCTCATTATTTACTAATAATATAGGCTTTTATATGTCAACAATTCACAATACTTCTTTTAGCTTCATCAAATACTCTCTGGCTTCCGACGCCAAATACAGTGAGCCGCATATTAAAATTTTCTCGTCTTTTTCTTCTATCGCCATGTCAATGGCTTCTTTTACATTTTTTGCCGTAATCACATTGTCTATATACTTTTTTGCCATTTGCGAAAGCCTGTCGCTTGACAGGGCCCTTTTGTTGTCTTCTATTTTTATAGTGTACAGTTTTGATACATAAGGCGACAGCAATTCTGCTATTTTTTCCGGCTCCTTATCCGACAAGGACGCCCAAATACAGCTTACATCATATATATTGTTTTCTTTTAACACATTTGTCAGGGCGGTAATGCCGTCAATGTTGTGGCCGCCGTCGAGTATTATCAGCGGATTTTCAGAAATCAACTCGATTCTCCGCGGAAATACGGTTGTCTCTATTCCTTTCACTATATCTTCGTCGGATATTGCATATCCCTGCTTTCTAAGACAATTCATCGCTTCTATTACCGTCATCGCATTGTAGCTCTGGTGAAGGCCGCAGAATGACTGGCATATCGAGAGATTTTTGTAATCCATTTGTGATTTCAAAAATCCTGTGGTTTTTACACTCAACCGTGATATATCCGGAATATTCAAAATACTGTTTTTTGCCTTGCACACATCTTTGATGACATTGAGAGCTTCTTTCTCCATTGCCGGATAGACGACAGTCGGACAGTTATCCTTTATTATACCGGCCTTGTGCTGTGCAATGTCTGACAGAGTATCTCCTAAAATCCGCGTATGGTCAAAAGCAATGTTCATAATACAAGCGCAGAGATTGTTCTTTATTATATTAGTGCAGTCATTTTTGCCGCCCATTCCGACTTCAAGGCAAACGACATCGACATTCTCTTTTGAAAAATAAGTAAACGCGATAGCCGTCACAAGCGCAAATTCCGAAATAATTTTATTTTCGTTATCGAGTTTTTCTACGGTCGGTTTGACTTTTTCGACTATATCCAGCAAGTCTTTTTTTGAAATATATTCGCCGTTAATCTGTATTCTTTCGCGAAAGTCAATCACATATGGCGAAATATTCATTCCCGTTTTATATCCGGCGAATTTCAACACATTTGCACACATCGCCGCGCAGCTGCCTTTGCCGTTTGTGCCGGATATATGAATATATTTAAGTTTGTCCTGAGGGTTGCCTAAGCTGTCAAGCAAATAAAGCATCGTGCTGTGGTCGCCGGTGTTTTTTACCCTCGGTCTCGAATGAATAAAGTCAAGTGCTTCGGAATATGTCATTACATTTACCCCTCATCATAGTAACATATATATTATAGACATATAAAAGAAAAATGACAAGGTATTAAACCTTGTCATCTTATTATCAACCAAGAGCCGCAAGTGACGCGAGTATTTTCTCTTTCTTGTCGAGTGCGCCGGCAAGCTTTGTTCTTTCACCCTCAACTACATTCCGAGGAGCTTTTGAAAGGAAGCCCCGGTTGTTGAGTTTGCCGGAAATAATCCGGATATCCTTTTCTACCGCCGCAAGCTCTTTGTTAAGTCTTGCAATTTCCTTTTCTCTGTCGATAAGGTCGCCGGTAGGAATAAAGGCGCGTGCGCCTTCCACAACAATCTGAGAGTACTGCGAAGCATCGCCCTCGAATTTCGTCGTGATTACCGTTTCCTTTGCAAATGCAAATTTTTCAACGAATACAAGACCCCGTTCAAAGTCGTCTGTGTATTCGGTCTCGATAATCAGGTGAGTCTTGTTTGTCGGGTGTGCGCCGAGCTGTGCGCGCAGAGCTCTGATTTCCTTTGCGAGTGCAAAAATTCTGTTGAGGGAATTTTCTTCTTTTTCAAAGTTGAGTTCTTCTCTGTAATTCGGCCAGTCGGATATCATAATTGACTCGCCGCTGTTCGGCAGCGCCGTGTAGATTTCCTCAGTGATGAAAGGCATAACCGGGTGAAGAAGTTTAAGTGCGCCGCTCATTACATAAACAAGAACTCTTCTGACATTGTTTTTAGCCTCTTCGTCTGTGCCGTTGAGTCTTGTTTTTGCGATTTCGATGTACTTGTCGCAGAAATCGTCCCAAATGAAGTCATAGGCTTTCTGCGCCGCAAGACCTGTGTCGAAATTGTCGAGATTTTCCGTGGCGGCTTTTGCCGTTCTGTTGAATGCGGAAATAATCCATTTATCTTCCTGTTCAAGTTTTTCAGGGAGACCGGCTGCAATTTCGCCGTCTATATTCATAAGAATAAATCTGGCGGCATTCCAAAGCTTGTTGGCAAAGTTTCTGGAAGCCTTTACTTTTTCTTCGGAATATCTCGTGTCGTTGCCGGCGGACGAGCCTGTGGCAAGCGTGAATCTCAATGCGTCTGCGCCGTATTGATCTATAACTTCGAGAGGGTCAATGCCGTTGCCCAAAGATTTTGACATTTTTACGCCGTTTGCGTCACGAACGATACCGTGAATGAGAACATTTTTGAACGGTACTTCGCCCATGTGTTCAAGACCGGAGAACATCATTCTTGCAACCCAGAAGAAAATAATATCGTAACCGGTTACGAGCGTATCCGTCGGGTAGAAGAATTTGAGGTCTTCCGAATCCTTATCCGGCCAGCCCATTGTGGAGAACGGCCAAAGCGCAGACGAGAACCATGTGTCAAGAGTATCTTCATCTTGGCGGAGTTTTTTCGAATGACACTTCGGACATTCGCAAGGTGCTTCCTTTGAAACAATTATTTCACCGCAGTCATCGCAATACCACGCAGGTATTCTGTGTCCCCACCAAATTTGTCTGGAAATACACCAGTCCTTGATGTTTTCCATCCAGTGAAAGTAAATTTTGTCGAATCTTTCAGGAATGAATTTTGTGTCGCCGTTTTTTACAGCCTCGATAGCAGGTTTGGCGAGAGGCTCCATCTTAACAAACCACTGATTTGAAACCATCGGTTCGATAGTGTTGTGACAGCGGTAGCATGTGCCGACATTGTGTGCGTATTTCTCCGTTTTTACAAGATAACCCTGATCTTGCAAATCCTTTACGATTGCCTTTCTTGCTTCGTATCTGTCCATGCCGGCATACTTGCCCGTGTTGTCGGCCATGTGAGCGTCATCCGTGAGGATCTTGATTACCTCAAGATTGTGTCTTTGGCCCACTTCATAGTCGTTAGGGTCGTGGGCAGGCGTCATCTTTACGGCGCCTGTGCCGAACTCTTTTTCTACATAAGAATCGGCAAAAATCGGTATTTCTCTGCCGACAAGCGGGAGAATACAGGTCTTTCCGATGAGATGTGTGTATCTTTCATCGTCCGGAGCAACGCATACGCCGCTGTCGCCTATCATTGTCTCAGGGCGCGTCGTGGCTACAACAATATATTCGTTGCTGTCCTTGATAGGATATTTGATATGCCAAAGCGAGCCTTCCTGCTCTTCAAATTCAACCTCGGCGTCGGACAGAGCCGTAAGACAGCTCGGACACCAGGATATGATTCTCTGACCGCGGTAGATAAGGCCTTTATTATAGAGATTTACGAATACTTCTTTAACCGCATTAGAACAGCCCTCGTCCATTGTGAAACGCTGTCTGTCCCAGTCGCATGACACGCCGAGCTTTTTGAGCTGCTCGGTAATTCTGCCGGCGTATTTTTCTTTCCACTCCCAAGCTCTTTCCAAAAAGGCTTCTCTGCCGATATCCTCTTTTGTGAGTCCTTCCTCCTTGCGCATTGCCTCGATGATTTTTACTTCCGTGGCAATGGCAGCATGGTCTGTACCCGGAATCCAAAGGGCAGCATAGCCCTGCATTCTCTTGTAACGGGTGAGAATATCCTGTAAAGTGTTGTCGAGAGCATGGCCCATGTGCAGCTGGCCGGTAATGTTTGGCGGCGGCATAACGATGGAGAACGGCTTTTTGGATTTGTCAATCTCTGCGTGAAAATACTTTTTTTCAAGCCATCTCTGATAAATTTTGTCTTCAACCAGTTTAGGGTTGTAGACCTTTTCGAGTTCTTTCATAATATTTACTCCTTTTCATTTTTTTGAGACGGTAAAAAAATATAAAAAAATAACCGCCCCGAAAAATGGGACGATTTTTACAACCGTGGTACCACCCAAATTGCCGTTTGAGAAAACGACCGCTTGATTTCAGTAACGCTGAAAAACGGGGGCGACTACTGTTACTTCACCGCACCGGCTCGGAAGCTACACAGCATATTTTATGCCGCCGGCTCACACCTAACCCGGCTCTCTGATGGTTTTACAATATGCTGACTCTTCGTCACAGCCTTTGATATTTTTTCTTAATTTTATACTATATATACAAATATGTCAACAATTACTGACGAAAATTACAGAAAATTCGAATCGCTTTTTATTTTTCCGGTTTTGTGATAAAATGTATAAAATAATTGAATCGAGGCAAATATGCAAAACTATAAAGAAGAATTTTACGACATTTTTAATTCCTGCGTCAAAAGACAGGGCAAGGATAAGTTTTTGGAATGGCTGTCCGGCACGGATTTTTTCACCGCACCGGCGTCAACAAAATTCCACGGTGCGTGCGAATGCGGCCTTGTGATGCATTCATTGAATGTTTATCGCGTTCTCAAATCAAGAAACGAATCTCTGCCGGAAGAAGAGAGATACAGCGATGAAAGTATAGCCATTGTCGCGCTGTGTCACGATATATGCAAAGCAAACTTTTATAAACAGAGTTTGAGAAATGTCAAAAACGACGAAACCGGCGTGTGGGAAAAAGTTCCGTTTTTCCAAGTCGAAGACGCATTTCCTTACGGTCACGGCGAAAAGAGCGTTTTCCTGATAAACTGGTTTATGAGGCTGTCCGTGGAGGAGGCAATGGCTATACGCTGGCATATGGGCGGTTTTGACGACTCTGCCAAAGCCGGCGGCTATGCGATGAGCGAAGCTTTCAGAATGTATCCCCTTGCCGTAATGACTCATCTGGCGGATTTGGAGGCAACTTACCTTTTAGAAAAAGGCACTTCGAAAGTAAATAACAAATAGGGATTTTGTTCCGAGTATATTTTAATAAAAGTACGAAACGCGGGTTTGGTTATCCCGCGTTTTTTATGTTTTATGTTTCTAATAAAGTAAAAACACAGCCGAGTTTTTCGGCTGTGTAATCTATTTGTTATTCGTCGCCGGAATCATCGCCGGAGCCGGATATTTCGTTTACATCTGTCGATGTTTCGTTTATTTCTTTTGCATCGGTTTCATCGACGGACCGATTGTTTTCCCGCTCAAGTTTTTGTGCGTGAAGTTCTTTTTCTTTTCTAATCCGTTCCAATTCCGCGTCTGTATACATTCTGCTTGCCCGCTCGTTGTAAATACCGGCTTTTCTCCATTTTGCTATTCTGACTCTCGACAGAATAAACAGACCTATCAAACCGAGAATGATAAAGCCGAGCGCAACCTTCATAATGTTTACATAGGTTTTCCACATTGGGCTGAGCTTATTGTGCGCCATACCGTAAGATTCGGAATAGTCGTAGACCTTTGCCATTCCCTTTTCAAATCTGTACTGGCTGGACAAAGCAAGAAGCACATATGAGGAGTCCTCGATATTACCTTTTTTATCCGCCGTATTTTTTGAATAGGAGCCGTCGGAATATGCTCTTATTGCCAGTCCGTCCACATAGTCCCGCGCGTCTCGACCGGCGTAGTTGAGAGCGATAACCGTTGCGCAAACATCGTACAGATCATCTGTCGGTTTGACAGTGTTTTTAAGATAATCCGCGCCTTTGTTTGCCGCCCGTGTTATTTCCTCAGTCTGTGCTGTGCTCATGAGAGCGATAACCGCGTCGGATGTGACTTTTGCGACAGTCAAACCGTCTGTCATACCCGAGTATGAGAAAGAGCCGTCCGGCTGCTGTAAGCCGAGAATAAACTCGACTAAATCTTCTCTTGTCAGGTTTTCGTTGTTGTATGACTGATAAACGCCCAAGCCCCCGCATTCGAGAGCCGTAAGACAGTTAATCTTGTTGTCAAAGCCGCCCATAAGAGTGATGGCATCAACGGTGATACCCTGTGTGAGATCGGCGTTTGCGGTCTTGTCCGCATATATGCCGCAGGCTGTGAATGTCTCAAATACTATCGGGTACTGATCCCACAGAATATTCTTTTTGTCGGCTATTTTGTTGCCGCCCTTTTGAATAAATGTATTCATGTTGATGACATAGTTTTGCGCCCTGTCATCCCAATAGTCCATATATCCGCTTTCAAGCAGGGAAATAACGCTCATTTCCGTGCCCTGTTTCGGGTTGTTGCCTAACTTTTTATAGACATAGGACGCGGTTGCCTCAACATTTTTGCCCAGCTCCGTGCTTGTGTCTATATTTTTTGCCTTCTGCGAACACGCCGTCATCGACACTGCGGCGAAAACGGCAAGTACGGCAGAAATAATCCTTTTTGTTGATTTCATTTTGCCTCCGATGTGTATGATACACCATGTTATTACTTAATAAGATTATCAAATATTAACAACAAAGTCAATTTAATAATAAAATTTATGTGTAATTTTTCACAATTTGTGCTATACTGTATATTACTGAACTACAAACTTACTGAAAGGCTTAAATATGGAAATATTAAGTAAAGATAAATACGATGAATTTGAGCGGTTTTGTTCCTCTCACCCCCACGGCGCATTCCAACAAAGCCCTTATTGGGGAAATGTCAAAACGGAGTGGGACAGCGAAATCGTTGTTATCAGAAACGGTGACGGCGAGATAACAGCCGGTATTTTTATTTTGATTAGAAAACTCGGCATTAAGTCAATGATGTATGCCTGCCGCGGCCCTGTGTGCGACTATACGGATAAAGCGGTCATTTCGGAATTGATGGACGGCGTAAAACAGGTTGCAAAAAAGCACAAAGCCTATGTCTTTATTATGGACCCACTCGTAACGGTAGACGACGAAAAGACAATATCTCTTTTTAAGGAATGCGGCTTGACGATAAAGGAGCACGCCCGGTTTCACGACACGATTCAACCGAGATACAACTATATGCTCAATTATATCAAAGGTATGTCTATTGACGAATTGATGGCAAAAATGGACAGGGACACCAGATATAAAATGAGATACCCGTACAAAAAAGGCGTAGGATACAAAAATTGCGGCTTGGAAGGTCTGGATGATTTTTATAAAATATACCGGGAAACAGGCATAAGACAGCATTTCTCAATCCGCCCGAAAGAGTACTTTGAAAAAATGCTTGCAGCTTTCGGCGACAGGTGCCGACTGTATATGGCTTATTACGAAGACAAGCCTCTCTGCGGCGGCGTTGCGGTACAGTATGCCGGTACAACATCGCATGTATACGGCTGTTCGACCGCCGAAATGAGAAATTTGCGCCCGACTTACGGTTTACAGTACGAGCTGATGAAATGGGCCTGTGAAGGCGGCTGTCACACTTATGACATGCAGGGCGTTGCACCCCGACCGGAAGACGGCGAAGAACTTTACAGAATTTTAGAATTCAAATCAAATTTCTCCGGCCGGGTCATCGAAACAGCCGGTGAATTCAAAATAGTGTTTGACCCTCTGTATGAAAAAGCGATTGATTTTGCTCTCGACATACGAAAAAAGCTGAAAAAGAAAAAATAAGCATATTCCCGTTTGACAAATTTTTTCACCGGTTGTATAATTTCAGTATATACATTAAAGGCTATGAAGAGAAGAGTAGCCGGTCGAATTTGTCACAGAGAGCCCGGGAAGCTGAAAACGGGCACAATGAACACCGATGAAGATGGTCTCGGAGCCGCGTACCGAAGAGTCAAATCCAAGGCTACGACGGGTTTCACCCGTTACAGTGACAGACTGTATTGCAGTTTATGAGGCCTGTATTGTGAGATACGGGCGAATTAGGGTGGTATCACGAAGTTAATTGCTCTCGTCCCTGAGTTTTTCGGGACGGGGGCTTTTTATTATCTCTCAGCCTGAAAATAATCAAAAAATAAACGGAGGGAATCAATATGGAAAAGAAAAAAACATTCTATATAACTACGCCGATTTATTATCCGTCTGATAATCTTCACATCGGCCACAGTTATACAACAGTCGCCTGCGACGCGCTGGCAAGATACAAAAGGCTTCAGGGCTACGATGTAATGTATCTCACCGGCACGGACGAGCACGGCCAGAAAATACAGGACAAGGCCGCCGCGGTAGGCAAAACCCCAAAGCAGTATGTAGATGAAATCGTCGCAAATGTCAAAGAGCTTTGGAAGCTTTTAGATGTAAGCTATGACAGATACATCCGCACAACAGATGACTATCATGTAGAGGCCGTTCAGAAAATCTTCAAGAGACTGTACGACAAGGGCGAAATATACAAAGGCTACTACGAAGGCATGTACTGCAAACCGTGTGAAACATTCTGGACTCAGTCACAGCTTGTAGACGGCAAATGCCCTGACTGCGGCAGAGACGTATACGCCGCAAAAGAGGACGCATATTTCTTCAAGCTGGGCAAATATTCCGACGCTCTGCTCAAACACTACGAGGAGCACCCGGATTTCATTCAGCCGGAGCGGAGAAAGAATGAGATGATTTCGTTCATCAAACAGGGTCTGCAGGATTTGTGCGTTTCAAGAACGACTGTGCCGTGGGGCATCCCTGTCACATTTGACCCGGAGCACACGGTTTATGTATGGGTCGACGCCCTTTCAAACTACATTACCGCATTGGGCTATGAAAATAACGAGTACAAAGATTTTGACAAGTACTGGCCGGCAGACATCCACATGGTCGGCAAGGAAATTCTGCGTTTCCACACAATCATTTGGCCGGCTATGCTCATGGCTTTGGATTTGCCTCTTCCGAAGAGAGTATTCGGCCACGGCTGGTTGCTTCTGGAGGGCGGAAAAATGTCAAAATCCGTAGGCAATGTTGTCGACCCGGTCGTTCTCTGTGAAAAGTACGGCGTCGACGCCGTCAGATATTATCTTTTGAGAGAAGTTCCGTTCGGCAACGACGGCGTTTACACTCATGAAAGACTTATCGACAGGACAAATTCAGACCTTGCAAACGATTTGGGCAACCTTGTTTCCCGCACGGTTGCAATGATTGAGAAATATTTCGGCGGACGGCTGCCGGAGGACAGAGAATATACGGAACTTGACAAGGAGCTCATCGAACTGTGTAACACTCTCACATCAAAAACAGAAAAATATATGGACGATTTGAGCATTCCGCAGGCCCTTGCGGAAATATTCGCCGTTGTACAGAGAGCAAACAAGTACATCGACGAAACTGCTCCGTGGATTTTGGCGAAGGACGAAGCCAACAAAACAAGACTTGCCACGGTTTTGTATGTTCTTGTGGAATCTCTGCGTTATGTCACTACACTTTTACAGGCCTATCTGCCTAACACAACGCCGAAAATTTCCCGGCAGCTCGGATTTACAAGCGACGATTTGACATACGAGTCTCTCAAAGAATTCGGTTATAAGCACAATGTCAAGGTCGCAAAGGGCGGCATTATCTTCCCGAGAATAGACAAGGAAAAAGAGCTGGCTAAAATCCGGGAAGAAGAGGCTGCAAAAAAGGCGGCTAAACGGAAAGCGGAGGAAGCCAAAAAAGCGGCCGAGACCGTAAAAGAAGAAAAAGCCGAGACAATTTCATTTGATGATTTCTCAAAAGTTAATGTCATCGTCGGCGAAATCAGAAACTGCACGGTCGTGGAAAATTCAAAGAAACTCCTTTGCAACACCGTTTTTGACGGCAAGAGAGAGAGGACAATTCTTTCGGGAATCCGCGAATGGTATTCACCGGATGATCTCATCGGCAAAAAAGTTATGATAGTCGACAACCTTGCCCCGAGAAAAATGGCAGGTCAGGTCAGCGACGGTATGATTTTGGCCGCCGATATGTCGGACAATGCGGCAAAAGTAATTTTTGTCGACGACTCTGTCCCGGCAGGCAGCAAAATCAGATAAAAAAATTTGTACTCTGTCCCATCGGACAGAGTACTGTTTTAGAGGTGACAATGGAAAAAATATTTGACAGCCACTCCCACTATAACGACAAATCCTTTCGGGGCGACTTAGACCGGGTATTGCGGCATATTCAAAGAGAGGGCGTAGGTTATGCCGTAAATGTCGGTTACGATTTGGAGTCGTCGAAACAGGCTCTCGAAATGGCGAGAGCAAATGATTTTATGTATTGCGCCGTGGGTATACACCCGGACTCTGCGCCGGACGCTCTCGACGACGGCGTGATGAACGAGCTTCGCATACTGGCACAGAATGAAAAGACCGTTGCAATCGGTGAAAGCGGTCTGGACTACCACTATGACGATTCGCCCGACCGGGAAATTCAAAAACTGGCGTTTATAAGGCATATTGAGCTTGCTAATGAAGTCGGAAAGCCGCTGATTATTCACACAAGGGACGCAATGAAGGACACAATTGACATTTTGACGCGGCACCCCCTCAACAGCGGAGTAATACACTGCTACTCGGGCAGTCGGGAAAGCGCAAAACAGCTGGTAAATATGGGCTTTTACATCGGTTTTACGGGTGTAATCACATTCAAGAATGCGCGCAGGGCGCTTGAAAGTATGAAAGTTGTGCCAAAAGACAGACTGCTTATAGAAACCGATTGTCCGTATATGGCGCCGGAGCCTTTCAGAGGAAAAAGATGCGACTCTTCCCTTTTGAACTACACGATACAAAAAATGGCTGACGAATTGAATATGACCAAAGAAGAGGCCATAGAGATGACTGCCGAAAACGCAAAAAGACTGTTCAAAATTAAATAAAAGCAACAAAAATACGGCTGATGCACAAAGCGTCAGCCGTTTTGTTTGGCTTGTATTATTGCGCCGTCGATGAGGACGAAGACTGTGCCACTTTCATATCGCTCTCGCGCACGGCAGAAAGATAGTAATTTCCGTCCTGCTTTGTGAATATGTAATCCACATATTTTACAATTGAGCGATCCCGCGTGTCGTTAAAGCCGGTGGCAAAAGAGAGATAGCCGACCGTGACAGTCTTTTCTTTTGAGCCGAAGGATTTTTTGATTTTTACGGTCTGTGGGGTATAGCCCTGCGGATAAGTCGTAGGCGGTACGGTGTATGTACCGGTCTCCTCATTGTAGACAAACTCAATATCCGAATCGGCAAAAGTGCGGTGATTAAGCTTAGTCGACGTGCCGAAGAGACGGGCATAGTATCTGTCGACCTCACCGGCAGGCAACAGCGTTGTGCCGTATTCATCGGTAGGATATTGCGTCAGGTCTTCGTTCATAATCGTAGCCCAAACAGAGCTTGCCAAAAGTATGTTTTCGTCGGCTTCCTCCGGCGACTCAAACGGCAACGGGTCATAAACCACCAGCGGAGTCAGCAAGCTGTCGTATTTCCGTTTTTCCGCGGAGTCATCCAACAACTTTGAGCCCAGCTTGACCGCCCCAAGTACAATAGAGATGACGCCCACAAGCGCCAGTACGGAAAACACCGCGCCTACAACTACTCTTCTATTGCGGATGCTGTTTTCCTTTTTATCGTTTTTGAAGTTTTTATCTTTGATTTCCGGCTCTGTGTTATCCGGATATTCTTTGGATGAATATATTTTTTTCTCTTTGTTATCTGACATTGTTACTCCCTGATATAACAACATATAAATGTCGTTTTCTGTTTGGTCTATAATTATATCACAGAATGGGCGGTAAATCAAAAATAAATTGTAAACAATAACTGAATTTTAAGCGAAAGCGGCGGTTGTTGTCAAAACAAGCCGCCGTTTGCTATTATTTGAAATTTATGAAATTCTCGGTTTGCAGATAATGTCTATGACCTTTGTCTCAAACAGGTTGTTAGAATGTCCCGGTATCAGAGTTATAGCATAATCCGCACCGTGCGAACAGCCGCCCACGGCTATGATTTCTTCACCGTACGGGATTGCGCCGTTGTCCATAGCCATAAGAGATATTTCAACGCCCACTTTCATGCCCTGGCCCAACATTTTCAAAGTGTCTGCCATGAGAATAGCCGGTGTGAATGCGCCGCCGTATCTTTTGGCAATGCCTCTTTCGGCGCCGGACAGTGCGTGTGTTGCCGTGATGACGGTAACGCCCTTGTCTGTCAGTTCTTTTCTCTTTTCCGCCGTCATTTCGCACATTCCCGGGCCCAAGTCGCCGTAGCAATGTGTGACAGACACAATTTTTGCATCGACATTTTCTCTTTTGAAACATTCAAGGAAAATGTCCGTTGTATACCCGGTCTTTGACGCCATTACAACATATTTAATGCCGCTTTTCTTGATGTAGTCGCACACGAGCTGTGCCACCCGAGGCGTGTTTTCAAAGCCTTTATTTTCAAATAATACCATTTTAACGACCTCCGTAACGTTATGTTTTTATTATAATATAATTTATTCTTTTTGTAAACATTGAGTAATTTGTTAAAATTTTGCGAAATGTATTGAAAAAGCGGTGCAATAGTTGTATACTATTTTTAGCAGTCAGATATATTGATTGCTAATTATTTGTGAGGTGAACATAATGGCTAAAAAACAATTCAAAGCCGAAAGTAAAAAACTGATGGATATGATGATAAATTCCATCTATACGCACAAGGAGATTTTCCTGCGTGAACTTATATCTAATGCAAGCGACGCAATAGACAAATTGTACTTTAAGTCGCTGACAGATGACAGCATTAAACTTACAAAAGACGATTACCTTATAAAAATATCGGCGGACAAGCCAAACCGCACCCTGACAATCGAAGATAACGGTATCGGTATGACTCGGCAGGAGCTTGAACAAAACCTGGGCACTATCGCAAAGAGCGGCTCTTTGGATTTCAAATCCGAGAATAAATCCGATGATGTCAACATTATAGGTCAATTCGGCGTCGGCTTCTATTCCGCTTTTATGGTAGCTGACAATGTCACGGTAAAGAGCCGCGCGTACGGCGCAGACGAGGCATATCGGTGGAATGCGTCCGGCGTTGACGGTTACACAATAGAGCCGTGCATTAAAGACGACAACGGCACAAAGATTATTCTGCACATTAAAGAGGACGCCGAGGGCGAAGACTATTCACAGTACCTTGACCAGTACACAATTCAGTCGCTTGTAAAGAAATATTCCGATTTCATCAGATACCCGATTAAGATGATGTGGAAAACTTCAAAGAAAAAAGAGGACAGCGACGAATACGAAGACGTATTTGAAGAGCGTACTCTCAACAGCATGATCCCTCTTTGGAAAAAGCAAAAGAGCGAAATCACAAAAGAAGAATACGATAACTTCTACATGGACCAATACCAAGACTATGAAGAGCCTTTGACTACAATTCACACAAAAGTCGACGGCACAGCCCAGTATACTTCCCTTTTGTTTGTTCCAAAGCATGCCCCGTATGATTTTTATTCAAAGAACTATGAAAAAGGTCTGCAGCTGTATTCTTCCGGCGTAATGATAATGGAAAAATGCGCCGACTTATTACCTGACTATTTCAGCTTTGTAAAGGGCCTGGTCGACAGCGAGGATTTGTCGCTGAATATTTCCCGTGAAATGCTGCAGCACGACAGACAGCTGAAAATCATCGCCAAAAACATTGAGAAAAAGATTAAGGAAGAGCTGCTTAAAATTCAGAAAAACGACCGCGAAGCCTATGAGGAATTCTACAAAAATTTCGGCACACAGCTCAAATTTGGCATTTACGAAGAATACGGCATACACAAGGATTCCCTTGAAGATTTGATTATGTTCGTCTCTTCAAACGAAATGAAGCCGGTTACTCTCGCCGAATATGTAGATAGAATGAAAGAAGACCAGAACACAATCTACTATGCAGTCGGTGAAACGGCGGAAAAAATCAATATGATGCCGATGTCCGAGTCGATGAAGGCAAAGGGATATGAAATTCTGTATCTGACGGAAAATGTCGACGAATTCGCTCTGCAGGTTTTGGGCACATATAAGGAAAAGACATTTACAAACATTGCCAACGAGAAGCTGGATCTCGATTCCGACGAAGAAAAGGAAGAACTTGAAAAGTTTAACAGTGAAAATTCCGGCTTGCTCGAAAAAATGAAGACTGCCTTGGGCGCATCGGTAGAGGCCGTAAAGTTTACAAACAAACTCACTTCTCACCCGGTTTGCCTGTCCTCAGACGGCGCGCTCTCGGTGGGCATGGAAAAGGTGCTGAACCAAATGCCTATGGGCGGCGACGCAAAAGCAAATGTTGTGCTTGAAATCAACAAAAACCACCCTATCGCCGAAAAGCTCAAAAAGCTGGCTGAGGAAGACAGTGACAAATTGACGGATTACACTAAGATTCTCTACGCTCAGGCAAGACTTATAGAGGGTCTGTCAGTCGAAAATCCGACAGAGCTGTCAAACCTTATCTGCAACCTTATGATATAAAAATTAAATCCTGTGATTGCTCACAGGATTTTTTATTTCGGCAATTCTATCCAGAAACACGCGCCCTTATCCGCGGTGTTGTATGCCCCGCACCTGCCGTTATGGGATTTTACAATGCTTTTTACAATGGAAAGCCCAATTCCCGAGCCGGTTACGGCTCTTTTGTGGTTTTTTTCGCTCTTGTAATACCTGTCCCATATTCTGTCGGCTTCGCTCTCGTCTATGCCGTCGCCGGTGTCGGTGACGGATATTCTGATATAGTTTTCTTTATCCTCCGTTTTGACAAAAATCTTTTTGTCGTCGCCGGTGTAGTTGACGGCATTTATCAAAAGATTGTATATGCATTGCCGTATTCGTGCTTTATCGGCAACAATTTCACAATCGAAAATATCCGATACAAATTCGTATTTTTCATCTTTCAGCAACTCGGAGAGCTGATGTACCGTTTCGGTAAGAGTGTCCGACAGCGACATTTTTTCCGGTTTCATAGGTATTGCGCCGGACTGAATTTTAGACATATCCAAAACATCGTTTACCAATGTGGACAGCCTGTTTGACTCATTTATGATTACCTGAGCATTTTCCGAATTGTTTTCGCCCGGAATATCTCTCATTATCTCGGCATATCCGCTTATAAGCGTAAGAGGCGTGCGCAAATCGTGGGAGACATTTGCGATAAAGTCTCTTCTCAAGCTGTCGACTTTGCCCAATTCACCGGCAGTGTAGTTAAGCGTTTCACTCAGTTCGTTTACCTCCGAATATCCGGTGGCGTCAAAAACAGTTTCGTAATCGCCGGTCGCAAGCTGCTTTGCATTTTTACTGATTGTTTCCAACGGCTTTGAAATGATTTTTGAAATATATGCTGACAGAAAAACCGTAAGTACAATCATAATTATACTTACTATAACAAGTATTTGTCTTATTGTGCTTATCGTTGCGGCGACCGGGCTGAGCTGAATGTTCAGGAAAATATAGCCGACGGGCTCCTCTTTTGCATTTACAATCCGCCGGGAATACACCATTGACTGTGCTTCTTCGGAATCGTATTCGTATTTGGCATTCGGCACAAGCAATTTTGCATCAAAGCCGAATCTCTTCTGATAAATACCCTCTATTTTGCCGCCGCTCTGCTGAGTAGCGATTATCATATTGAGCATTTCGAAATAGTTCATTCTGTGAATTTTACAGGATTTATTTACGCATGCCCCGCAAATACTTTCGCCTGTCGGGCTGAGTACCTGCCGGCATACATCGTTTTCAACGGCTAAATTCCGGACAAACCGTCCCAATTCTTCAGCCGACAATACACCGAATGCCGCCTCGGTTTTGGCGGCGACGGAATAAATCCGGTTTTTGCGCTGTTTTTCGTATATTCGCGGCAGATATTGTACCATTAAAAGCCATAAAACAGACACAACCGCAATGCAGAACATACTCAAAAGAAAAAATGTCTTTGTCTGAATAGACATGGAGTTGAATTTCTCTTTCAGTTTTGACATTTTATCCCTCGAATCTGTATCCGATGCCGCGCAGAGTGACAATTAAATTTGCATAATCGCCCAAGTGTTTTCTCAAAAGCTTTATGTGTGTGTCGAGAGTTCTGTCGTCGCCGTAAAAATCGTAGCCCCAGACATTGGTTATCAGTTTTTCTCTCGAAAGAGCTATGCCTTTGTTTTTCACAAGATAGAAAAGTAAATCGTATTCTTTCGGCGACATATCCGCTTCAACGCCGTCAATCATAACTTTCCTGGCTGTGAAATCTATCACTAATGATCCCTTGGTATATGTGCTGTGATTTTGCGTCTCGGTTTTGTTCCGACGGCGCATTACGGAATCTATTCTCATCATTAACTCTTTAGGGGAAAACGGCTTTACCACATAGTCGTCGGCGCCGACCTCGAAACCGTGTATTCTGTCGTACTCTTCTCCCCTTGCGGAAAGCATAATGACAGGCACTTCCGACTGTTTTCTTATTTCCTTTACAGTCGAAAATCCGTCAAGCTCTGGCATCATAATATCCATGACGACAATGTCTATATTTTGTTCGCGGACAATGTCTATCGCCTGCATACCGTTTTGTGCTTCAACCACATTATGGCCCTCAAACTGTGCGTACTTTTTTATGAGAGTTCTGATTCCGCTTTCGTCGTCGCATACAAGAATGTTATACATATTGCCTCCCTGTGTATAAGTTTATATAAATTATATAGGCTGTTGTTGGGCGCCATGTGTATTCAATGTGAAGTTCGGGTGAATTATATGTCCTTTTCCCAAAATTCTTCAATTCCGCCGACGCCGGCCTCGTCTTCCGCCGGTATTTCTTTTGTCACTTCAAAACCCAGCTGTCTGTACATTGTGCGGGCGGCTACAAGTTTATTGTATGTGGTAAACCACAGATGTGTATAGCCCATATCCTTTGCAAGTGACATCGCCGTGGTAAATATAAGCTTGCCGACGCCTTTGCCTCTTGTAAACGGCTCTACAAAAAAATATCTCAGTCTGCCGACGCCGTTTTCCTCGCCTAAGAGCGTTATTGTGCCGGCAAATCTTACGTCAGCTGTCCTTGCAACAAGCATAAAGTCCTTTTCGGCATTGTATTCGGCAGGAAAATCGGAAATAATCTTTTTTACCATTTCGTTAAACGCCTCGGTAAAACCGAACTCCTCGGCAAATATCTCCGTGTGCCTTTTAATTGAATAATCCACATCCGCCCGGGTGAAATCCGTTGTTAATACAATATCATTTACTTTTATTTCCATTTTTGTATACCTTCTTTTTCTTTTTTCGTACGGAATAGCCGTAAGAGCCCAGTTTTTTACCCAGGCCGTAGTATTCGCCGTGAACATAAGCCAAGAGATTGGCCTTTTCAAGAGCGAGCCTGCCGTTTTCGTCAATCAGACTCTCGTCTACATTCACGCCGACAATATCGGCAAGAAACATATCGTGAGTACCGAGAGAAATGACCTCGGACACTCTGCACTCTATATTGACGGGGCTTTGGTCGAGCAAAGGCGCCGACACCGTCTGGGAAGCCGACACGGTCAATTTGCATTTTGACAGTTTATCCTCTTTTGCACCTGTGCGGCAGCCGATGTAGTCCACCGATTTGACAAGCCGCTCAGTCGGCAGATTTATAACGAACTCTCCGCTTTCTTTTATTAAATTATAAGAATATCTCGATGGTCTGACGCTGATATATGTTTTCGGCGGTATGGTATTTATTATACCTGTCCAGCCCACCGTGAGAGCGTTGGGTTTTTCCGCCGTACCGCATGTCACGATGACCGGAGGCACCGGGGCCAACAATGCGCCGCCTTTCCAATGCTGTTTTGCCATATACTATCTCCTTTTGTATTTCTTATAATTATACAACTTTTTCTGAAAATATGAAATAAAAACAGCGCATTTCTGCGCCGTAGTTATCATATGAGGACTTTTGAAAGAAAATCTTTTGTTCTCGGGTTTTGCGGATTGTCAAATACCTGTTCAGGTGTGCCTTCTTCGGCTATTACGCCGCCGGAAATAAACATAACTCTGTCGGATACAGCCTTGGCAAATCCCATTTCGTGTGTTACGAGAACGATTGTCATTCCATCGTCGACAAGAGCTTTGATTACTTCCAATACTTCGCCGACCATTTCAGGGTCGAGAGCAGATGTCGGCTCATCGAACAGCATTACATCAGGCTCCATGGCAAGAGCGCGTACAATGGCAAGACGCTGTTTTTGACCGCCGGACAGACGGCGCGGGTATTCGCCTGCTTTGTCTGCCAGCCCGACTCTTTCAAGCAGAGCCATCGCCTGCTTTTTTGCTTCTTCAGGCGTCTTTTTCTTCAAAGTAACCGGGGCGAGAGTAATGTTCTCAAGCACCGTAAGATGCGGAAAGACATTGAAGTGTTGGAATACCATACCCATTTTCTGACGGTGGACATTTATATCCGTCTTCTCGTTTGTTATGTCCGTACCCTCAAAAATGATTGTACCCGAAGTAGGTGTTTCGAGCATATTCAAACATCTCAAAAATGTACTTTTGCCGCCGCCGGACGGGCCGATGATTGATACGACCTCGCCTTTTTCGATATGTGCGTCAATGCCTTTGAGAACTTCGAGCTCGCCGAAAGATTTGTGCAAATTATTTACTTTAATCACTTACTTTTAACCTCTTTTCGTAAATTCCTATCAGTTTAGTCAGCGTTGCGGTGATGACGAAATAGAAAATACCGCTTATCATGAGCGTCTCTATCTGCATGTATGTGATACCGCCGACAATATTTGCCTGAGAAGTGATTTCTCCGATGTAGAATGTGGACGCCAGAGAAGTTTCCTTGACCATTGAGACCAGCTCATTGCCCAAAGCCGGCAGAATATTCTTTACCGCCTGAGGAGCGATAATTTTCCACATTGCCTGTTTGTAGTTCAGGCCGAGAGAGCGAGCGGCCTCCATTTGACCCGGGTCAACCGCCGCAATGCCCGCGCGGATAATTTCCGCTACGTATGCCGCACTGTTGAGCACAAGACCGATGAGAACGCATTGATATTTGTCCAGCGAAATAGGTATGATTTTCGGCAGGAAGAAATAGAAGAAATAAAGCTGTAAAAGCAGCGGTGTGCCGCGCATAAACGCAACATACGCATTCATTATGGCTTCCAGAGGCTTAACTTTGCCGATGCGAAATTCGCTCATTTTCAGCAGGGCTATTAATGAGCCAAAAATCATTCCGAAGAAAACCGTCACAACAGACAGCTTCATTGTCATAAAAATACCTTGCCGAAACGCCGAGCGGTACTTTATAAGTAATTTTACTACATTTTTAAGAATTTTTCCAATACTCACTTTTGATATCTCCTAAAATCAATATCCGGTGAGAAGTCTCATCGGATATTGTTCTGACAAGTTTTAGTCATTTGTTACGCCGAGCCGGTTTGCCAAGTCTGTGTACTGCTGGCGGATTTCCGTCCAGTTAACGTTAGGGTCAGCGGTCATTTCTTCGATAGCCGCGGAAATTGCGTCGCCGAGTGCGACATTTTCCTTGTTTACGATCGCAACAGTGCCTGTTGAGGTGTAATCGAATTTGAACTCAGCCATTGCCAAGGATTCAAAGTTTTTACAGAGAATTGCACCTGTCTCGGATGTTGTTGCGAGCGCGTCTACCTTGCCTTCCGCAAGCATTGTTGCGCCCATATTTACATTTGTGATAAATTCAACCTCATAGCCCTCCGTCAGCTGACTTGAAACCAGGTCATACTGAAGGGATGTATTCTGTACGGCAATTTTCTTGCCCACGAAGTCGTCTGCCGTTTTGTATTCGCCCACTTTGTCAGCCGGGACAAGCATACCCTGATATGAAGTCGATGAGGAATCCGTCATGCCGTAAGGTGATGAGCAGTAGAAATTTTCCTTTCTATCTGCCGTGGCTGAGAACGAGTTGACAGAGAAATCAACCGAGCCGGACTGAACGGCGGCGATGCAGGATTTGAAATCCATTTCTTCGATTACAAGCTCAACGCCGAGTTTATCGGCAACATATTTTGCCACAAAAACATCCGAGCCGAGTACCTCGCCCGTGTTAGGGTCTTTGAATTCGCTCGGTGCAAAGTCCGGGCTTATTGCAACGGTGATTTTACCTTTTGATTTGACATCTTCCAAAGATGTGTCTACCTTTTCCGAGCTGCCGCATGCAGTCATCGAAATTGCCATGGCGGCTGTTAAAATAAATGCGAATAATTTTTTCATTATTTATTTCCTTTCGAAATTTCTCTTTTAATTTATGTGTATACTATACTCTCATTTTTATTCGTTGTCAATGTATATTTATAGATTGCTCCACTTTCGTATCTTTTCATATATTTTCATTTATTTGTCCGCGGTAATTTGTGTAAAATGATACCTAATCAAACGGATTATTGCTCTGTCGCTCGTTTATCTTGTTTTACCTTGACATTTTTGTGAATTTAATTCCGGCGGCATACACTGATGCGGTATTATTTTGTGTATATAATGCATATATATAATTTAATTATCGTATGCAGAATAATACAAAAATTCGGTTTTTTATACATATATACACCATATACGCCGCGCTTGTTATAAAAAAACATTCGTGTTATAATTAATATTATAAAGGAGATAAAAATGGATTTTGACAAGCTCAACCCCTATTGTGTAACTCTTTATTTCACAGCGGCGATTTTTTTTACCATGATATTTATGCACCCTGCTTTTATTGCGGTGAATGTTATATCATCCTCTCTTGCCTGTCTGTGTATCTGCAAAGACAGTTTTTTGAAAAGCCTGAAATACAAAACCGCAATGTTTGCTCTAATCACATTTGTCAATCCGTTTTTTACTTCCGACGGCGAGACCGTTTTGTTCAGGATTTTCGTTCACCCGTATACTGCACAGGCTCTTTTGTACGGCGCTGTGCTCGGCGGTATTTTCTTTTGCAGCGTAAATTGGTTTTCCTGTTTCGGCAATATAATAGGCACGGACAAATTTATGTACATGACTTTTTCAAAGTTGCCGACGCTGTGTACCGTATTGTCCACGGTTATCGGGCTTATCCCTTTCTTTGAAAAAAAGCTGGCGGAAATCAGCGACATTCAAACGCCGCTGTTCAAAGGCAGAAAAAAACTCTATTCCATACTCAACTCATTTAATACTGCAGTGTCATTTTCGTTTGAGCACGCCGTTTTGCTTTCTTTTTCAATGAAAAACCGCGGGTACGGCTCTGTAAAGCCGACGAGATACAGGACATATCGGTTTTCCGTATACGATTTTTGCCTTGTATTATTTAGCGTGACAAGCTCTTTGGCTGTTATTTTGTTCGGCTTTTCCAGCGGCACTCGGGTTGAAATTCTGCCGTCTGTAAAGCTTATACCGTTCGGCGCAAGGGAAACAGCCGGCTTAATATCATATACCGCACTGTTGTTGATACCTTTTATTTATCATATATCAGAGGAAATTCGATGGAATTACTTGATGTCAAAAATTTGACTTTTTCATATCCCGGCTGTAAAGACAGAGCCTTGGACGGCGTGTCTTTTACCGTCAAAAAAGGCGAGTTTATTTTGTTGTGCGGCAAAAGCGGCAGCGGTAAAACCACCCTGCTTTCCCACTTAAAGCCGGCAATGTCTCCGCACGGGGTAAAAACCGGTGTGATATATTATGACGGCGTCGATGTTTCCGCGCTGTCGGAGGAAATGCAAGCCCGTAAAATCGGGTATGTTATGCAAAACCCTAATCGGCAGACTGTCACCGACAAGGTGTGGCATGAAATAGCTTTCGGCCCGGAAAACCTGGGTACAGAGCCGGGTCTTATGCACAGACAGGTGGCGGATATATCGTATTTTTTCGGAATAGACAAATGGTTTGACAGGGATATAAGCACTTTATCCGGCGGTCAGAAACAGCTGGTCAATTTAGCCGCAGTAATGGCTATGAGCCCGGATTTGCTCTTGCTTGACGAGCCGACATCACAGCTCGACCCGATAGCTGCCGAAGAATTTATGAATGCGATTTACAGGATAAATTCCGAGCTGGGCACCACAGTGATTTTATCCGAGCACAGAATAGACAATGTCTATAAATATGCGGACAGAGTGATTTTTATGGACAGCGGTAAAATAGTATGCGACTGCCCGTCAAAGGATTTTGCCCGTTCGGCTTACGGCGAAACGGCGGAATTTTTGCCTGTCCCGTCAAAAATATTTCTGTCCTGCGTCGGCGCGGGCGATGTGCCCATTACCGTAAAAGACGGCAGATCGTGGCTGGAAAAGTCGCTAAAATTCCGGATTCAATATAAAACGGAAATAAAAAATCCGTCCGAATACGCGGCGAAAATAAAAAATATAAGTTTCAGATATTCTAAAAACGCAGAGGACATATTAAAAAACTGTACCTTTTCCATACCGAGAGGCTGTATATTTTCAATTGTGGGCGGCAACGGCCAAGGCAAATCCACTCTTTTGAAGGTGATATCCGGCATACACAAACGGTATGAAGGCAAAATAGATTTAGGCAATCACAGGGCTGTCTATTTGCCTCAGGAGGCTGTGCTCTTATTTTCAAAGGACACGGTAGAGGACGAATTAAAGCAGATGAGCGACAGTCAGCGGGATATAAGACGCATCGCCAAACTCTGTCAAATAGAAAATTTATACGATAAACACCCTTACGATATTTCCGCCGGTCAGCAGCAATGCGTTGCTTTGGCAAAAATACTTTTAGTCGAGGGCGCCGATATACTTTTGCTGGACGAGGTGACAAAGGGCATCGACCCGATTTTCAAAAAAAACTTCGCCCGGATATTAAAAAATCTGTGTGCCGCAGGTAAAACAATAGTCCTTGTAAGTCACGATTTGGAATTTTGTGCCGAATATTCGGATTATGTGGGCATGTTTTTTGATAAAACCGTAAGCGGCATTGACTCACCGCAGACCTTTTTCAGTCAAAACAACTTTTACACAACTTCGGCGGCGAGAATATCAAGAAATATAATTGACGGTGCGGTAACCGCAAAGGAAATAATAAATATATGCAAAACAAACTGAAAAACACAATAATGCGGCTTTTGATTACCGCATGCGTACCGCTTGCCCTGTTCTATACAAAAATATTCGGTGCAAGACGATATTATTTAGCCGCGTTTGTATTTGCTCTGTTTGCGCTTTTGTCGGTTTTCCTGTCCTTTGAAAAATCAAAGCAAAACAGTCTGAAATTAGCTTTGACAGCGGTTATGTGCGCTTTGGGAATAGCCGGCAGAGCAGTATTTGCCGTAATACCTTTTTTTAAGCCTGTGGGCGCCGTTACAATTCTGGCAGGTCTATCATTCGGCCCTCGGTCGGGGTTTTTGTGCGGTGCGCTGATAATGCTGATTTCAAACTTTATGTTCGGTCAAGGTCCGTGGACGGTTTTTCAGATGCTCGGTTTCGGTATAATGGGCGCACTGTCGGGGCTTTTGTTTCACAAGAGAGAAAGGCTCTGCAAGCCGTTAATCCTGTCGGTTTTCGGCTTTTTGTGCTATGTACTTATCACCGGGCCTATCCTTGATTTAAGCGGTATATTTGCTTTTTCCATGGGCGGAAAAACATCTCTGTACGCCACATTGTTAGCCGGTCTGCCGGTAAATTTAACCGGAGGCGCCGCAACGGCATTTTTTCTGTTTGTTTTGTCAAAGCCTATCATTTCAAAACTCAAAAGAATAATAAATAAATACAATATTTAGGAGGTCACTATGTCATACGAAAAAATAACCGTACAAAATTCGTCTTACTCCGGTCAAAACGGCAGATATTCCGTCAACATTATACCGGATGTGGAATACGAAAAATTTGCCGACAGGTCAATGAAGCTGCACATTATCAAGCCGGAAAACGAGGAAGAAAAATATCCGCTGATTGTGTATGTTAAGGGCTCGTCCTGGGCTAAGCAAAAGCTGTACAGGAATTTGCCTAAGCTTTGTCAAATAGCGGAATACGGTTTTGTCATCGCCCAGGTGGAATACAGGGAAATGCCGTACGGCACAGTAACGGAAATGGTCGAAGACACAAAAGCCGCCGTAAGATTCATGAGACGGCACGCAGACGAATACAATGTTGACAAGGAAAAAGTCGGTCTTTTCGGTGACTCCTCCGGCGGACACATCGCTCTCATGGCGGCGCTGACCGACGGCGAATACAAAAACGGGATATGCCCGGAAGAATCGGACAAAGTGACGGCAGTGGTTGATTATTACGGAGTCACACATTTGCAATCTCTTGCCGAGTTCTACAAGATGGACGAAAATCACAGCAATGTGTTTATGCACAATCTTTTGGGCGGCAAAGTTGACGCTTTGGGCATAGATTGGGCAAACCCTGTTGATTTGGTCTCGGCTGAAAAGGATATACCGCCTATTCTGATTGTACATGGCGACAGAGATAGCGTCGTACCTTTCTCACAGAGCATAATTCTTGCCGAAAAATTGGAGAAGTGCAATAAAGAGGTATCTCTTGTAAAAGTTATGGGCGGCGAGCACGATTTCGGCATTTGGGGCGACGAAAGAGCAAAATTGACAGCCGATTTTTTCAACAGCTATTTTTACTATAAAAGAAGAAGATAAACACTCAATTTTTCGGTATTTTTGTTTCGATTCAAATCCTATCCGACTTAATTACAGTAATCAAAAAGAGCAATGTGGGGTCACATTGCTCTTTTCAGTTTTAATGTTGCTTGTGTTGCGCCTATCGAATCCCGATTCCGCTAAATCAGTTTACTTTCGTGAAAGTAATCCAGCAATATCCGTCGCCGCAGGTAAATTCAGCTGTGTTGCCGTCTTTGTCTGTGACAAGCCATTTGTAATTTTCGCCTTTTTCTTCAACGGTAAAGCCGTATGTCGGCAAGGAGTTTATATAGGAAATAAGGTTGTCCTTATCCTTTTCAAATCCTGTCGCCGTGTCCGCACCGTTTGCCGTGCTCAAACCGCCGAGCTCCAGCTCATAAACGGTGTCTGTTTCATTGATGACCGTCCAGCCCTTAAAAGGCAGCTCCAGCACCATTGCTTCAAATTCGTTGTCTGTCCAGCTTGTGTCAAAGGCGGCGCCACCGGACTCGGAAGAAGTCACAATTTCCTCGGACGAAGTGTTTGTTTCTGCCTTATCTGCCGAGGTGCCGCAGGCTGTCACGGAAAACGCAAATATGACGCAAAGTATCAATGTGAAAAATTCTTTTATAATTTCCTCTCATGCTTCTTATACTTGTTTGAAGTAATTTTTTCAGTATTCTACAATAATTTTGGACACATGTCAAAGGAAAAAATTTAACGATACCGTTTTCTCAACAAAAGTACCGTACTCGACGGATGACATCGAATACGGTGCTTTAACTAAACTAAATTTTGAAATTATTATATATCTAATTACGACAGCTTGATTGTCCGGCAGACAGAGCCGGCTTTTACACCGCTTACAGTCAGAGTGAACTCGCTGCCTTCCTTTGCTTTAACCACATACTCCGTTTTCTTTGTGAACGGGTCGTGCTTAAATGTGTTTACGCCGCCCTGAACATATCCGGCGTTTATGCCCGAAAAGCCCTCCAGATGTCCAAATGACCGCACAGATTTGCCGATGATGATTTCACCGTCTGTATCGGCTTTGATTACGAGCTCTTTGTCCACTTTGAGTCTCTTTGCCTCATTGCAAACGAAAGTAGGCAGATATCCGACATTGGAAACAACGGCGGTTACCTTGTATACTCCTTCACCGGCTTTTTCGGATACAAGAGAATCAATTTTCAGTTTAGGCATGGTGCAAGCCATTCTCACGCAGAAAGCAACATTTTTTTCTACTTCAGCTTCAAGATAACCCGGAGGACAGTTTTGCCATGTGTACTTGAAATCCACACCGCCGATTTCGACCTTGCCCAGCTGTGGGTGTTCAAATTTCGTCCACCGTTTGAAAGGTGCGCCGGATTTCACCGTCGGCACATGCTCGTCAATCCATTTGTAGCAGAGATATTCCTGTTCTTCCTGCTGTGCAGCGGTCAGAGGCACTGTGCGCGGATAGACATTAGGCACGCCGGCACGAATAGCCAAATCCCACATTTCCGCCGTGTATGTAGGTATGCCCTGTGTGGAATACATCCAGTCGTCAAATGCACCGGAAGAATAGTTCACGGTATCGGTTAGGAATGCGTCAAAAATATTGAAACAGCCGTAGCTCGTCTCTTCGGTAGCCATTGCGCCGATTTCTTTGAACATTCTCATGTCTCTTTGGTCGGCCTTTGCCTCCGGCATTGTTCCCGGCGGATAAATGTAGCAGCCGCCGCTGGTGTGATAAGTGACGGCAGAGCAGATGTTCGGGTGAGAAATAACAAAGTCCGCAACGGCCTTTGTCTCCGGGTTTGAAAGCGGATATGCGCCTGCGCCCGGCTGTCTGACCTCGGTAAACCAGCCCATCGGGTAATTTCTGTTAAAGTCAAGCCCCCATTTATTAGGTGCAAGCTGAATATTTATGCCGTCGTAGTCAACGATATAGCCCTCCGGGTAACAGTTGTAGTATTTGCCACCGAAATCCGAAGGCTGACGCTTTGTCATTATGCGAGGGTCTTTTTTAGATTCCTTCCATGCGCCGTTCGGCGATTCCACACGCATGATTCTGATGACTCCGTCGCCGTCCATGTCCTTTGCATGAAGGCCCGGAGCAGGTTTTTCAAACGGATAAGGTCTGTTTACCGAGCGCAGCTTTTCGGCGGAAGTAAGATAGGTTTCGGCGCCGTCCGGGCTGATTCTCGGTATTGCATATACCGAATTTGCGTCTAACAGGGCTTTAATTGTCCCGTCTGTCCGGTATTTTGTGACAAGCGAATAAATAAAGTATGCGGCTACCATAGAGCCGGTAACTTCGCCTGCGTGGTGGTTGCCGTCCACATAGTAAGCCGGTTTAGACAGAATATCGCCGGTCTCGTAATTCGTAATTTCACACGCCCACACTTCTCTGTTTTCCGGTGTAGTGCATATAGAGTGAATTTTGATAAGACTCGGATATTCCGCCCGCAAATCATTGAGCATTGCCGTAAGCTCATTATATTCAAAATAATGGTCAAAACAATACGGTTTCATTTCGTTCTCCTTCTTTTATATTTGTGTATGATTATACTCTCTTTTTTTCAAAAATTCAATAGTAATCTAATATTTTTTCAATAGTATTGTATATTATCACATATATGCGGCAATAAAAAGTCCCTGTTTTATGCGAAAACATAAAACAGGGACAATATCGGTAATATCTAATCCGTCAAAACAAAATTATTTTTTTGCTTTATTCTTTCTGACTTTATCCTGAATAAGCATTACGACCACCAAAGCAAAACCGAGATAGCCGATAATATTGTCATTAGGGTGATTGAGAGTTACCTGGGCGCTTTCACAGAGAGCGCAGAGTATTGACATATTCATTTAATTCACTCCGTTCAAACTTAAATAAAATGTTTACTAAATCAGTATATTACTTTTTTTCGATTAAGTCAAGATAGAGCTCGTCGAGCTGTGTCTGCTCAATGTATGACGGGCAGCCTGTCATAAGCTCGGAAGCCGTTTGTACCTTAGGGAATGCGATGACATCGCGGATAGAATCCTTTTTAGCCATAAGCATTATCAGTCTGTCCAGGCCGTAAGCCATGCCGCCGTGTGGCGGTGCGCCGTATTTGTAAGCGTCAATCAGGAAGCCGAAGTTATTTGTCATTCTCTCTTCGGTGAATCCGAGAACTTTGAACATCTTCTTCTGGATTTCAGGGTTAGAAATTCTGATTGAGCCGCCGCCCAGCTCTATGCCGTTAAGTACCATATCGTAGGCCTGAGCACGACATACGCCCGGGTCGGATTCGACTTTGTCCAGGTCTTCCTCCATTGGCATTGTGAACGGGTGGTGTTCGGCAACATATCTGTTTTCTTCCTCCGACCAGTCAAAGAGCGGGAATTCCGTAACCCAAAGGAAGTTATACCGATCTGCGTCGTAAAGACCGAATTTCTTAGCAATATGCAGACGGAGAGCGCCGAGCGCAGCCCATACAACCTTGTTCTTTTCGGAAGCGACAACGAGAATTACATCGTTTGTTTCGGCGCCGCATTTTGCTCTGACTGCGGCAATTTCTTCTTCCGTAAGGAATTTTTCATAGCTTGATGTTGTGTTTTCAGCTGTTATTCTTGTGTATGCAAGGCCTTTTGCGCCGTAAGTCTTTACAACATCTGTCAGCTTGTCAATTTCTTTTCTTGTGAGCTTATCGGCAAGGTTCTTCGCTACGATACATCTGACAGAGCCGCCCCGGTCGATTGCGTTTTTGAATACGGAAAATTCGGTATTCTTTACGCACTCCGAGATGTCACAGAGCTTCATATCGAATCTCGTGTCCGGTTTGTCCGAGCCGTAATTGTTCATCGCGTCTTTCCATGTCATTCTCGGGAAAGGAGTCCGGATATCGACATTCATGACCTCTTTGAATACCTTTTTCATAAGGCCTTCGTTGATTGTCATAATATCGTCCTGTGAAACATAAGCCATTTCCAAGTCTATCTGTGTAAATTCAGGCTGTCTGTCTGCGCGCAGGTCTTCATCTCTGAAACAGCGGGCAATCTGGAAATATCTGTCATAACCCGAAAGCATCAGCAGCTGTTTATAAAGCTGAGGCGACTGAGGCAGAGCGTAGAATTTATTAGGCTGTACACGGCTCGGCACAACATAGTCACGGGCGCCTTCCGGTGTGGATTTACAGAGAATCGGCGTCTCAATTTCAATGAAATTGTGTGCGTCATAATAGTCTCTGACGATTTTAACGACCTTGTGTCTGAAAATCAGACCGTCGTGTACCTGAGGTCTTCTCAAATCGAGATAACGGTATTTGAGTTTGAGCTCGTCGTTTACATTGACGCCGTCTTTGATTTCAAACGGTGTTGTTTCGGCCTCCGACAAAACCTTGAGCTCTTTTACGAGAATTTCAATCTCGCCTGTTGGAATATCCTTGTTTACGCTCTCTCTGCGGGCTACAACGCCCTTTGCCATAACGACATATTCGCTTCTGAGCGATTTTGCCTTTTCAAAAACATCTCTCGGGCATTCGTCGTTGAAATTTATCTGAATAATGCCCTGTGTGTCTCTGACATCACAGAAGACAACGGCGCCGAGGTCACGGTTTTTAGCAATGTGACCGGCAACGATAACTTCTTGTCCGATAAGTTCAGGAGTAACTTCCACAGAATAGTGAGTTCTGCGCATTGTTCCCATAGTTTCCATATTTTCTACCTCTGTTTATATAAGTTGTTCTTTAATCGGTTTTGTAAGGTCGACGGCGATTTTTTCACCTGTCGCCATGTTCTTTGCATCGGCTTTCTTTGAGTCCATTTCGGAATCGCCGATTACAATCGTGTATTTTGCGCCGATTTTGTTGGCGTATTTCATCTGCGCATTGAGACTTCTGTTCATGAGGTCAGACTGCGCTCTCAAGCCCTCATATCTTGCCTTTTCGGCTTGTGTGAACGCAAAAATCTTTGCGTCCTCGCCGATGTTGGCAAAGAATATGTCGGGCTTTGGATCCTCTGCCTGTACTTTACCTTCAGCTTCAAGTGTGAGCAGCAGTCTCTCGATACCCATGCCGAAACCGACCGCAGGTACATGGTTGCCGCCAAGCTCTTCAAACAGGCCGTCATAGCGGCCGCCGCCGCAAACCGTACCCTGTGAGCCTATGCCGTCATACACAAATTCAAAAACCGATTTTGTGTAATAATCGAGACCGCGTACGATTTTAGTGTTTATAGAATAGTCTAAGCCCATTGCGGTAAGAGTCTTTTTAAGGCCTTCAAAGTGGTCTGCACATTCGTCGCAGAGATTATCGAGACCGACCGGGGCTCCCCGTGCGATTTTTGAGCATCTCTCGTTTTTGCAGTCGAGGATTCTGAGAGGATTCTTTTCAAGTCTTGACTTGCAGTCCTCACAGAGTTCGTCTTTGTAGTCCGCAAAATAAGCTTTGAGCTTTGCGTGATATGCAGGACGGCATTTCGGACAGCCTATTGAGTTAATGTTGAGTTTAACCTTGTCACCGATGCCCAAATCGTTGAGAATTTTTGCGCCTGTTGAGATTACCTCCGCGTCGGCTGTGTAATCCTGTGAGCCGAATAGCTCTATGCCTATCTGGTGAAATTCGCGAAGTCTGCCCGCCTGTGGCTTTTCATATCTGAAACAGCTCAAAATATAGTAGGCTTTAAGAGGGGTACCCTCGTTGAGAATACCGTTTTCCAAAACCGAGCGAACGGTAGGAGATGTACCCTCCGGACGAAGAGTGATGCTTCTGCCGCCCTTGTCGTTGAATGTATACATTTCCTTGTTTACGATATCGGTTGTATCGCCTACACCGCGAAGGAAAAGCTCGGTGTGCTCAAATGTAGGGACTCTGATTTCTTTGAATCCGTACTGACCGACAATACCGCAAAGTTTATTTTCAAGCCAATTCCATTTATAGCTCTCATACGGGGAAACATCTTTTGTACCCTTTGGAGCCGTTACTTTCTGTGCCATATAAATTCTCCCGGATAATAAAAATACAATATATGATATTTCTAATAATTTTATCACAATACTTTTTTTCAGTCAATAAAAATACCCTTTTTGCCGCCGGTAAAGCATAAAACAGGCCCTTTGCAGAGCCTGTTGTTTATCTCATATTTTTAGGGTTTACGATGTTTCTCCAATCGAGGTCGCCTCTTTCAAGACCGTGAATGAGGACCTCGGCAGTCGCAATGTTTGTAGCGACAGGTATGTTGTTTTCATCGCAAAGTCTGAGCAGATTTTTGTCGTTCGGCTCGCTGGACTTGGCGGTCAGCGGATCTCTGAAAAACAAGAGCATGTCGATTTCATTGTACTGAAGTCGGGCCGCTATCTGTTGGTCGCCGCCCTGTGAGCCGCCGAGAAAACGATGAACATTCAAACCGGTAGCCTCGGCAACCATTTTGCCTGTTATACCCGTTGCAAGCAGAGTATGTTTTGAAAGTATACCGCTGTACGCAATACAAAACTGAACCATCAGTTCTTTCTTTTTGTCATGTGCTATTAGAGCTATGTTCATATTGTCCTCCGATTTATACCAGAATCTGTATTTCTCTACCTAATAACCTATCCGCTATTGCCTTAAATATTATTTTCTCTTTGTCGTTTGCGCCGAGCTGCACACCGCCGATTGCGGATGCAGCAATTTTAGCCGACATAGGAATTACCCCGAGCAAGCGAGCGCATACATCGTCGATGATTCTGTCGAAATCATCCAGCCCGGAATACTTGAATGTCTCCGGTGAAAATTTGTTAATTATCAATCTTATGTCGGATATACCGGTGTCAAACATTTCGTCTGAGACCAGTCTGCCGTCCCTGACGCTGATAACATCGGGAGTTACAACTATTATTCCGATATCCGAAACCGCACACGCCGTACGAAACGGCACGCCCAATCCGGCCCGAGTGTCCGTAACGATAAAATCAAAATCGCTGTCTGCGGACGCAACAAGAGATTTATAATTGTCAAATCCTGTCATATCGGCTTTATAAGGGGCTGTGATGACGGATAAATTCTCACTGTACGGGCTCTTGACCGCTGCTTTTTGCACCGGACATTTACCGGTCAATACATCGCTCAAATCAAAAACCGCCTCACCGGTAACACCGCATATCACATCTATGCTGCGCATACCGGCGTCAAGCTCAACCAACAGCACTTTTTTGCCCGCAAAGGCAAGCTCCAGCGAAATATAGGATGCCGCCGTGCTTTTACCCGTGCCGCCTTTTCCGGAAGCTATCATCACTTTTTGCGCCATAACTCCCCCAAAAATTCAAGCATAATACAACATATATAATTATATCAATTTCATTTCAATTTTTCAATACTTTATTTCGCTTGGAATTTTCTTATTGTCTTACACTTCACTCAAATTCCGGCACGGTATATGTCGGCACATAATTTTCGTCGGTACGGCTGTTTTTCAGGTCGTAATAGGCCTTAAACACCTCCCGCACGCCGTACGCCAAGTTGTAGCCGTTGCCGCCTTTTTCGGCAATTATTGCAACAGCGATTTCCGGGTTTTCCACAGGGCCATAGGCCACAATCGTATTGTTGTACAAATCCCCGGAGACCTGAGCCGTACCCGTCTTTGAAGCCACGGTGTAAGGCAATTCGGAAAGATAGATTTTAGCGTTTCCTTCGGTGGACGCCTGTATCATACCCTTTTCGATAATCTCAAATGTGCCGTTTGTATTGTCCATTTCGGAAAGGACTTCCACGGGAGTTTCGTATATTGTCTCTTTGCCGTCATAGGAGCAAATTGATTTTACAATATGGGTTGCCAGCCTTTTGCCCCTGTTTGCTATTGTGCCGCCGTATGTGGCGAGCTGAACCGTTGTGACAGCCGTGTCAAGCTGGCCTATACCGGCCTGAATGACGTTGCCCGGGTACCATTCGTTACCGTATAACTCCGACAGAGCCGGGCTTGACAGCCTGCCCTCCTGCTCTGCGACCTCAAGACCGGTGTATACGCCGAGACCGAGAGTCTGTGCGGATTCATTCACCGCGTCTATGCCGAGCCTTCTTGCTAAATCGTAGAAGAAGCAGTTGCAGGACACCTGAATTGCGCCCCTGACATTTAATGTGCCGTGGGCGGTGCCGTTTGCGCACCCCGGCAGAGCTCCGCCCCACTCCCGTGTGGAATAGTAGGTGTATACGCCGTGGCAGGTGTAGGTGTAGTTTTCATCTATCAATCCGCTGCTCAGCGCCGCAGCGGCGACAGACAGCTTAAACACCGAGCCCGGTCTGTAAAGGCCCTGAAAGGCTCTGTTGAAAAGCGGTGTCAATTTGTCTTGGGCGTATTCGTTGTAGTTTGAGGAATACAGATTCAAATCGTATGACGGGTAATTACAGACAGCGAGTATTCCGCCGGTCTTTACATCAATTACAACCATTGACGCGCCTTCTGTCTCCTTGCCCCAGCCGGCAGACCTGGTGTGCAGCATATCGACCTGAGATTTCAAAATATCGTTGCAGACCGACTGAAATTCCGAATCTACGGTCAGAGATACTGTGTTGCCCGGCTGCGGCTCTTCGAGTGTAAAAACATCGGTTATTTCGCCGTAAATGTTTTTTTCTATCTGCAAAGTGCCGTCTTTGCCGCGCAAATAACTTTCGTAGGCTTTTTCAAGGCCGGATTTTCCCAAAATATCATTGAGGCCGTAGCCCTGATTTTTTAATGTTTCGTATTCTTCCGCATAAATAGGCCCGACCGAGCCGAGTATGTGCGGAATCAGCGTGCCGTCCGGGTAAACTCGTTTGCTCGTGGTAGTGACTTCAATGCCGACTAAATCGCGGGATATTTCGCTGAATTGCGTCGCGGTTTCCACCGAAACATCCTTTGCCAAATCAAAGGGATAGGAGGAGGAATACCCCTCTCTCTCCATGGTGTATCTTATACCGGCGAGAATCCTTTGATACTCCGGCCGTATGTCCTCGAGAGAATATCTTTTTATCAAATGATACATTATGTCTTCTTCGGTGGCATATTCGGCGACGGAAAGCGTTTTTCTCAGTCTCGACAACTCTGTCTCCTTGTCCGTATAGAATTTGTACGGCTGTTCGTAAGACAGAGGCAAAATATCGTTGAGAGTCTCGCCTTTTTCTGTCAGGATTTTCACCGCCCGGATAATTCTGTCGTTTAATTCGCCCTCCGGCATATACGCCTTATTGACGGTTATGTTGTAGACAACCGACGATGTGGCTATTATATTGCCGTTTGTATCGGTGATGTCGCCTCTCGACGCATAAACGGTTTGATTTATTCTGGTGCCGGCACCGGATGAATTATAATATTTTTCGCCGTCCACAATCTGATATTTTATCAAGCGAAGTACAAAAACGCATATAAGCAAAGACGACAGGGCGATGAGTATATTCAATCTTTCGTAAAGCGTCTTTTTCATGCCTTCCACCTCGCGTCGATTTTAAGCGGACGGTAGTCCATGATTTTATTCACAAGGAAATAAAACGGTATGCCGAAAAGAGCGCTGTACCGGCTGTGGATTATGACCTGTCTTATATAAAACCCGGTCAGCCCGCCGTAGCCGAACAAAAGATAGTTGAAAATAAAATCTATGTTTCTCAAAATAAACATAGCCGCAAAAGAGAACGCAAAGGCGCTCTTTGAATCCGCCGTAAACACGAATTTCACGCCGAGCATACAGGCGATACACAATACCAGCAGCGGAATAGTGAAAAATCCGGATATTCTGCCGGCGGACACATCCACCAGCAAACCGCCCAGAGCATATATTCCCATCGTCAAAAAATCTTCTTCGCAAAGCGCCAAAGCAATGCAAAAAGGCACAATAAGACAGGGCTTGATGCCGAAAAATTGCAAAAAGCCCGGGGTTGCGCCGAGTATGTACAAAATAACGACAATAGCCGAATAAAGCCGATATTTTGAAAACAGTTTCCGAAGTTCTTTTTTGTTGTACATGTTATCAATTATTGTAATTTGAAATTATAAAAACAATTTTTGAATTTGCCACATCGGCGCATGGCTTAACGCTTGCCACCATATAGTTGCCCGATGAGTCGATATCAACGCTCTCAACCGTACCGACCGTTAAATCCGGCGGAAATACCGAGCCGAAGCCCGATGTTGTGACGATATCCCCCTCTTTGACCTTTGTCCCCTTAGGCAGATATTGGGCAATACAGCGAGGCTCAGTACCTACTGCATAGTCGCCCGACAGAATTGCTATATCCCTTTCGTCGCCGACAAAGCAGCCTACGCTTACGGCCGGGGAAGCGATTGTTGAGACCTTGGCAAAATTCGTGCCGGTATCCGTCACTACGCCGATTACGCCCTCGGCGGAAAATACAACATCGTTAATCTCTATTCCGTCCCGGCTGCCCCTGTCGACGGTAAACGACCAAAAGGACGACATTCCGTCTCTGCCTATAACCCGGGCGGTTGAAATGTCGTATTCGGATATTTTATCCTCAATTCCGAGGATTTTTTTGTATTCTTTATTTTCCGCCCGAATTTTGTTGTAGTCGGAAAGCTTCTTTCTCAGCCGGGCGATTTCTTCTTTCATCTCTTCGTTTTTCGCCATTATGTCGTCGATGTTGACCGTGCGGTCGTAAATACCCGAAACGGCGTTTGAAATGCCGGCGCTCAGTTTCATCACCGGCTTTGTAACGGTGACAACCGCGTTTTGAACTGCCGAAATAATTTGCCCTGTGGACGCGAGATACGCCATCGCCCCGGCGAGCAGCAGCAAAAGAACAATCAACGCCCTTGCGGCTTTTTTAGGAAAATTCAAATTTAATCTCCTTTTTCAAACAAAATTGCAAGCTCTGTGACGAGCTTGCAAAAATACATAGAACTTAAAGTGTTTTATTGTTTTCCTCAAGTACGTCTTTGAGAATATCCATGTGGTCAATTACGTAGCCTGTGCCGTTTGCAACGCAGTCGAGCGGTGATTCGGCAATGTGGACGTCTATGCCGGTCTCCGCGCTGACAAGCTTATCCATTCCGCGCAGAAGTGCGCCGCCGCCCGTGAGGGTGATACCCCTGTCGATAATGTCCGCGGCAAGCTCCGGCGGAGTTTTTTCCAAGGTCTCTTTTATTGCCTCAACGATTTTATCAAGGCTTTCGCGCAGAGCTTCTCTGACATCTTCGGATGTGATGACCGCATTTTTCGGCAGACCGTTAATAAGGTTTCTGCCCTTTACCTCTATCGTCAAATCTTCTTCCAGCTTATATGCCGTACCCACCTGAATTTTGATGTTTTCGGCCGTTCTCTCACCGATGAGAAGATTGAATTTTCTCTTGATGTATGCGATTATGTCTTGGTCGAATTCGTCGCCGCCGGTTCTGACATTTCTCGACGCAACTATGCCGTTGAGAGAGATAACGGCTACATCGGATGTGCCGCCGCCGATGTCTACGACCATTGAGCCGGACGGCTCGTTTACAGGCAGACCGGCGCCGATTGCGGCAGCCATAGGCTCTTCGATAATCATAACATTGCCTGCGCCGGCGTTTGTGGCGGCGTCGCGGACGGCTCTTCTCTCAACCTCTGTGACGCCTGACGGTATGCAAATAATTACCGTCGGTTTGAAAAGAAGCGATGAGCCGCAGGCTCTTTTGATGAAAATTCTCAGCATTGCCGCCGTGACGTCAAAGTCGGCGATAACGCCGTCTTTAAGCGGTCTTACTACGGTGATGGAGCCCGGAGTTTTACCGATAACTTCCTTTGCCTCCGTTCCCACAAATTTTACAGTGTCGTTTTTTGTATCTACCGCAACAACGCTCGGCTCGCGCATAATTACGCCCTGTCCTTTCATAAAGACGAGAGTGTTTGCTGTGCCGAGGTCAATGCCTATACTTTTATTAAAAGCCATTCCGTATATCTCCTTTTATCTGAAATCCCGGCAGGGACTGTGTATTCTTAGCGATAATATATATTATCACAGAGAATAAATATTTGCAAATATAATATTAGATAATTTATGTCTTATTAAGAATTGCGCCGTTTAGCCGCACAGTTTGTCAATCAGTATTTTCAGTCTCCTTGTCGGCAGACCGACGACGGTGTCGTAGTCGCCGCTGATTTTCTTTATGTATTTTGACATAAAGCCCTGTATGGCATAGGCGCCGGCCTTGTCGTAGGGCTCGGGAGTTTTTACATATTCGGATATAACTTCATCCGGTATTCTCTTAAAAAACACCTCGGTGTCGTCACAGAAAGAATACATGACACCGTCTTTGTACACGCATACCGCAGTGTGCACAAAATGGCTGTTTGCCGACAGATTTTTTATCATGCCGTAGGCTTCTGTGCTGTCCTTCGGTTTGTCGAAAACACAGCCGTTAAAGTCTACAAGCGTATCGGCGGACACAATGACGGATTCTTTATCTTTTATTTTATTCACCGCCGCAATGCATTTGTCCTTTGCTCTGCGCACGCATTTCATCCTCGCCGTTTTTTCCGGGTATTCTTTCTCTTCAATATCCGGAGACACTATTGAAAAATCATCGGTTATCAGAGAGAACAGTTCTTTTCTTCTCGGCGAAGAGGAAGCGAGATAAAATTTCATTTTCAGTTGTTCCTTTCGTACAAAAACATCGCTATCGCTATGGTGATTATTTGTGCCACCGAAACCGTCATGGTAAAACCGAATGTGATTTTTACTATGATTAAATCAAGCACGGTCGGATTTAAGCCTATGGTGTTGGAATAGCCTATCCACGGTATCCCCAGACCGTTGCATACATTTGCCAGCAGAGCCCCGGTGATGATGCCCGCCAGCAGATAAAATAAAAATAAGAAAGTCTTTTTCATATAATTCTCCGCTAAATTGACGCTTTATAGTAAAGCCCTCTTGTGAACTCGGTGCCGAGGGGCTCGCCCGACATAAATTTGTCTATCACCCTTTTGACCTCGTTTTTGCTTTCTACGGAAAATCTCAATTCCGTATAGTCGGCGTTTATGTCCCGTCTTTTGTCGCCTATATAGAGAGGGACCGGGTTGAAAATCTCTCTGTAGCCGGATATTTTGCCATGGCAGAACAAAGGCAGTTTTTTCCCTTTTCTGTCGGTCAAAAAGCCTTTTCCGTCACAGCCTTTGCAAGTTTTCACATTGTGCATAGGACAGGATTTTACCGTCATCAAAGGTATGTGCCCGTAGCCGATTACAGAGGTCTTGACATCGGAGGTTATCGCACCGATTTGAGACAGAGTGATTTCCGGGCTGACGGTCATCACCGACGCACCGAGCTTTTTATATTCCGCCGCAGAGAGAGAATTTGAAATATTCAAGGTGAAGGAAGAAAAAATCTCATATCCCTTTACCAAAGGAATGTGTCCTATATTCTGTACGCAAAATTTATCAATGCCGTACTCGGCACATTCTTTTATGTCTTTTTTTATGTTTTCTTCTTTGCCGAATATATCTCTCGGCAGCTCGGCAACAAGTTTTTCTTTTATTGACTCGTCGGCGGATTTAATACATTCCGTCGGCAAAATAATGTAGTCAAATAATCCCTCGTACCCGTAAGGAATTTGATCCCGGTTTTCAAAGCGGGCGATGAATTTAGGGGTGGAATTTCTTTTAGTTATCGCCGGGATTTCGTATTCGTATACTTTGTGAGGCCGGACTTTTTCTCTTTCGGCAAGGAGTTTTCCAACCGCTTCTCGCCTTGCGGCGTTTATTGCCGAAACAGGTATGTATCTGTTCTCCGCGCCTTTTATATCGGCGCTTTCACAGTAAAAAGGAGTGCCGCCCAGCTTTGACAGCGCCGTGCGGACAGCCGGTGTGAAATCTCTGTCCGATTCTGTCGGCTCTGCGTCTACGGTCTGCGATACCGTGTGAATGCCGTCGGTAACGGAAAGTCGGCTGTCATGTTCATTCATCTCGAAATTAAAGGAAACCGGCACATACCGGCCTTCGCGCCTGTACAGCTCGCGGATTTTCGGCAGGGCGGTCTTTGTCCTGTCGGCGTCCTCTTTCGTTCGCACGCCGAAAACCGACCCGTCAAGCTTTTTTTCAAGAAAGCCGTTGGTAAAGCCCGAGCGTGAAAAAACATCGGACAGCATCTCTTTGTCAAAAGGTTTGCCTTCGACGGCTTTGACGGCGCTGTCGACCGCCGCCGCCACATATTCCGGCGTTCTGAGTCTGCCCTCGATTTTTACGCACGCAACGCCGATTTTTTCAATCTGCGGCAACATTTCCATTGCGCACAAATCTTTGAGACTGAGATGATAATCGTCGGTTTTGCCCCTTGCGGACATAGGCAAGCGGCATGTACCGGCGCATCTTCCCCTGTTTCCGCTTCTGCCTCCCAAAAATGCCGAGGCATAGCACTGCCCGGAAACAGACATACACAGCGCGCCGTGAACGAATATTTCGGTCTCTATCCCGCAATTTTTTGTTATGTACTCGACTTCTTCCAAGGAACATTCTCGGGCAAGAATAACTCTTTTATAGCCCTTTTCTTTCAACAGAAGCGCGCCCCGGAGACTGTGCACCGCCATTTGCGTTGAGCCGTGCAAAGCAATGTCGGGAGCGACATTTCTGATTATTTCCGCCGCCGCCAAATCCTGGGTGATTATTGCGTCCGCCCCGCTCTCGGCGATTTTCTTTACCGTTTCGACAAACCGCGGCAACTCCCTGTCATAGAGAATCGTGTTTAGGGTGACATTGACTTTTACATTTCTGGCGTGACAGAAACCGACTGCCTTTTTCAGCTCCTCAAAGCTGAAATTGGCAGCCGACGCCCTGGCATTAAAGCTCTGTACGCCGAGATACACGGCGTTTGCCCCGCTGTAAACCGCGGCGATGAGATTATCGTAATTGCCCGCCGGAGCAAGTATTTCACATCTGTGAGCCATTTTTTTCCACCTGATTTTTGAGATACTGCAAATCGACCTTGAGCTTTTCAACCTCAAGCTTTGCCTTTTCCGCCTCGCCTCTGGCTCTGTTTGCCTCCTCGAGATACTCTTTCAGCTGGGCTCTCATATTGTCGGAGCCGTTGTTTGATTTATTGTATTTATCAAGATATGTCATTGCGCATATAATGGCCGCCGCCGCCACAGAGGCCGACGGAGATTTTTCCATAATATCATTAATATCTTTGTCCACGGTCGCCGCAAGAGCGAGCACCTCCTGTTCGGAATCCTGTGTGTTGAGCACATAATTTGTACCCGCCACATTTATTTTCACCTTATTTAACGGCATAATGATAACCCTCCGAATACTTATTTTTATGCGTATTTTTATTTTATAAACACTTATACAAGTTAATAATACTATAATCGGAGCCATTCTGCAATAAAAATACCCCAAATTTTGTATTTTTTACTTGCAACATTTGAATATAGCCTTTATAATAACAAATGTATGTTTTTTATTTAACAATGTTAATTATAAACGGCAAAACCCGAAATATTCGGTCATAATAAAACTGAAAGGAAAACCTATGAAAGAAAAATTTACTTCGGCAGAGTTCAAAGAGATGATTGAAAGAACTCTTGTCAATGAATTTAACAAAGATCTTTCCAGTGCGAATTACGACGACATTTACAAGGCAAGTGCATTTTGCGTGCGCAGGATCATGAGCGAAAAGCACAAGCTATTCAGCTCAAGAGCCAACGGCCAGGGCAAAAAGAAGGTCTATTATCTCTGTATTGAATTTCTCATGGGCAGAAGCCTTAAAACCAGCCTTTTCAATTTGGGCCTCAACGAGGTTGCCGAAGAGGCTTGGTCGGAAATGGGTCTCAACATAGAGAGGCTTTATGACTGCGAGCCTGACGCAGGCTTGGGCAACGGCGGTCTGGGCAGACTTGCCGCCTGTTATCTGGACGGTATGGCAGCCGATTCCTATTACGGCGGCGGCTATTCCATCCTGTACGAATACGGTATGTTCAAGCAGAAAATAGTAAACGGCTGGCAGACAGAGCAGCCTGACAACTGGCTGCCGGGCGGCGAAGTTTGGCTCAAAGCCCACCCGAACCAGTCCGTCGAGGTCAAGTTCGGCGGTCAGATAAAGGATTTCTGGCAGGGCGACTATCACCATACAACTCACACCGACTACACATCGGTAATAGCCGTACCTTACGATATGTATGTTTCCGGCTACGGCTCACAGGGCGTTTCAAAGCTCAGACTCTGGGAGGCAAAGCGCCCGTCTATTGATATGGACAGTTTTAACCGCGGCGACTATCTCAGCGCGATTAAATCCGGCTCGGACGCTGAGCTTATATCAAAAGTTCTCTACCCTAACGACAACCATCTCGAAGGCAAAATTCTGCGACTTAAACAGCAGTATTTCCTGTGCTGTGCCTCCATTGACGACATCGTCAGCGAGCACATGTCAAAATACGGCACTTTGGAAAATCTTGCCGACAAGGTCGCCATTCACATCAACGACACCCACCCTACCCTTGCGATTCCGGAGCTTATGAGAGTTCTTATGGACGACTGTGGCTACGGCTGGGAAAAGTCGTACGACATTGTCAAAAATGTATTTGCTTATACAAACCACACGGTAATGCCTGAGGCATTGGAAAAGTGGGATGTCAATATGTTCAGCGAAGTTCTGCCGAGAATTTACCAAATTATCGTTGAACTCAACAGAAGAGCGAGAATCGAGCTGTTCAAAAAGTTCCCGGGCGACTGGGGTAAAGTCGACTATATGAGCCTTATCGGCGACGGTCAGGTCAGAACAGCCAATATTTGCTGTTATGTATGTCACACAATCAACGGCGTTTCCGAGCTCCACAGCGAAATCATTAAGGAGACGGTATTCCACGACTACTATCTCTATTCGCCTGAAAAATTTACAAATGTAACAAACGGCATTGCGTACAGAAGATGGCTTTTGCAGTCCAACCCGGATATGTGCGAAATGCTCGACAGAAAAATCGGCACGGATTACAGGTACAACGCCTTTGCCATTGAAAAGCTGGCCGCTTTTAAGGACGACGAGAACACTCTTGAGGAAATACTTGCCATCAAGCGCAAAAACAAAGAGCGTTTGGCGAAATACATATTTGAGCACAACGGCGAAAAAATCAACCCGGATTCCATTTTCGATGTTCAGGCAAAGCGTCTGCACGAATATAAGAGACAGCATCTCAATGTGTTGAACATCATTGCCGAGTACCTTGAAATCAAGAGAAATCCTAATGCTGACTTTGTGCCGAAGACCTACATTTTCGGTGCGAAAGCCGCCTCCGGCTACTATATGGCAAAACAGATTATCCGTCTGATTTTCGCCGTAAAGAATATGATTGAAAACGACCCGGACACAAAGGACAAGCTGCATATCACCTATCTTGAAAACTACTCTGTCTCCATAAGCGAGCTTCTCATGCCTGCGTCCGAAATATCCGAGCAGATTTCACTTGCCGGAACTGAGGCCTCCGGCACCGGTAACATGAAATTTATGATAAACGGAGCAATTACTCTCGGCACTTACGACGGCGCAAACATTGAAATCAAAAAAGCCTGCGGCCCTGAGAACTTTGTTCAGTTCGGCATGCTGACTCCGGAGGTAAACGCCCTCAAACAGAAAGGCTACAACCCGAAATCCTATATCCAAAACAGCAAAGAGCTTCAGGATGTTTTTGCCGTACTCGAAAGAGGCATCAACGGCGAATACTTCACCGAGATTTACGACAATCTCATAAACAACGACCCTTACATGGTTTTGGCGGATTTCGAGTCATACCGCAACGCCCAGAGAGAAATTCAGAGAATCTATAAAGACAGAAAGCTCTTTGCCAGAATGAGCCTTATGAACACGGCCACGGCAGGCAAATTCTCTGCCGACAGAGCTATTGAAGAATACGCTAACAACATTTGGCATTTGCAGAAAGTAAAATAAAAATGTACTATTTTGACAGCAGAAACGAAATTTTCAAAAAACCGTTCGGAGCTGTAAAAGAAGACACCGAGATAACATTTACCGTTCACGCAAACGGCGAAAGCGAGGCCCCGTCCCTCTGTATAAGAAAAGACGGCGAGGACGCCGTGACAATCCCGATGAGCGAATGTTATACCGACAATAACAAATGCTATACAACCCGTTGCACTCTCAGCCGCAGCGGGCTGTATTTCTACCGGTTTGTTTTCGGTGACTCTACGGGGCTTTACAACGACGGCCGCGGCAAAGGCTCTTTGCAAAACGGCGGAGACTGGTTTATACAGACGGTCTATTCAAAAGACTTTTCTACACCGGATTTTTATAAAAACGGTCTTGTGTATCAAATTTTCCCGGATAGGTTCTATGAAAGCCGCGAAAAAGAAAGCCTGTCTTATCCCGAGAGACATTACAGAAAAGACAAGGACGGCCTGCCTTTTTACAGATGGGGGCCGCGTGAGTCACGACCGATAACAAAGGATTACTACGGCGGCGACCTGAACGGAATTGCGGAAAAATTGCCGTACTTAAAAAGTCTCGGCGTCACCGTCATCTATCTCAACCCGATTTTTGAATCCCATTCAAACCACAGGTACGACACCGCCGACTATATGAAAATTGACCCGGATTTGGGTACGGAGGAAGACTTTGCCTCACTTTGCGAAAAGGCTCACGAACACGGTATACGCATTATTTTGGACGGCGTGTTTTCCCACACCGGCGACGACAGCATATATTTCAACAAAGAGAAAAGATACGGCGACGGCGGCGCATACAACGACCCAAACAGCCCTTACAGAGAGTGGTTTGATTTTAACAGCCGCTATAAAAACGGCTACCGCAGCTGGTGGGATTTCCCTACCATGCCGGAGGTCGACGAAAACAACCCCTCCTACACCGAGTTTATTTGCGGCGAAAACGGAGTTATTGCAAAGTGGCTGAATTTAGGGGCGGACGGTTTCAGGCTGGATGTCGCAGACGAGCTGCCGGACGAATTTATCGAAAAAATCCGTCAAAGAGTGAAGGCTTGCGGCAAAGACAAATTGCTCGTCGGCGAGGTTTGGGAGGACGCCGTGACTAAATTCAGTATGGGCTGCAGGAGGACATATCTCCTCGGTAAAGGGCTGGATTCGGTGATGAATTATCCTTTCAGGAATGCCGTCATTCGCTTCATCCGAGAGGGAGACGGTCTGCGATTTTGTGAAGACATTTTCAGAATATACGAGGAATACCCGAAAGAAGCGATGGACTGTGCGTGGAACAACCTATCCACCCACGATGTGCCGAGAGCTATTACACGGCTGACATCCGACAATCCGGACGGCGGCGACAGAGAGTGGCAGGCAGTGCAAAAGCTGTCAAAGTCGGAATTTTTATCCGGCAAACAGAAATTGCTCTGCGCCTATGCGCTGTGCTTTGCTCTGCCGGGTGTGCCTTCCCTTTACTACGGCGATGAAATCGGCATGGAGGGCTACAAGGACCCTTTCAACCGTGCCTATTTCAAATGGTGGGATATGCACATGTCGATAGCCGGCGAAATACGCACAATGTCGCTTTTCAGACAGTATCATAACCAATTTACAGGCGGCGGGCTGTATTTTGCCCATGCTTCACACAACGCCGTTGCCATTGTCAGATATAACGGCGGCGGAGAGGTTATGGTGTGCGTCAACAGAGGCGACGAGGCGGTAAATTTTGAATATAAGGGCAGAAAATACACCGTTGCCCCAATGAGCTATTTTTTCACAGACCATATTTAACATATAAACAGCCGACATAAGCCGGCTGTTTTATTTTCTAAGTGCATACTCACACATACAAATACAGCAAAATGAAATTTTGGAGCGGTTTTGAACTTTATATATTAAAGTATCGGTTTTGACAATGAGGGCTGCGCCAAAATATATTGTTAAAAAATTAACAATATTGTATAGTTTTGCCCTCTGTTTTTGTATCACTCTACAAAAATGATAAATGTTATTGATTTAACAATCTATGTATATTATAATATAATCAAGTAAATATAAGGAGAACAATCATGAACGCTTTGAATAAAAAAACTGTCGAAGATATTGATGTTAAAGGCAAAAAATGCCTTGTCAGATGCGATTTTAATGTCCCTGTAAAAGACGGCGTCATCACGGATGACAAGAGAATCAGAGAGGCCATGAAGACAATCAGATACCTCGTTGACCACGGTGCTAAGGTGATTCTCTGCTCTCACATGGGCAAGCCTAAGGGCGAATTCAACGAAAAATATTCACTCAAACCTGTTGCAAAGAGAATTTCCGAGCTTCTCGGCAAAGAAGTTTACATGTGCAAAGATGTTATCGGCGAAGACGCAAAATCTCACGCCGCCGCTCTTAATGACGGCGATGTAATGCTTTTGGAAAACACCAGATTCCACGCCGGTGAAGAAAAGAATGACCCGGAATACTCAAAAGAGCTGGCCTCAATGGCGGAAATCTTTGTAAACGACGCCTTCGGTACGGCTCACCGCGCCCATGCTTCAACAGCCGGCGTCACGGCTTATCTGCCTGCCGTCTGCGGCTATCTCATTCAGAAAGAAATTGAGATTATGGGCAAGGCTCTCGAAGCCCCTGAAAGACCTTTTGTCGCCATTCTCGGCGGTGCAAAAATTGCCGACAAGCTCAATGTAATTAACAACCTGCTGGAAAAATGCGATACTCTCGTTATCGGCGGCGGTATGGCGTTCACTTTCCTCAAGGCCATGGGCTACGAGATCGGTAAATCTCTTGTGGATGACACAAAGATTGAATACTGCAAAGATATGATGAAAAAGGCCGAGGCAAACGGCAAAAAGCTTTTGCTGCCGATTGATACGGCAATAGCGGCATCCTTCCCTGACCCAATCGACGCCGAAATCGATGTATCCTATGTGGATTCCGACAAGATTCCTGCCAATATGGAAGGTCTCGATATAGGCCCTAAGACATGCGCCCTTTTTGCCGACGCAATTAAGAGCGCAAAGACTGTGATTTGGAACGGTCCGATGGGCGTTTTTGAAAACCCAACTCTCGCAAAAGGTACAATAGAGGTTGCAAAAGCCGTTGCGGAGAGCGAATGTGTATCCATCATCGGCGGCGGCGACTCTGCCGCAGCTGTCGAACAGCTCGGTTTTGCCGACAAGATGACTCACATATCCACAGGCGGCGGCGCTTCTCTTGAATTCCTCGAAGGTCTCGAGCTTCCGGGCATTGCCGCTCTCAACGACAAATAATACAATCATAAGGTGACACGGCGGCTCTATGCCGCTTTGTTCCGTATAAGGAGTTTTGCTATGAATTTGGAAAAAAGAAAGGTTGTCATTGCAGGCAACTGGAAAATGAACAAAAATCTTGAAGAGACAAAATCTCTTTTGGATGAAATGGTCAACGCCGTTCCGTCGGACACAAAGGCTACGGTTTTGCTGTGCGTGCCGGCAATTAACATTGCCGCCGCCGTTGAATGTGTAAAGGGCTCAAATATCAACATCGGAGCACAGAATGTTCACTTTGAAAAAAGCGGCGCTTTCACGGGCGAAATCAGCACGGATATGCTGAAAAGCTATGATGTGAAATATTCAATAATCGGACACAGCGAAAGAAGACAGTATTTCGGCGAGACCGATGAAACCGTAAACAAGAGAGCAAAAGCCTGTCTTGACGCCGATATCTGCCCTATTATATGCGTGGGTGAAAACCTTGAGGAAAGAGAATCCGACATTACGGCAAATGTCATCAAAAATCAGATTGAAAAGGATTTGGCCGGTTTTACTGCCGAAGAAATTTCAAGGACAATAATTGCCTACGAGCCTATTTGGGCCATCGGCACGGGCAAGACCGCAACGGCTCGGCAGGCACAGGAGGTTTGTCGGTTTATCAGAGATACAATCGCAGGCCTCTGCAACAGAGAGACGGCGGAATCGGTAACTATTCAGTACGGCGGCTCTATGAACGCCAAAAATGCCGCAGAACTTCTCTCCATGCCGGATATAGACGGCGGTTTAATAGGCGGCGCATCTCTCAAATCCGCAGATTTTCGGACCATTGTTTCATGTGTTAAATGAGGTGTAAAATGAAAAGACCTCTTGTTTTATGTATATTGGACGGTTTTGCTTTCAGAGATGAGACAGAGGGCAACGCCATCAAAGCCGCAAATAAGCCGAATCTCGACAAACTGTTTGCGGAATATCCGACAACAACTCTCGGCGCCAGCGGTATGTCCGTCGGCTTGCCTGACGGCCAAATGGGCAACAGCGAAGTCGGCCACACGAATATCGGCGCCGGCAGAATAGTGTACCAGGAGCTGACAAGAATCTCAAAGTCAATAAAAGAAGGAGATTTCTTTGAAAACGAAGTTCTCGTAAGCGCAATAAAAAAAGCCGTAGACGCCGGCAAAAAGGTGCATATCATGGGGCTTATGTCCTCAGGCGGAGTACATTCACATATCGAGCATTGCTTCGGCTTACTTGACCTTTGCAAAAGCCTGGGCGCCAAAAATGTTGCGGTACACGCTTTTATGGACGGCAGAGATGTCTCCCCTACAAGCGGCGCAGGCTTTATTGCACAGCTTGAAAACAAAATATCCGAAACCGGCATAGGCAAAATAGGCACCGTGTCCGGCAGATACTATGCAATGGACAGAGACAGCAATTATGACAGAGTAAAACTTGCCTATGACGCAATGGTAAACGGTATAGGTGAAGTACATTCCGATGTTTGCTCTTATCTCAAGGAATGCTATGAAAACGGCAAAACCGACGAATTTATTATTCCTTTCATTGTAAACAAAGACTGTACAATAGACAGCGGCGACACCGTTATCTTCTTTAACTTCCGCCCGGACAGAGCAAGAGAAATTACCAGAGCCCTTGTCGACCCGGACTTCTCCGGATTTGAGGCAAAGAAGCTCGGTCTTAATTATGTGTGCTTTACACAGTACGACGCGTCTATGCCTAATGTGGAAATTGCGTTCAAACCGCAAAGTTTGAAAAATACATTCGGCGAATATATAAACTCAAAAGAGTTTACCCAACTGAGAATTGCCGAGACGGAAAAATACGCGCATGTAACATTTTTCTTTAACGGCGGCATAGAGCAAAAGTACGAGTACGAAGACAGAGTGCTTGTAGCCTCGCCGAAGGTAGCCACATACGATTTACAGCCGGAGATGAGCGCATACGAAGTCACCGATAAACTCATTGAGAAAATCAACACCGGCAAGTACGATGTGATTATTCTCAACTATGCCAACTGTGATATGGTCGGCCACACGGGCGTCTTTGACGCGGCCGTAAAAGCCGTAGAAGCGGTTGATAAATGCGTGGGCAGACTGTATGACGCAGTCATCAAGGAAAACGGTATTCTGCTGATTACAGCCGACCACGGCAACGCAGACCAGATGGTTGCCGACAACGGCTCGCCTTTCACACAGCACACCACAAACCGTGTTCCTTTCTGTGTGGTAAACTATCCGTGCTCTTTGAGAGAAGACGGCATTTTGGCGGATATTGCCCCTACGATGCTGCAAATGATGGATTTGCCGCAGCCGAAGGAAATGGACGGCAAAACTTTGATAAATTTTGCCTGTCACAACTGTTAATAAAATATTTTGCGGCGGACATAAAAGTGTCCGCCGCTTTTCCGTCTATTAAAAAATCCCGTGTCTTTCGGCACGGGATTTGATAATTACGAATTAAAGTTCTGCAAAGTATTTGATTGTTCTTACCATCTGTGATGTATATGACATTTCGTTGTCGTACCAAGAAACAACCTGTACCTGATACAGACCGTCGCCGAGCTCTGCAACCATTGTCTGTGTCGCGTCAAAGAGTGAGCCGTATCTCATGCCGACAACATCGGATGAAACGATAGGGTCTTCGTTGTAGCCGTAAGATTCGTTTGCGGCTGCTTTCATTGCGGCATTTATGCTCTCTTTTGTGATGTTTTCACCCTTTACAACAGCAACAAGGATTGTTGTTGAGCCTGTTGTCACAGGTACTCTCTGTGCAGAGCCGATGAGCTTGCCGTTGAGTTCCGGAATAACAAGACCGATTGCCTTTGCGGCGCCTGTTGAGTTAGGAACGATATTTGCTGCGCCTGCTCTTGCTCTTCTGAGGTCGCCTTTTCTGTGCGGACCGTCCAAAATCATCTGGTCACCTGTGTAGGCGTGAATTGTGCTCATGATACCCGACTGGATTGGTGCATAGTCGTTAAGAGCCTTTGCCATCGGGGCAAGGCAGTTTGTTGTGCAGGATGCGGCAGAGATGATTGTGTCTTCTTTTGTGAGAATATTTTCGTTTGTGCCGAATACAACTGTCGGAAGGTCATTGCCTGCCGGAGCGGAAATAACTACCTTCTTTGCGCCTGCATCAATGTGTGCCTGGCTCTTTTCCTTTGATGTGTAGAAACCTGTGCATTCAAGAACTACGTCGACGCCGATTTCACCCCATGGGAGATTCTTTGCGTCAGGTTCTTTGTAAACTGTGAGAACTTTGCCGTCTACAGTGATTGTGCCTGCTTCATCATCGGCCTCAACTGTGTGAAGACCTTCGCCGATTTTGCCGCAGAATGAGCCCTGGGCTGTATCGTATTTGAGAAGATGTGCGAGCATCGAAGGCTTTGTAAGGTCGTTAATAGCGACTACTTCATAACCCTCAGCCTCAAACATCTGTCTGAAAGCAAGACGACCGATGCGGCCGAAACCGTTGATAGCAACTTTTACTGCCATAATTGATATCCTCCATTATTTATCGCAATGCGAATTGTTAAAAAATTATCTGTATACTTATAATATAACATATAAATGAGTTTGTCAATAATTTAACAAATATATTTGTGTAAAAATTTATTCAAAATATAATATCATCACCGTTTTTGCATATCATTTTGTAAAATACATATAAATCTTTTCCTTTAACTATTTTTTGTTGCATTTTCGGACTAATAACATTATAATTAAAATCAGTGATTACTAATTTTTACGGAGGTAAAATCTTATGAATATTTCCAAAGATATTATTTATGTCGGCGTAAACGACCATGATATTGACCTTTTTGAAGGTCAGTATGTTGTCCCTCTCGGAATGGCATATAATTCTTATGTCATTGTCGATGAAAAAATCGCCGTTATGGATACAGTCGACGCCCGTTTCGGCGACGAGTGGCTGACTAATATTGACGCCGTCCTTTGCGGCAGAACGCCTGATTATCTCATCGTTCAGCACATGGAGCCTGACCATTCCGCAAACATTAAAAAATTTGTTGAGAAGTACCCGAATGTTTCAGTTGTGGGCAACTCAAAAACTTTTAATATGATAGCCAACTTCTTCCCGGATTTTGAGATTTCCGCCAAAACGGAAGTAAAAAACGGCGAGACTCTTTCTCTGGGTAAACACAATCTGACATTTGTATTCGCCCCGATGGTACACTGGCCGGAAGTCATGATGACATACGACGACTGCGACAAAGTTTTGTTCTCTGCCGACGGTTTCGGCAAGTTCGGCGCAAACGACGTTGAAGACCCTGAGGGCTGGGATTGCGAAGCCCGCAGATACTATTTCGGCATTGTGGGCAAATACGGCGCACAGGTACAGGCTGTTCTTAAAAAGGCCGCCGCTCTCGACATTCAGGTTATCGCCCCTCTGCATGGGCCTGTACTGACCGAAAACATCGGTTATTATGTAAATAAATACGACACTTGGTCGTCATATAAACCGGAGGACGAGGGCGTGTCCATCGCATATTGCTCAATCTACGGCAATACAAAGAAAGCCGCAGAAATGCTTTATGATAAGCTCGTTGCAAAAGGCGTTGAAGTCAAGATTGCCGACCTGGCGAGAGAGGATATACCTGAGGCTATCGAAAACGCATTCAGATTCTCTAAACTTGTTATCGCCGCCCCAACCTATAACGCGGATGTCTTCCCGTTTATGAGGACTTTCCTTGAAGGCCTTGCCGAGAGAGGATACCGGAACAGAACAATCGGCATCATCGAAAACGGCTCCTGGGCGCCTATGGCTGCAAAAGTGATGAAAGGAATTTTGGAGAAATGCAAAAACATCACATATCTTGAAAATACCTGCAAAATCACATCCGCGGTTAAAGAATCAAACATTGCCGAACTTGACGCAATGGTTGAAGAGATCTGCAAATAATAAATCGGACTGTGCCTTTTACGGCACAGTCTTTTGTTTTTTAATGTATTGTAGTTTTGTCGGTCGCAATTAAAAAACCTACAGAATAATGAAAGCGAGTTCCTCACAGCGTTTTAAGAAGCATATTATTCAACCTTTTTGGGATTTTCACTCATAGTGAATTTTGACGGAACTATTTGTCGGCTTTATATACAATTTTTTTGCTTTGCCGTGATTTTTCCGGCCGTCTGCCGGCCTTGAAAACCTTTTTGCCGTTTGTCTCGTTCTTGTACGGCTCTTTGCTCGGTTTTTTATCGAATTTCGGCTTTTCTTTGACAGGCTTAACAGGCCGAATTTTCTTTTGTTTCTTTTCCTGGTTTTCTTTTCTGTAATCCGTTTCGGGCTCTTTTTCGGCGAAATTTGCCGAGAACAGTGCCGTTATATCGGCGACTTTATCGCCTGCGGATTCGTTTTCGCTATTGTAAATCGCCGCCGGTGCAGGCTCCTTTTCGGTCGGATAAGGTATGTATTCGGTAATGTCCTCTCGGTCGGCAACCGCAGGCTCATAATCGTATTTCGGCTCAATTTCTCTCGCCGCGCGCTTTGGCGCCGTCTTTGTCTTTTTCGTGAGTGAAAAAGCCAAAGTCATTGAATATAAGCCCATAGAAATATAGCCGGCGTACAGGAAAACAACCCTCGGCTCAAAGCCCAGTTTCGAAACATATGCAACTAAAAGCGCAAGCATGCACAGGCAGGAGAACACGAAGTTTACAAGGCTGACAAAATACAGCGACATTTTAGTGTATTTTGCCGGAGCGTATATGCTTTTGAACAGCAAAAGCACAAAGATAAACGTGTTTATAAAAGCAATGTTTTTGAAAAAGTAAATTGTATTGTTAATCGTACCGATGTCAATAATAACAGAGTTGAGACATACAGATGCAAACGCTGCAACGGTCAAAGTAAAAGGCAGAGTTTCGTATTTTTTACCTTTTATGTCGGTAAATGAAAGGAATATCAGCGAAACCGAGCCTAAAATAATTGCGATGTCAAAGCCTAAAAAACCGCCCCATTTGAATGTATTAATGATGTTGAATACAGCGGCAGCTATAAGAAATGCACCCGTAAACGCGCCGAAAATACCCGGTGTCCGCGCCTTTATTTTCTTTTGGTTTGTCAGTCTCGGCCGCACAAACACCGTACAGCAGGCGGCGACTATAAACACAAGTACAATCATCAGCGGTTTTGACACCACCGGGGCGGCACTCATATAGCCCGTGTCAATATCGGTAACCGAAAGCAAGTCAAACAGTCTGCCGGCGAAAAACAGCACGGCAACAATCAAAAACGGAATATTCGGAATAAGCATTATTTTTTAACCTCTGAATCAATATATAGTTCCGGCTCTATCTGCAATGTCAGCTGATTCGGCAGATACTGAGAAGCCACAACCCTCTGTCTGTAAGACATAGGCGTCTCGCCCGTCGCCTTTTTGAAGGCTTTGCAGAGATAGTTGTCACCGGAAAACCCGGTCTGCATGGCGATTTCCGTCAGCGACAATGATGTGTTTGTCAAAAGATATTTCACGGCGTCTATTCTCACCGATACCAGATATTTGCCCGGAGTCGTGCCGGTGTGCTTGAAAAACTCTCTGACAAGATGTGATTTTGAAATGTCCAGGCGCAGAGCCATTTCTTCGACGCCGAACATTTCCATATAATTGGCTTTTATCATTTTTATCGCAGACACTACTACCCGGCTGCCGATTACAGCCTTTTTTTCGCCGTGCGAAAGCGTGTTAATAACTTCAAAAGCGGTATTGGACAGATATATTTCAGACAGGGAGTCATAGTTATCTGCAACCTGCTTTATCTGCCGCGGCAAATAAGGCGCAAAAATACTGTCGGTTACAAAGGCAGTTTCGATATCTTTACAGTATCTCTCGGCGATAATGCCGTTAATATTAAAACCCACAATCGAGCCGCCCGCCGATACGTCAAGTTCGACATTGCCGTCACAGACAAGTATTTCGTCCTCAGAGACAGACAGATTCGTACCGTGACAGTCTGCGTCGCAGCCGCCCTTTTCAATATAGAAAATATTCAAGCCGCCGTGGTTAAACTTAGTATGTGATTCGCCTTTGATACTCACCGCATCGGAAATATGACAGTATTTTTTGATGTCAAAGCCCATAATACACCCATTTTATTATAATCTATTATTAATAGTATAATACTATGTTGATAAAAATTCAACTTTTTGACGATTTTTTTGCTGAATATCAGCAAATTCTATTTGTATTTGAAAATATCCGCTTCCATTCCGTTTTTAATATTGCAGTTTTGCACGACGGTATTTTTCAAATAAATATGTCATGCGCAATTATTTGAAATAATACCGATTATTCTAAAAGTTGCGCGATAGTTGGAAGAGCAACCGACAGAAAAATGGCAAAATATCAACAGAAAGGAGGCACAATCATTATGAGATTTGCTATACCTATTTTAATTATATTGCCGATAAATTTTGCTCTGATTGCGGCTTTAATTTATTTGCTCTATCTGTTGATAAAGGCGCTGAGAAAATATCTAAAATCCGAGCCGGTGAGAAAAGATAAAGCCGAAATGTCAAAATCTCCGGGCGAAGTAATCAAAAAACACAGAATAGAGTGCCGGATGACACAGGAATTTGTGGCGGAAGCCCTGGGCGGCAGCAGACAGGCGGTATCAAAACGGGAAAGCTGAATATCCGACCCGAGCACGACAAATTTAGCCGCATTGGCAAAGCTTTTAGGCGCTACTGCCGAAGATATGCTGAGAGAAATCAAAAAATAAGTGTAAATGCCTACAAAAAAACCAACAGTTTTTATAACCGTTTGACAGTAATCTATGCGATTTTTTACACATAATACAAGCCTTTGGACAGTTAAATGCACATTATCGCCCGTGGGAAGTCCTGCGGGCGATTTATTATCTCTGATTAGAGTAAATTTAAATATTCAATCTATCTTCAATTTTATGATGTATAATGTAGTATTGAGGAGGTGTATTTATGCGACTTTTACTCGTTGAAGATGAAAAAAGAATGGCGCAGGCTCTCTGTGAGATACTGCGTCTTGAAAAATATGAAGTGGATCACTTTGCCAATGGAATTGAAGGACTTGCAGCCATTGAAAGCAATATCTATGATATTGTCATTCTGGATGTGATGCTTCCCGGAATGAACGGCTATGAGATTGCAAAACTGGCAAGGCAAAAAGGTATCCGAACACCGATTTTGATGCTGACAGCAAAAGCTGAACTTGACGACAAGGTAACCGGGCTTGACAGTGGTGCAGATGATTATCTGACCAAGCCCTTTATGACTAAGGAGCTGCTTGCAAGACTTAGGGCGCTTGGCAGGCGAAACATCAATACTTCGGATGGTACATTGACCTACGGGGATATTTCCCTTGACACCAATACATCAACACTTTCTTGTATACGAAACGGTCAGAGTGTGCGACTGAGCGAAAAAGAATACCGCATTCTGGAATATCTGATTTCCAACAATAAACAGATTTTGACACGTGAGCAGCTTGCAGTGAAGATATGGGGCTTTGAGAGCGAGGCTGAATATAACAATGTTGAGGTGTACATGTCATTCACCCGAAAGAAGCTTGTCTTTGTCGGAGCGAAGACAGAAATAAAAGCTGTTCGTGGAATCGGCTATGAATTGAGGTGTGACGATGTTTAAGAAATCCAGACGAAAAATTGTCGCCACCATCATGTCCATTTTGGTTTGCCTGTTTATCGGAACGCTTGCCGTAATCTATGCTTCCAGTTACTATGAAGTTGCCAACACGAACTTTGATATGTTGGAGCGATACGCTCAAACGTATGTGCTGGCCGATCATATTCAATATGATCACATGGATAACCTTCCTCCCGGTTGGATGGAACCGTTGCAGGGGAAAGATCGTAGAGGCAAGCCTTTTAACACTCCTGCTTTTCAGCTTTCCACCTTCTACTCGGTGGCGGTTGCCGATAACGGACAGATTCTTGCAACCGACATCGGAGACCGTGAAGTATATAACGGGGCGACTCTTGAAGAGTATGCGGCAGACATTCTGAAGAATGGTAAAGTGAAAGGTACAAAAGGAAGTCTTGTTTACCTTGTTGAACCGAAGAACGGATATACCCTTGTTGCTTTTATGGACAATACGGTCACACAGGAAAGCATGACAACCTTGTTCCGCTATACCCTTGTGTTCGGAAGTATTGCGCTTGTCGTGATGTTCTTGCTTTCCCGTTATCTCGCAAAAAGAATTGTCGATCCGCTTGAAAGAAGTTATCTGAAGCAGAAGCAGTTTGTCTCGGATGCAGGGCATGAACTGAAAACCCCTGTGTCTGTAGTCAATACCAATGCGGAGATTTTGCAGCGTGAGATCGGAGAAAACAGGTGGCTTGCCAATATTCAGTATGAAAATGAAAGGATGGGCAAGCTGGTCACGCAACTGCTTGAGCTTGCACGAACGGAAGATGTTAAGCCGCAGATGGAGCATCTGGATTTCAGCCGTTTGGTTGCCGGCGGTGTGCTACCTTTTGAAAGCGTTGCTTTTGAGAACGGCTTGATGATAAATACGCAGATAGCAGACGGCGTCAGCGTTATGGGAAACAGTACGCAGCTCAGTCAGCTTGTATCCATTCTTGTGGACAACGCCATACGGCACGGTCAAGGCGGCAAGGAAATACTTGTCAGTCTTACGCAGAACCGTAGCACCGCTATTCTGTCGGTTATCAATGCCGGAGAGGCGATACCGCCGGAAAAGACGGAGCAATTATTTGAACGATTCTATCGTACGGATGAGGCACGAACCGAAAAGGACAACCATTATGGGCTTGGACTTGCCATTACCAAAGCCATTGTGGAAGCGCACAAGGGAAAAATCGAAGTTCACTGTCATAATGGCCTTGTGGAGTTTCGTGCAACTGTCTCCAAATCCTGACAAAACCAACCCCATGTCATGGAACTGTGAATGTTTTGTGATTTCAATAATAGTTCAATCTTCCTCCTGTACAATGATTGCATCATGAATACAGGAGGAATTCTTATGGATTTCCAGACAGTGTCCAAAAGATATGAACTGAAATATATGTTGACTCTTGAGCAAAAAGAAAAAGTTATTGCGGCAATGACACCGTATATGAAGCTGGATAAGTACGGCAGAACGACCATACGCAACATTTACTTCGATACGGACGCCTATTTGCTGGTTCGCAGATCCATTGAGAAACCGGCGTACAAGGAGAAACTGCGTATCCGAAGCTATAGCCGAGCGGAGCCGGACAGCACAGTTTTTGTAGAACTCAAAAAGAAGTATGAGCAAGTGGTATATAAACGCCGAATTGCTCTGCCGGAGGAAGAAGCTATGGAGTGGATTGCAGGAGAACATCACTGCCCTAAGCATACGCAGATTGCAGATGAAATTAACTATTTTCTGGATTTTTACAAAACTTTGCATCCTGTGGTATTTCTTTCCTACGATCGTGAGGCATTCTACGCAATGGATGGCTCGGATTTCCGTGTCACCTTTGACGATACCATCCTTTGCAGACCGGATGATCTGTCTCTTGAATCCGAGGTGTACGGAACGCCGATCCTGCCGGAAGACAAGGTGCTGATGGAGATAAAATGCTCCGCCGGTATCCCTTTGTGGATGGCTCGCGTTCTATCCGAAGAACACATTTACAAAATGTCGTTTTCCAAATACGGAGCGGCATATCAAACGATGATCTTTCCGCAATTATGCGGAGTACCTAAAACAATGATGGAGGAAGCTGTCAATGCTTGATAATTTATTCAGAGGTTTATTCGATTCAGATTTAACTACGGTAATCAGCGTAACCGACTTTTTGCTATGTATGGGGTTTTCGCTGATTCTCGGACTTGTCATGGCGTTTGCCTATATGTACCGTACCTGATATACCAAGAGCTATGTTGTAACGCTGGCTCTGCTGCCTGCTGTTGTGTGTGTTGTCATTATGATGGTCAACGGAAATGTCGGAACGGGTGTGGCGGTCGCCGGTGCATTCAGCCTTGTCCGCTTCCGCAGCGCACCCGGAACAGCAAAAGAAATCTGTACGCTGTTTCTTGCTATGGGTGCAGGACTGATCGCCGGTATGGGCTATCTCTGCTTTGCCGCTCTGTTTACGGTTGTGATGTGCGCGGCCTTTGTTCTGTATAGTCGTCTGGATTTTGGAGAGAAGAAAAACTCAGATGCTTACAAGACCTTTTCGATCACAATTCCGGAAGATCTTGACTATTCGGGTATCTTTGATGATATTTTTGCGGAATACACCGTATCCCATGACCTTACCCGTGTGAAAAGTACGAATATGGGCAGTATGTTCAAGCTGACATACGACGTAACACTTCGTGATGTTACGAAAGAAAAAGAAATGATCGACAAAATCCGCTTCCGCAACGGCAATCTTGAAATTACAGTATTCAAACAGGAAACAACTGTTACAGAACTTTAATGTGTGAGGTGTGTTATAAAAAGAAATCTATCAATAATATTGGTCCTCTCGCTGCTGATCTGCCTGCTTGCAGGATGTGGGGCGACCGGGAATCACGGTGAAACAGACAATAGCGGCGAGGATATAACAAACAACGAAATCATCCAAAACGGAGACGATGTGGACAACACGGAGACGCCAAGCGCAAATGTTGATTTTTCGCAGGCGGACGGAGATATGTTTACGGATCGAGATGCGAGAACGGAATACGACGAAAGTAACAGCATTCTGATACAGTTAAACGGCACATCAGTTGCCGCAAGCTCAAACAGCGTGAAAATATCCGGCACTATGGTCACTATTACCGAAGAAGCCACATACATCATCTCCGGTACACTCGATGACGGTATGATTATCGTCAATGCCCCCGATACCGCAAAGTTGCAGATCGTGTTGAACGGCGTGGATATTACCAGCAAGACATCTGCTCCGTTGTATATTCCGGAAGCTGACAAAGTGTTTCTCACATTGGCAGACGGAACGGAAAATATCCTGTCAAACGGCGGCACATTTACCGCCATTGATGAAAACAATATAGATGCCGCCATTTTCTCCAAGCAAGACTTGACGCTCAACGGCAGCGGCAGTCTGACGGTAACTTCTCCCGCAGGACACGGTATCGTTTGCAAAGACGATCTTGTGATTACAAGCGGCACTTACACAGTACATTCAGCATCTCACGGGCTGGATGCAAACGACAGCGTGAGAATTACAGGCAAAACCAATCTGACGATTGATGCCGGTAAAGACGGTATCCACTCTGAGAACTCCGACGATGCAAGCCTTGGCTTTATTTATATCTCAAACGGTACGATAGACATTGAAGCAGAGGGTGATGGCATTTCCGCCGGTGCGTATGTACAAATCGAAAACGGCACCTTTGACCTCTTAGTGGGAGGCGGCAGTGTAAATGGCTCTGGTGCTTCCTCCGGTAATTACGGCGGCTTTATGGGTGGCGGCGGTCATGGTGGAATGAGAACGGGTTAATCTCAAATCACGACAACCACAACCGATGAAAACAGCACAAGCATGAAAGGAATCAAAGCTGCAAACAGCCTTCTGATCAACGGTGGCACATTCCATATTGACTCTGCGGATGATTCGGTTCACTCGGATGTGTCTGTTACGATAAACGGCGGTACATTTGAAATTGCTTCCGGTGATGATGCAATTCACGCAGAAGATACCCTTACAATTACGGCCGGCACAATCAATATCAGCAAAAGCTACGAGGGATTGGAAGCCCTTCACGTTGATGTCAAGGGCGGTGATATAAAGCTGGTTGCCAATGATGACGGGCTCAACGCCGCAGGCGGAACCGACGAAAGTGGTATGACGGGCGGCAGAGACGGAATGTTTGGAGGCAAAGGCAGTATGAAAGGCGGAATGTCCTCCGGCAACGGCAGCATCGTGATTTCCGGCGGCAATCTGTATGTCAATGCATCCGGCGACGGACTGGATGCGAACGGCACATTGGAAATTAGCGGTGGCTATACAGTCGTTGTTGGGCCGACACAAGGAGATACCTCCACACTGGACTATGATAAGAGTGCTGTGATCACAGGCGGTACGTTTATCGGCACAGGTGCAGCCGGTATGGCACAGACCTTCAGCGATTCCGAGAAGGGTGTATTTGCTGTAAGCGTTAGAAATCAAGCCGCCGGGACAGATATCGTTCTGAAAGATAAGAGCGGCAACACTATTATCGAGTTTACGCCTGAACTGAATTTTGCGGTTGTAATTCTCAGCAGTCCCGACATTATCTCCGGAGAAACTTATACGATCACAGTAGGCACTCAGTCCGGCGAATTCCGGGCAAGCTGATTGAACTGATCTGAATATTATAATTTCATCCGCATTTAGGAGGTATAGTTTGTGAGAACAAAGAAATTTCATTCATTGTTTATTGCCTTGGCATTGATTGTCGGTTTGTGCGCCTGCACAAGCCGCAAGGTCAAGACCGCACTTCATGCCAAGTTCGTTAGGACAACAAAAATGATATAATCATAACGATTGTACCATTCGGGGCAAAAAGGGGGGCAAATGAAGCCCCTCTAAATGCATTATTTCCTATTAAATTCAGCACCCATAACAAAGGCCCAAACTGAAATTTTCAAGTGCTTACACATCCTCTCGCCAATACTCTGAACCATCTTTTAATCGACCTATCAGCTTATATTGAAACATTTCTCTACGAATAAGTTCAATATCGGAAAAGGATATATTTTGTCTTATTATTTCATTCACTTCTTTTTCAGAATATTTTCTATCTGTCTCAAAACAGTCCGCTTATCTTTGAAAGATCAATAAGTTGCAATGGTTTCTTGCTTGGATACTGCATCAATCAACCTTCCACGTCATAATAAGATGTCATCTTCTTTTGATGTGTAACTTGCTTACTCAATTCACACAATCTCTCATTTAATTCATCAAGATGTTTTTCAAACCATATAAGCAGTTTTGATGACATATTGGCCTGTTCCAAATAAATATATCTTTTTTTAGAAATCGAATCATAATACTGACCATAAAAATTGCAAACAGACAAGAAATAATAAAACATATTTCCTGCATTCTCTATATCATAAGCATTTAGTGAACCAACTTTCATATAATCGGCAATATAATTGATTAGTGCCTCAATATCAATTTCACCCTGTTTCACTTCCGGTGCCATAAACACATATGACCTAACTATTTCCCAGATGTACGGATGCTGGCAAGCACAAGTCCAATCAATAACTCCCTTAATGTTTGAATCGGTCCATATAAGCTGTGAAATCATGTAGTCCCCATGTGTATTCCCACAACTGAATTTGTTTATGTCAAATTCATAAGCAGGCATCTTTTCTATAATTTGCATATTTGATCGAATCGCACATGCAATGTCTGTATCCCCATTATTTACAGCCTGTTGTAGAGTAAACGCATATGAATCCTTCATATATTCCGATTTTCTATGTTTAAAAAAATCAACTCCAATACCAACCGGAAGGCTCTCCATATTCTTCATAGTTTCATGTATTTTTGCCAGTAAAACAGCCGATTCTTTCTGCATACCGTGTGGTGCTTCATTATATGAATATGTCATACCTTCATAAAAATCCTGAACAGTAAATCTTTTTCCATTCTCATCTGTTGAAAGCATTTTCCCCTGTTTATTTGGAATAAACTTACAAGCAGGTATTCCCTTCTTTAAAAGCATTTCACATACTTTTATCTCCACATCAGGATGATTCATCTCATTATCACTCGGATATTTTACAACATACTTTTTGTCATCCGCCGTCACAAAGTAAGTCAATCCACCTGCGCCATTCTCGGCGAGCTCCATTGTTTCAATCTCAATATCATACAGCTTGTATAAACGCATTCGTAATTGTTCAAACTCTAATTGTTTAACCAATTCCAAACGAGACACATCAATCGAGCGAATCAGCTCCAAAAGCGGAATAAATCCACCAGCTAATAGTTCATTAACTGTAATACCTAATAACTGACATAGCGGTTCCATGTAAATTACTTCAGGGAGCCCCTTTCCACACTCCCACTTGGAAACTGTTTTTCGCTAATTTCTAATTTTGCAGCAATGTCTTTTTGTAGATACCCCTGCTTTTTCCTACATTCCACTATGAATTTGCCTATTTTAATCTGATTCATGTGTTTTTCATCTCCATCTATGTTTTTAATAGTATTCCGATAAAACAAGAATATCTTATCAAAATTAGAATTGGAACCCACGCTCCGTAGGATAAATAAAATATTTTTTAAGCAACACGAAACTTCAAAGTTTACTCTACACCATATTTTACCACAACCTCACTTTTAGGTAAAATGTTTCTGCATGAAATGTATGTTCAGTATTCTCCATTGCCCGAGAATTTCATCGTAGTTTCTGCCGAGTCTGTCGATGCTTTTGATATACAGAATGTCTCCGGGCTTAAATTTCTTTAACATTTTTTTGTACCGAGGTCTGTCAAAATCTTTGCCCGGCTGTTTATCAATATAAATGTTTTTCTTTTCAATTCCTATTTCATTCATTGCAATCAACTGTCTGTCTTCGTTTTGGTCTCTTGAGCTCACGCGAACATATCCGTATATGTTGTTCATAACACTTTTTCTCCCGATTTGAAAAAAATAACGGTTACAGCTATTCGCCTGTAACCGTTTTTTAATTATATCATAACGGAAAACTTCATAAAAGAATACGGAATTTGCATATAGTCTTATATTGTCATGAATTTATGTTGCATTGTGTTCAATATATTATTCCGTTTTCAAAAGCAACTCTCTTTTGAAACTTCTAAAATTATTATAAAACAAAACGCCCCCGAAAGTTATCTTTCGAGGACGCTTATTATCTGAGTAATCAGATTAGTATCTGATGTTAGGCACCCAAATTGCGTGAACAGGACATTCTTTTGCGCACTGTTCGCATGCGATACAGAGCTCCTGGTCAATTCTTGCCAAGTTGTTTTCAACTGTGATTGCGTTTGTCGGGCAAACCTTTGTACACCTCATACAGCCGATACAGCCTGTTGAGCATACTTTTCTTGTCTGTGCGCCTTTGTCGACATTCTGACAGAGAACAACCGGGTTGACATCGTCAGGAATGAGAGAAATGATTGACTTAGGGCAAGCCTTTGTGCAAGCTCCGCAGCCTGTACATTTGTTGTTGTCTACAAGAGCAACGCCGTTTACGATATGGATTGCGTCGAACTTACATGCGGCTACACAGTCGCCGAAACCGAGACAGCCGTAAGCGCATGCAGACGGGCCGGCATACATTTTTGCGGCGGCGGCGCAGGTTGTGATACCCTGATATTCGTACTTTTTAGTTGTGTTAAACTCAAAGCCCTGGCAGCGAACAACGGCTTTTTTAGCTTCCGTTGCGGAGGCGCGAACACCCATAACCTTTGATACGGCTTCTGCCGCACCGGCACCGCCCGGAACACACAGATTTGTCGGCGCTCTGCCCTCTACTACCGCTTTTGCGTAGTCGGAGCAACCGGCAAAACCGCAGGCGCCGCAGTTTGCGCCCGGGAGAACCTCGGCAACGAGGCCGATTCTCTCGTCTTCAGGTACATAGAGCACCTTGGCGGCAATAACAAGCATCAATGAGGCAAGAATGCCCATTACACTGATTACAATAATTGCTGTTACAATTGAATTCATTTTCTACCCTCCCTTAGAATGTGCCAAAGAGGTTTTCGATGAGACCACCGAAACCGCTGAATGAAAGGGCGGCAAGTGAAGCAGAAACAAGTGTGATAGGCAGACCTTCAAATGACTTCGGAGGTTTTGCGTATTCAAGAGTGCTTCTGACACCTGTGAAAATAACCATAGCGATGAGATAACCGACGCCGGCGCCGAGTGAGCCAATCATTGATTCAATGAAGTTGTAGCCGTTGTCGATGTTGAGCATTGTTACGCCCAAAATAGCACAGTTTGTTGTGATGAGCGGCAGATAAATACCGAGAGCCCGGTGAAGTGACGGGAGGAATTTTTTCAAAATAAGCTCAACAAGCTGAACAAGTGAAGCGATAACAAGGATAAAGCTGATTGTTTCAAGATATTCAAGACCGTTCGGTACGAGAATATATGTGTACATAGGCCATGTAACTGCTGTTGCCATCATCATAACGAAGATAACGGCGATTGACATACCCACAGATGAGTCAAGTTTCTTTGAAACGCCGAGGAACGGACAGATACCCAGGAACTTGACAAGAATGTAGTTGTCAACAAGAACCATGCTAAAGAATATAGCTGCAAGTTTTGTCATTATGCTTTACCTCCTTCAACTGCTTCTGCTTTTTTCTCAGGCGCGCAAGCGTATGTGCAGCCGAGACAACCGCCGACACAGCCGGAGCCGTTGCCGAGTGTTGACGGGTTAGCCATATCGAGTTTTACCGCAAGAGCCATAAGAGCACCGAATACGAAGAAGCCGCCCGGTGAACGACCGAGAATTGCCAGAGGGGCAAAGTCGAGAATCTGAATTCCGAACAGTGCGCCTGCACCGAAGAATTCACGGATGCAGCCCATAACGGTAAGAGTGAGTGTAAAGCCAAGGCCCATGCCGAGACCGTCAAGAGCAGAATCTATTACATTATTTTTTGATGCGAATGCTTCTGCACGGCCGAGAATGATACAGTTAACAACGATGAGCGGAAGGAAAACGCCGAGAGCTTTGTCAAGGTCCGGTGCGAAAGCCTTTACGAACATCTGTACGATTGTAACGAAACCGGCGATAACCGTGATGAAAGCAGGTATTCTGACTTTGTCAGGAATAATTTTGCGCAGAGCAGAAATAACCACATTTGAGCAAATGAGAACGAATGTTGCAGCAGCGCCCATACCGATACCGTTTATCGCAAGTGTAGTGACGGCAAGAGTAGGACAAGTACCAAGTACCAGTCTGAGAACCGGGTTTTCTTTCAAAAGGCCCTTGGTAACCAATTTTAACTTATTGTTTTTTGCCATAGTTTCCAATTTCCTTTCTTAATTACTTTGCTGCATCGAGGCAAGCCTTGACAGCCGCCTTGATAGCGTCGGATGTGAATGTAACGCCGGCAATACCGTCTACATCCGCCGAGTTTGCATTGATAATTGCGGATATGATTTCATTGACCTGAGCGTCCGTCATGATTACATTCGAGTTTGCGCTCTCGTCAACTTCAACGGCTGTGATTGCGCCGTTTTCGATTGTGACTTTTACGACGACCTCAGAATCCATAAAGCCTTCGGCTTTTGCGGTGTAGGCATTGCCCTCAACCGTTACGCCTTCGTCGGCATCGGCGTCGTCTGTTGTATCTGTTTCTTCAACCGGTGTGGAAGAAGAGATTTCGCCCTCTACGGCTGTGCCGTTTGCTATGGCGTCGAGAATTGCCTTTACGCCGGATTTAATTGCGTCGGATGTGAATGTTACGCCCGCTACGCCGTCAACATCGGCGGAATTAGCGTTTACAATGGCAGCTGTGATTGTCTCTGCCTGTGATGCAGTCATCATTACCGACGGGTTGGCGCTTTCGTCAACCGTAACGGCTGTGATTGTGCCGTTTTCAACAGTAGCGACGACAACCGTGTCCGCATCCATAAATCCCGGAACGGTTACTGAATATGTGTTGCCGGAAACCGTAACTTCAGGGCCGGAAACTACTACTTCCATGCCGAGTCCGTACTTGTTGAATGCGTTTCTTGCGGCATTGAGAGCTTTGATTGTGGCTTTTGAAGAAATTGTCGCGCCGGAAATCATATCAATGTTTTCAGGTGTGAGCTCTTCGGTTTTGCCTGTGAACTGTTCCTGGAACCAGGATTCTTCAACCTTTGCGCCGAGACCGGCTGTCTCTGACTGCGAGAGTACTTTTGCGCCCACAATTGTGCCTTCGGCATCAAAAGCGGTCATCCATTCGATGTCGCCGCCGTAGCCTTTTGCGGCGGAAGTTACGACATAGCCGACATTGTTGTCGGAAGCGTATACTTTGTTGACATTTTCCATGTCTACATTTTCGACTTCCGCGAAGCTTGTCGCCTCAGGGAGAAGTTCAAGGAGAGCTGCCTGTTCGGCCTTCAATGCGTTTTCCGCAATGATAGGTGCTGTGATGTCGTTTGTCTTTGCCAAAAGGCCTGAAACTACAAAGCAGATGGCAAAGAGAACAACAACAGGCTTAATCATATTTTCCCAAGTTGAGTTGTTTTTCATTATTTAGCCTCCTTTGTCTTTTTAGGAGCGCCGAGAGGGTGCTGTCTTGTGGCGCGGTTGACATAAGGAAGGAGAAGGTTCATGATGAGAATTGCGTAGGAAACGCCCTCAGCCATTGAGCCGAATCTTCTGATAACAACCGTCAAAATACCGAGACATACGCCGTAAACCAGTTTACCCTTTGTTGTGTAAGGAGTTGTTGTGTAGTCGGTAGCCATAAAGATAGCGCCGAGCAGCAAGCCGCCGCCGAGCACATAAACCAGCGGATTCATGCCGAGCACAGCCGCAAGCACGGCAACCGTGGCAACATATGTAACCGGGACAACCGGGCTGATAACTTTTGTAGCCACAAGGAATACAAAGCCGATGAGAAGGGCGACAGCCGATGTCTCACCGATGACGCCGCCCGTTTTACCGATGAACATATCCATAATGTTCGGTACAGCGCCCATGCCGTTTGAATAGTCGGCAAGAGGTGTAGAGCAAGCCACTCCGTCGAGCGTATAAGCCGTCATAGTGCCCGCATAGGAAATTGAGAGCACGATTCTGGCGACGATAGCCGGGTTGGCAAAGTTAAAGCCGATGCCGCCGAAGAGCTGTTTTACAACTACGATGGCGACGAGAGCGCCGACTACTACCTGCCAGAGCGGCATTGTGGAAGGCACGTTAAAAGCGAGGAGAACGCCTGTTACAGCTGCGGAAAGGTCGCTGACCGTCACCGGTTTTTTCATAGCCTTTTCATACCGGAATTCAAAGAACATACATGCTGCTACCGAAACAGCAATGCGAAGGAGTGAACCGACGCCAAAAAACAGAACTGACGCAATCATTGCCGGGATTGTGGCGATGATTACCTTCATCATAATTGACTGTGTTGTTTCGGCACTCTTGATATGTGGAGCTGATGATACGATAAGTTTCATATTACTTTGCCGCCTTTCTCAAGAAATCTTTTGCTTCTTTCATCGTCTGAGCAACAGGGCGCTTTGCCGGGCATACGAATGAGCATGAGCCGCATTCCATACAGAGATCTGTATAAAGAGCCTTGAGCTCGTCTGCGTCCTTGACAGAGAGCGCAAGCGCGATTTCGACAGGTGCAAGACCCATCGGGCAAGCGTTGATACATTTGCCGCAGCGGATACATGCAGACGCCTCAGGCATGAGAGCAGACTGTCTGCCGAAAGCAAGGACAGCGTTGTTCTGTTTCAAAATCGGGCGGTCTATGTCTGCGAGAGCAGTACCCATCATTGGGCCGCCGTAAATGACCTTACCCGGCTCCTGTGAGAAGCCGCCACAGAATTCAACGACATCTTTGACAAGTGTGCCGATTGCAACTTCGATGTTTTTCGGCTCAGCTATTGCGTCGCCGTCAACCGTAATTCTCTTTGTGATAAGAGGCATACCTGTTTTGAGGTATCTTGCCACAAAACCGGCCGAAGCAACATTCATGACGAGTACGCCGATGTCGGCCGGGAGTTTGCCCTGAGGCACTTCTCTGCCGGTTGTTGTTTCGATAAGGATTTTTTCTGCGCCCTGCGGATAAACGGACGGAAGAGTAGCAACCTTGAAACCTTCGAGTCCGCTTATGAGAGCCGTCATTTTTTCAATGGCTTTCGGCTTGTTGGCTTCAATGCCGATGATGACATTGGCAATGTTGAGATATTTCTTTACGGCTTTTGCGCCTTCGACTACATCTTCGCCGCATTCCATCATTTCGCGGTAGTCGGCTGTGATATAAGGCTCACATTCTGCCGCATTGATAACAAGTGTGTCGACATCGTCCAGATTCTTCGGTGCGAGTTTTACGCTTGTAGGGAAACCGGCGCCGCCGAGACCTACAAGGCCAGAATTTCTGATAGCTTCAACAAAGCTTGCGTGGTCTGTTACCTCAGGTGCCTTGACGCTTTCGCTTACGGTCTGCAGACCGTCAGTGTCAATCACGACAACCTGTGACTTTGTGCCGTTAGGATTTTGGATTTCGTCAATAGCGAAAACCTTACCCGAAACCGACGAATGAATCGGTGCAGAGACAAAACCGCCTGCCTCACCGATGACATCGCCTACACAAACTACAGAGCCTTTTTTTACACAAGCTTTAGCCGGTGCACCGATGTGCATTGACATCGGAATATAAACCCTTGCAGGGACCGGCATTTTAACAGTTTCAAAGTCCTCAGTGTTTTTGTTGTGAGGCACATGCGCGCCTTCGGCACTGCGGACAAGTTTTTTAAATACTGCCACTTATATAATCCTCCTTAAAGACTGTTAGTCACTTTTTCAAATATCTATTGTAACAAAATAAAAGTCAAATTTCAAGCAAATACGGCTTTTTTTCAATAGATAAATAAATACTTTTATAATTTATATAAAACCGCCGGGTTAATTATTGATAAATAAAAAATATTTTTGCGAAAATATACACATAATTCACTTTTATGTGTTATAATAGTATTCGATAATAAAGGATTGGCAGGTTTTATGATGGGTAATATTATATACAAATCAAATAATATTATACCGTGGGATACTCAATCGGCATTCAAAATGACCTGCTATACCGGCACCGAAGAAAAAGATTTGATTTTTTGCTATTTCAAAGCCTATGTTTGCCGCTCTGATTTAGTGGTCTGCACCTACACATTTTTACAAAACCCGAAGGGTAAAAAGGATTTGACCTTTGTGCTTTCGCTCGGCGGACGCACAGTCAAGGTTGTCTTCGGCTACGACGGTATTGACGCTGTCACCGCAGACGGCGGCGGCGTGCAAACCGACAAAGTAAAGCTCAATGTTTTCAAATCCAACGACGAACAGGGCTTTTACTGGTGCGGCGAATTGACATTTGACAAGCGGTTTATCCGTGAAATTTTACACGGCGTTTTGTGTGAAGACGATACGGTGGGGCTGAATCTCATTCAGAATTTTGAAGACGGCGAACATGGCTGTGTATTTGCGGACGAAAAGGGCGGTTTTGACGCCGTAGGCGAATTTGATATATCCGATTATTGACAGACAGGGAGGTACATATATGAAACTACTGAAAAGGCTCTTGATTATTTTAGGCGTGTTGGCTGTTGTTTGCGGTGTTGTCTATGTACTCAATGAAAAGTTCAAGTCAAAATATATCACCGTTGCAGACGACAAAGAGAGCGCTGCATTTTAAGTAAATAATGAGGAAACTCTTATTTTATAAATTTTTCATTTTAAGGAGATTATCACAATGGAAATCAAAAGATACGATTGCGGAGTAAGATTTGCAACAGCCGTAGAATACAACGGCATGGTTTACACATCCGGCCTTGTTACAAGCGACCGGACAGGCGACATCACAGCTCAGACAAAAGATGTTCTTTCAAAGATTGACGCTGCTTTGGAAAAAGCAGGCTCGGACAAAGACCACGTTATCATGGTTAACATCTGGATCGCCGACATGAAGCTCTTCGGCGAAATGAACGCTGTTTGGGACGAATGGGTATCAAAAGAAAACATGCCTGTAAGAGCTTGCGTTGAAGCAAAACTCGCCGGCAACGGTAACCTTGTTGAAATCGCTGCAATCGCAGTTAAAAAGTAATTGCTGAATTAAAACGAACCGTTCCGCACGATGTCTTAACGGACAACCGGCGGAGCGGTATTTTTTCGCCTCTAATCGCATAATGACTTGTATGCAATGCATCATCATGGTATTTTTCCGTCTGCATTGCCTGAATAAGTAAAATAAAAAAGCTGCGCCGAAACGCAGCTTTTGTTTGTTATTTATCGGCGTTTGCCTGAAGGTCGGCGCCGGTTTCAATGATGACGGCCACGCCGGCAGGAACGCATGCCGCATAATCCATTTCGTTGCAAATCCAGCCGAAGCCCTCACAGAGATGGTCAGGGCACTGGGAATTTTCAAAACAAATTTTGCCGTCTTTGACTTCAAGAGTTACCGGATACGCACCGCCCTCAATGGTGTATACGCCGGTGTCTTTGAGGCTGATCTCCTTTACGATTTCATTGTAGACATACACGGTGGCGTAGTTTGTGCTCGTGTCGTATTTTTTGTTTGCGTTTTTTCCGATGTAGAAAAACGCACAGCCGACAACAATAAATATCACCGTAAGACCTATTAAAATTGTGTTTATATCTATTTTCTTTTTCACAATGATTACTTCCCTTTTATAAAATCCACGCTATTATAACATATAAAAAGGCATTTTTCCATAAAGAAAACTGAAAAGCGTGTGAATTTTTGGTGATTTATTCGGATTTCTGTTTGGTCACAACGGGATTTTGACATAACATTGTTACTTAGATATGATTTTATACGCAATTAAATAATAAAATGAAACATCAGAAAACAAGGCCGTATTTTTTAGACAGCGGCAAAAGAACGCTGTCCGGCAAATTGCCCTCGTATAATGCTCTGCCCTGATAGAGTCTCAAAGCCTGTTCCAGCAAATCCGCATCGTCGCAGACAATGCACAGCGGCTTTGTGACTGCATACTGATATTCGGCGAAAATATCCAGCTCATCTTCGTTTTTTATCTCGATGCCGATTACTTTACTGTCGTCGTTTTCCGCCTCTTCAAGAGCGTCTATCAAATCATCGTCACAGGCGAAAACCTTGTCAACGGCGACATCCGGCTCTAAAACAAACACTTTTTTCTCGGTCGCCGCCAAAATTTTATCCGCATACTTATCTGCCGGGCGCACCATTTTACATTCCGCCGCCGACTGCGAGATGGCTTTAATATGCTCTGCCTTAGTGCCGCAGCAGCCGCCGAAAATCATAACGCCCGCCTTTGCGAATTCCGGCACGCAGCGCGCAAATTCCGACGGAGGTGTGTCGTATACCGTAATTCCGTCCACGAGTTTAGGCAGACCGGCATTTGCCTTTGCAATCAAAGGTATCTGTGCGTAAGGGGTGAGTCTTTTTTCGGCTTCGAGCATATCGAAAGGACCGACGGAACAGTTTAAGCCGAATGCGTTTACGCCCATGCCCTGCATGATTGTAATGATGGCCTCTATGTCCGAGCCGTTTAAGGTGTTGCCGTTTCCGTCCACCGAAAACGTGACGAAAACAGGCTTTTCGCTGACGGATTTGACGGCGAGCACCGCCGCCCTTGCCTCCGGCACGGTCATCATTGTCTCTATGATGAAAAAGTCAACCCCGGCGTCTTCCAAAGGCTGAGCCTGTTCTTTATAGATGTCGACCATTTCTTCAAAGGTCATATCGCCCATCGGCGCAATGAACTTGCCCAGCGGCGAAATATCGCCTGCCACGTATGCTTTGTCGCCTGCCAAATCCTTGCTGATTTTTGCAAGCTTGTAGTTGTAGTCGTAAACCCGGTTGAGTATGCCGTTTTCCTCAAGTTTTACCCTGTTTGCGCCGAAAGTAGGCGTATACAGCACATTTGAGCCGGCGTTGAGATATTCCTGTTGAAATGCTCTGACGATATCCGGATTTTCATAGGAAAATTTCTCCTGACAGTAGTCTGCAGGACATCCCCTTGCGTAAAGCTGTGAGCCTGTCGCTCCGTCCAAAATCAAAGGATAGTGTAATTCCATAATTCATTCCTCTCTGCCGTAATAAAACGGCATCTGTTCTATATATTCATCTCTGAACTCCGCGTTGAGCGAAAGCTCAATATATTCGCATTTTTTCCGTAAATCCGACTGAGTTTTTCTCTCTTTTTCCGACATCAATATTTTTACCGTGCCTTTGAGAGAGGCATTGCCGATATAGGTGATTTTATCTCTCAATTCAGCCGGAATCATACCTATCGTGACTGCGCTGTCTGCGTCAAGGTATTTGCCGAATCCGCCGGAAATATAGACGGTTTTAATATCGTCATAGGTTATGTCCGCCGCTTTTACAAGTGTTTTTATGCCCGCCGCCAAAGACGCCTTTGCAAGCTGAATTTTGCGCACGTCCGATGCGGAAAAATATACAGATTTATCGTCTGTCAAATATACAATGCCGTTGCCGTCGGCGTCCTCGCCCATTGAAATATCGGTGTCAAAATCCAAATCGTCGGGCGAACAAAGTCTGCCTGTGTCGGTGATTATGCCCCGATTTATGAGGATTGCCGTGAGCTGTACAATTGCGGAGCCGCAGATGCCGACAGGTCTTTTGCCGCCGATAACAGTATATTTTATACCGTTTTCGTGTTTTAACGAGCTTATCGCCCCATCGACCGCCGGCATGCCGCACTCTATCTGTGCGCCCTCGAAAGCCGGGCCGGTAGCCACGGAGCAACACAGCATTTTGCCGTCGTGAGACAGAGCCATCTCGCCGTTTGTGCCTATGTCGAGATAAAGAAATGTGTCCGAATCATCCGCAACGCAGCCAAGCCCGGCCGTTATATCGCCGCCTACATAACCGGATACGCATGGCGACATAACGATGTCGGCGTTTTTGAAAGTATCGCTTTTTAGGTGATAATCAAAAAACAGCGTTTGCGGTTTATAAGGGTATGTCGCTATGCTCCGCGGATTTAAGCCGCAGTAAATATGCTGCATAACCGTGTTGCCGGATATACAAATTTTCTTTATGCCGTCGGGGTCTGTTCCGTTTGCCGAGCACATTTCGGATATACAGCCGTCAATTTGTTTTTTTATGACGGACTGCCGCCGGTCTATGCCGTTTTCGTTTATGTGCCGAATACGGCTTATGACATCCGCCCCGAAAGCCCTCTGTTCGTTCCATGTCCGTTTTGTCGCTGCGAGTTTTCCGCTCGACATATCGTACAGAGACAGGACGAGAGTGGTCGTACCTAAATCACAGGCTGCGCCGTAGCCGCGCTCGCCGTCGGTTTTGATAATCTCCCCCGACTCGCCCTCGATAATTCCGCCCCGGTTTTCTGTGATATACACATCCGTATCTGCGCATACTTTTGTTTGACACGCCAATACGGACATTCTTTTGCCGTTTTGTTCTACCGTCACCCTGCATTTGCCGCAAGTGCCGTTGCCGCCGCAGGGGGCGCTGATGTGTATATTGTTCGAATGCAAAACAGACATCAGTTTTTCGCCGTCCCGGCAGTCAACCGAGACTTCCGTGCCCTTTGTATGCAGTGTTACTCTTGACATAAAAATATGCCTTTCGTATAATGTAAATAATATTATTTTTATAGGTTATTGTGATAAATATACACTCATTTTTACTTGATTGTCAAGGCTCGGGGGCGCGGTATGGACGGTATTTTTTCACTTGCACAACAAATCGGATTTGAAAAATCCGCTCGGCTGAACATGTCATCTCTTATTTTCAAAGATGAGGTCAGGGCGATGTGCAAAGAAAACAAGTGTTCAAATTACGGGCGGTCCTGGTCTTGTCCGCCTGCCTGCGGCAGTCCGGACGAAATAGCCGCCAAGGTTGCCCCGTACAAAAACGGCGTCATTGTGCGGACGTTGGGTAAAATGGGCGACGAGTTCGATATGGAATGTATCGTGCGGACAGAGAAAAAGCACAAAGCAAGATTTGACACATTGGTCAGACAGACAAAAATGTTTTACCCAGACTGCTTCCCAATGGCGAGCGGAGTGTGTAAAAGATGCCGAAAATGCACCTATCCGCAAAGGTCGTGCCGTTTCCCCGACAGAATGTATCCCTCAATGGAGGCTTGCGGCTTGATTGTGCGGGATGTGTGCAAGGCCTCCGGAATTGATTATTACAACGGAAAAAACACAATAACATTTATATCCTGTATACTTCTTGAAAAGGAGAAATAAAAATGACACCTGCTGAATTATTTCGAGAAACGATAAAACCCGACGGAAAACCGGACAGATTACTGAAACAATACGAAGGTATGAAATTTATCTTCGGCAACCCGGTAAGCGAATATATCGGCGGCGTAAAGCGCGGCGAAACCGCAAAGGACAAGTGGGGAGTAACCAAAACTTTTGAGGAAAACGCCCCGGGCCCTATGCCTGTAATAAACGACGAGCTGAAGGTGTTAAAAGACATCACCCATTGGCAAGACTATGTCCATGCGCCCGATATTGCAAACAACTGTCAAGACGGTTGGGAAAGCTGTCAAAAAGCGGCAAAGGAGATAAACGACGAAGGATATTTGTCCGCCTTTGTAATGGGCACGGGTATTTTTGAGCAGTGCCACTATCTCATGGGCTTTGAGGACACTTTGACAAACCTGTACGAACACCCGGCGGAAATGCACGAGCTGATAGATTATATATTCGATTTCAGAATGCGGTATGCAAAACTGCTCATCGACAATGTTCACCCGGATGTGATTTTGTCACATGACGACTGGGGCACAAAAGACGCCCTGTTTATGAAACGGGACATGTGGAGAGAGTTCTTCAAAGAGCCGTACAGAAAATTCTACTCATATATGAAATCCGAGGGCGTTATCGTAATTCACCACGCCGACAGTTACTGCGCCGACATAGTCGACGATATGGTTGAAATAGGTATAGATGTATGGCAGGGCGTTTTGCCTGAAAACGACATACCTACCCTCTTGCATCATTTACAGGGTAAAATGGTGCTTATGGGCGGCATAGGCGCGGCGATAGACACGCCTGTCTCCACCGAGAGCGAAATTTATACATACACTAAAAATCTGCTCAACGAATGTGCGCCTTACGGCGGATTTATTCCGTGTATCACCTACGGCTTGCCGGGGGCGATTTACAAGCATGTGGACGCCGTGATAGACAGGACGATAGACGAATACAATTCAGTTCTGCACGCCCGTGAATTCAGAAGCACAAAACCCGTGCGCAGAAGAAAAATAGCCGTAGTAGAAAACGGCAAAGAAACCTCCGCAATAGAGGAAAAGAAATCAACAGACAACGCCGTTCTATCCGAAATAGCGGAAAATCTGCGTAAGGGCAGAAAAAACCGCGTGGTTAAACGGGTGGAAAAAGCTTTGAGCGACGGCATAGACCCGCAGGAAATTCTCTCTCGGGGTCTGGTTGTGGGTATGACAATGGTTGGCGACGACTTTTCGCGGAACAAAGTGTTTATCCCGGAAATGCTCATGGCGGCCAGGTGTATGAACGCCGCCACCGACATATTAAAACCGTATCTCATCAATACCGACAGCACCGGCAAAGGCAAGGTTTGTATAGGAACGGTCAAGGGCGATACCCACGACATAGGTAAAAATTTGGTGCGAATAATGATGGAGGGCTACGGTCTGACCGTCGTTGATTTAGGTGTTGATGTGCCTGCCGAAAAATTCATCGAAACTGCAATAAACGAAAAATGCGACATTATCTGCTGTTCCGCGCTGTTGACTACAACAATGGCGGAAATGAAAAAAATAGTGGATTTGGCAAAGACAAGCGGTATAAGAGACAAGGTGATAATTCAAATCGGCGGCGCGCCGATAACACAGAAATACTGTGACGAAATAGGCGCCGACATATACACGGCAGACGCCGCTCGGGCTGCGAGACGGGCCGTTCGGGCTATTGAAAACAAATAATCAAAAATGACCGCTTTTGCGGTCATTTCTTTTTAGACAGACGGTCGTTCTGCCGTTTTATTGAATTTACATTCGGTTAAAGAATAAATCCGCCGTCGACGGTTATGTTCTGCCCGGTGATGAAAGATGCCTTTTCGCTCAGCAAAAATGCCGCTGTCTCTGCAATATCCCCGGGTGTGCCCAGTCTGTACAGAGGAGTTTCCTCCGCGAGAGAGCGCAAATCCTCATCGGAATAGCAGTCCAGCATTTTCGTTTTTATTACGCCGGGAGAAATGCAGTTCACTCTGATACCCGAATAGCCCAGCTCTTTTGCCAGCGCCTTTGTAAACGAGATGATGCCGCCCTTTGCCCGTGAATAAACGCTCTCACAGGAGGCGCCTGCAACGCCCCATACCGATGAGATATTTAAGATTGCGCCGCTGTGCCGTTTGAGCATATACTCTGCGGCGTATTTACACGAATAGATAACCGATGTCAAATCCGTCATTATCATGCCGTCGATGTCGTCTTTTTCCGCGTCTTGAATCTGAACGGTCTGCGCCGCGCCGTGACAGTTCACAACCGCGTCTATGCGGCCGTATTTTTCATAGACGGATTTATAGACTTTACCCAGAGATTCATAATCCGTTACGTCGCATTGAAAGGCTGTGCAATTTTCAAACAGACGCGGCTCTGTTTTATTATATATCATAGCCACCCGATATCCCTCTTTTGAAAGGATTTCGGATATTGCGTTCCCTATGCCGCCGGACGCCCCGGTAATAATCGCTGTCTTCATACACTTCTCCGTAAAATAAAAGGCGGAATTTTCATTCCGCCAAAAATTGATTAAGCCTGCCAAACATTGTATGTGAATGAGCCCGGTTTCGGCTGAATATTTTCAGCTTCTTCTTTTTTGATTACCTCTTTGAGTTTTAGACGGTATGTGTCGTCATAGCCCTCCATAAGCGGAGTAACCTTTGAGGCTTCGTCGAGGAAGTGCATAATATCTCTGCCCTTTTCTCTGCCCTTTACCGTGTGAACATCGTATGCGTAGTCCGGAACGGTCGGCACATATCCCTGTTCAAACTTTTTGATGACCAGATTTTTAATGTGGTCTGTCGACCTTTCCTTCGGCCGCTTGCAGAGATAGCGAATGGCGTGAATGAAGAAGAACGGTCTGTCGCCGTCTGTGTAAGGGAACTTTTTTCTTGCCTCGTCCAAATTGTTTACAAAGTTAATTGCATTTGTATCGCCGAAACCTATGTCTTCACAGGCGATGATTGTGAGTCTTCTCCAAAGTTTGTCCTCAAACTGTTCGCTTGTGATGTACATTTCATAAGCCATGTCGATTGCGACGTCGACATCGGCTCTTCTGATGGATTTTTGCAGTCCGGCAACAAGCTCGTCGCCCGGAATACCGTTTCTGCTTGTGATGCCTGCCCACGGGTCATAAGACATAAATGCCATGGTAAATACCTCCGAAAAAATTATATCAATACGCTTTTGCCCAGATTACTCTGTGCTTTGCTTTTTTACCGCATACAGGGCATACGCCGTCTATATCGTCCTGTTCGCCGAACGGCATACAGCGTGAAGACAGCCCCGCCTGTTCTTTCATCGCGTCCTCACAGGCTTCGTCGCCGCACCAGAGAGATTTGATGAATCCGTCTTTTGCTTTGGACGACGCAACGATTTCTTCCATTGTGGAGAGAGTTTCCGTTCTGGCGTCGAGGTTAGCTTTTGCGGTGGCATAAAGGTTTTCCGCTATATCTTTGAGCAGTCTCTCGACCTCTGCCTCGAGGTTCTCCAGCTTTACGAATGTCTTTTCTCTTGTGTCTCTTCTGACGAGAACGCACTGACCGTTTTCGATATCCTTAGGGCCGATTTCAAGGCGCAGCGGAACGCCCTTCATTTCGTACTGGTTAAATTTCCAGCCCGGTGAGTTGTCGGAATCGTCAAGTTTTACTCTGTATAGTTTTTCAAGCTGTGCTTTGAGCTCGTTTGCCTTTTCAAGAACGCCCTCTTTGTGCTGAGCTACCGGAATGACAACAATCTGAATCGGTGCGACTGCCGGCGGCATGATGAGGCCGGAATCGTCGCCGTGGCTCATGATAAGAGCGCCGATAATTCTTGTGGACATACCCCAGGAAGTCTGGTGCGGATACGAAATACCGTTGTTTCTGTCGGCGAATGTGACATCAAACGCTCTTGCGAAACCGTCTCCGAAGTAGTGGGATGTGCCGGACTGCAGAGCTTTGCCGTCATGCATCATAGCCTCGATTGTATAGGTGGCTTCTGCGCCGGCGAACTTTTCGCTTTCGGTCTTCTGTCCCTTAATTACCGGTATCATAAGCTCTTTTTCCACAAAATCGGCGTAGATGTTAAGCATCTGATGTGTTTCGGCAATGGCCTCTTCGGCTGTTTCGTGAATTGTATGACCCTCCTGCCAGAAGAACTCTCTGCCTCTGAGGAAAGGTCTTGTGGTTTTTTCCCATCTTACGACGCTGCACCACTGGTTGTATTTCATCGGCAGCTGTCTGTATGTCTGTAAAACATGAGCCCAGTGGTCACAAAACAGGGTTTCGGACGTCGGACGAACGCAAAGTCTTTCTTCCAATTCTTTTTTTCCGCCGAATGTCACCCAAGCGACCTCCGGAGCAAAGCCCTCGACATGATCTTTTTCTTTTTGCAGAAGCGATTCCGGAATGAGCATAGGCATAGCCACATTTTCGTGACCTGTCGCCTTGAATTTTGAATCAAGACTCTTTTGGATATTTTCCCAGAGCGCCCAACCGTATGGACGCATAATGTAAAAGCCCTGTACCGTTGAATAGTCTACAAGTTCGGCTTTTACCACAACATCTGTAAACCATTGTGCGAAATCTTCATCTCTTGATGTGATTTCGGTGACAAATTTTTTATCTTTAGCCATTTTCAACCTCTCATATCAATAATAATGCCCTGATATTTTATCAGGGCGCGTAAATCAACTGTTTATTCCATGTGTGATTCGATGTATTCCACAGCAGCCCTCATAACAGCAAGATCTTCCATGCTGTCCTCGGGGATCTCAACGCCGAATTCATCTTCAATAGACATAACAATATCAACCAAATCAAGACTGTCTGCGTCGTAATCCCTCATAATATTTGTATCCATTGTGATTTCATCGGGGTTTATCTCCAACTGTTCACATATAATATTTCTCAGTTTTTCGAAAATCATATAGTTCTCCTTTCCCGATAGGTGATTTAGTATCACAGTTACTATAATTTTATAGTATTTTTGTCATTTGTCAAGTGTAAATCATTCAAAGTCTATCGGCAGCACCGGCAATCCGTTCAAATCGAGACCGGCTCTTGTGCCGTTTATATATTCGTAATAGCCCTGCCGTGCAATCATTGCTCCGTTGTCGCCGCAAAGTGACAGCTGCGGGGCGTAAAATTTCCTGTCTTTGCCTATTTTTTCCTCTATGAGTTCTCTCAGACGGAGATTTGCCGATACGCCGCCGGCGACTGCGACCTTGTCAAAGCCGTATTCCTTTGCCGCCCGGGCAGTGTTATCGGACAGAATTTGTGCAATCTTTTCCTGAAAAGACGCCCGCAGACTGTTTTTGTCCGTCCGCACACCCTTCATATTATCGCTGTTGTAAATGTTTATCACTGCCGTTTTCAGCCCCGAAAAAGAGACATCATATCTGTTTTCGGTGTGCGGAGTAGGCAGCTTATATTTGTTTTTATCGCCGTTCAGCGCCGCCTTTGCGATTGCCGGCCCGCCCGGATAGCCCAAACCGAGAGTACGGGATACCTTGTCAAACCGCTCGCCCGCCGCGTCGTCGATTGTTTTGCCCAACACTCTGAATTTTGTATAGTCGTCCACAGCCACCAGATGACTGTGACCGCCGGACGCCACGAGGCACAAAAACGGCGGTTTCAAATCAGGGTATGTCAGATACAGGGCGGCGATATGTCCTCTTAAATGATGTGTGGGCACCAGAGCCTTACCGGAGGCGTACGCAAGACCTTTTGCAAAATTTATACCGACGAGCAGAGCGCCGATAAGCCCGGGGGCGTGTGTGCAGGCGATTGCCTCTATATCGTCAATTTTCAAATTCGCATCGTCAAGGGCTTTTTGACAGACCTCGCTGATTGCGTCGATGTGTCTTCTCGACGCTATTTCCGGCACTACGCCGCCGTACAGGCCGTGTTCTTCAACCGATGAGTAAATTACGTTTGACAGGATTTTTCTGCCGTCTTCAACTACCGAGACAGCTGTTTCGTCACAGCTTGATTCAATGCCGAGTATATACATATCAATCCAATTCCTTTGCACCGTTTCTGTTTTTTTCCATTACCACGGCATCGTCCGCAGGCGATGAGTAAAAGCGTTTTCTGATGCCGAGTTTATCAAAGCCGAGCTTTTCATACAGCTTTATCGCGTTTTCGTTCTGACTGCGGACTTCCAACACTACTCTGTATATTTCCCGCGGCATTTGAGCCATTGTTTCGTCCAGCAGCTTTGTTGCTATCCCCTTATGTCTGTATGACGGGTGAACGCAGACAAATTCCAATTCGGCGTCGTCGGTCACAAGATAAGAGCAAAACGCAACGGCTTTGCCGTCAATCGTCGCGACATAACTTTTTGTTGCGCTGTTTGCCAAATCCGCCACCAGACCTTTAAGCGACCAGCCGTCAGCAACCCGATAGTGAATTTCGCCCACCTGTTCCAGATATTTAATTGAAAAAGGCTCAATTACGATATTGTTAATTTCCATTTTTATCCCTTTGCTATATACCAATTTGCGCCGGTGTTTACATCGGCTTTGAGAGGCACAGACAGTTTCGCCCGGTTTGTCATCTCCTCGTGCAAAATATTCTTTGCCTTTTCAACCTCGTTTTCCGGAGATTCCACAATAAGCTCATCGTGGACCTGTAAAATCAGTTTGCTGTCAAGCCCCTCTTTTTTGAGTCGGTTGTAAACCTTTACCATTGCGATTTTAATAATGTCGGCGGATGTGCCCTGAATAGGGGTGTTCATCGCCATTCTCTCGCCCAATGCCTGAACATTTTTATTGGAGTTGCGGATTTCCGGCAAAATTCTCTTTCTGTTGAACATTGTCGTGACATATCCGTTTTCTCTGGCAAATTCCTTTACGCCGTCAAGATATTTTTTGACGCCCTTAAAATTGTCAAAGTAATCGTTTATAAATTCGTTTGCCTCTTTTACGGTTGTGCCTATATCCTTTGAAAGCGAGAAGGCGCCTATGCCGTAAACTATGCCGAAATTGACCGCTTTTGCACGGCTGCGCAGAGCCGGTGTAATCATCTCAATAGGCAGATGCATAACCCGGGCGGCAGTGCGGGCGTGAATGTCCTCGCCGTCGATAAAAGCGGATTTCATGGTTTCGTCGTCGGACATGTGGGCGAGAATCCTCAATTCAATCTGTGAGTAGTCGGCGTCCAAAAGCTCGCATCCTCTCTTTGCCACGAAAAATTTTCTCATCTCGCTGCCGAGCTTTGTCCTGACCGGAATATTTTGCAAATTCGGCTCTGAGGACGAAATTCTGCCTGTGCGCGCCTCAGTCTGATTGAATGTGGAGTGTATTCGCCCGTCCCGTGCGATTTTTGACAAAAGGCCGTCCACATAGGTTGACGAAAGTTTCTGATAAGTGCGGTATTCCAAAATCAAATCAATTATCGGGTGATATCTTCTCAAAGACTCCAAAGTTTCCGCGTTTGTGGAATAGCCTGTTTTTGTCTTTTTGCCTGCCGGCAGATTTAATTTTTCAAAAAGCACCGTACCCAACTGTTTCGGGCTGTTCAGATTGAACTCGCCGCCCGCCATCTCGAATATTTGAGACTGAATCTGTGAAATTTTGTCTCTCAGCATTTCGCCGAATTCCGTTATACCCTCTCTGTCCACGGCAAAGCCTATGTACTCCATATTTGCCAACACCTCGGACAGCGGCAATTCAATGTCGTACATCAAATTGTGCATGCCCTCGCTCTCTATTTTCTCTTTGAGAAATTCGTATACCGGCTGTGCCAAAGTGGCTTTTTTGTCCTCGCATTCAAAGGCTTTTTCAATGCCGTTTGAAGAGGCTATAAACTCCATTTCGTATCCGGACGCAAGCGGATTGTAAAGATACGCCGCCAAATTTATCGAAAATGAAATGTTTTCGGCGTCAATTCCGTTTTCAAAACAAAATCTGAACAGAGATTTTGAATCGTATGCTATTTTTTCAATATCCTTTGCCTCAAAAAATTCTCTTGTCGAGCCGAGCACATCGTTTTTATAAAGTCTCTGTACTTTTTTATCCCATACGAGAATAAAGCTGTCGTCGTTCTCGCATACGACGCATTTTTTCATTGTGCCGTCGTAGTCGGCTATGTCGGCTTTCTCAAGTGTTTTTTCGGTTTTCGGCGCAATGTCCGCGTCTTTTTTACCGGTCAGTTTTTGAGCAATCGTGACCATTTCCAGCTTCATCAGTTTTTCATAAGCCCGGTCGGGATTGCCGCCGCCCTTGACATAGTGAGATAAATCCGTATCTATCGGGGCGGTTTTGCATATTGTGCCCAGCTCTTTTGACAGATAGGCGTTGTCCTTGTCCTTTACGAGCTTTTCTCTGAGCGATTTTTTTATAAACGGGTCGTCGATATTTTCGTATACGCCGTCGAGAGTGCCGAATTTTTGCAAAAGAGACACCGCTGTCTTTTCGCCCACGCCTTTTACCCCCGGTATGTTGTCGGAGGAATCGCCCATCAAAGCTTTCAAATCTATAAGCTGATTTATTTTCAGCCGGTATTTATCCTCTACGGCGGCAACATCCATGAGTTCGTTTTTGCCGGTCTGTGCCAAAATTACGCTGACGCTGTCGCAAGCCAGCTGTAAAGAGTCCCTGTCACCCGTGGCAATATAGCAGAAATCGCCGCTGTCGGTGCATTTTTTGGCAAAAGTGCCCAGAATATCGTCAGCCTCATATCCCTCGCAGGTAACCATTTTATAGCCGAGGTCGGCGAGAATTTCTTTCAATACAGGTATCTGCCCGGCGAGCTCCGGCGCCATGCCCTTTCGGGTGGCTTTATACCCGTCGTACATTTTATGTCTGAATGTCGGTGATTTCAAATCAAAAGCTATTGCGACTGCGTCCGGGGAGGTCTCCCGTTCGAGTCTTTGCAAAATATTGAGAAAACCGTAAATTGCGTTTGTATACTGTCCGTCGGATGTTGTCAGCACTTTAATTCCGAAAAAGGCTCTGTTCACTATACTGTTGCCGTCTATTGCAAGTAATTTCATTTTTACACCACCGGTTTAGTAATTATTTAACTATATAAGTATACCACAATTATACTATTTATGGTATAATTTATCAGAAATTTCAAAAAGGAAGTAAAAATGAATCTGAACGGACTTGAAATAGATAACCCGGCAGTCCTTGCCCCGATGGCAGGATTTTGTGATATTGTTATGAGAGAGGTCGCCGACAGGTACGGCGCCGGCTTTACCGTCAGCGAAATGGTGTCGGCAAGAGCCCTGTGTTACGGCGATGAAAAATCCCGCTCTCTTATGAAAAATTTTGACAGGAGAGGCAAATACGGTATTCAGCTTTTCGGCTTTGAGCCGAGCGATTTTGTAAAAGCCACAAAAATCGCTCTCGAATACGAGCCGGACTTTATCGACATAAACATGGGTTGCCCTGCGCCGAAAATTGTAAACAACAATTCGGGCTCGCGGCTTATGAAAGACACCGACAGGGCGATGAAAATTGCAAAGACGGTGGTCGAAAACGCCGAGGGCACGCCTGTTTCGGTAAAAATGAGAAAGGGCTGGGACGAAAGCTGCATTTCCTGTGTGGAATTGGCAAAAAAGGTCGAAAGCGTCGGTGTGAATTTTATAACTCTGCACGCGAGGACAAGGGCGGAGATGTACAATCCGGGCATTGATACGGATATTATCAAAACCGTCAAGGATTCGGTTTCAATC